>JBKPNW010000077.1:0-27882 GCA_046732815.1 Actinomycetota bacterium | reverse complement strand
CCCCCCACTACTCTGTTATCGTCGGCAGCGTCAGATGTGTATAAGAGACAGGTATCTCTTCGCGCCTGACCGAAATCTCTGACGCCGTCTTGTATCCTGGTGCGAAAGGCGGACCGCTAGCGGTACGGAGGAAAGCTTGGAAGGACCTGCAAGACCCATAACGCAGGCCACCGGCCACAATAACACCATCGTCAGCGTCTACCAGGACCGGGTCGAGCTCAAGAGCGGCTGGCAGTCCCAGAACGTGCAAAGCGTAGGCTTGCGCGACGTCGCCGTGATCCACCTCAAGGGCCTCGTCAACGTCACCCTGACGATAGAGACCAACAAAGGCCGCGTCTACCAGCTCAACCGCATGGCCCTCCCCGACGCGCGCAGGATCAAGAACACCTTCGAACAACAGAAACGCAGGGCCGGCCTCTACGATTAGGGCATTTCAGCTTGTTGTTCTCGCCCGTAGCCCCTCGCTCGTGCGCGATTCGCAGAAGATCTCATACCGAGCCCGTCCGGACGAACCGCATCCGGATTCCGCATGTACACAAGGAAGGTACTCCACACGTCATTCCCGCGAAAGCGGGAATCCACGACGAGGAGGCCCGTTTGCGATTGCTGGCCCCGTCGTGCCTTCGGCCTCTACCCAGCCTCATCACTCCACACTGCGGTCCTGAACCCTTACATTGTAAGTGCTGCGCTTATGCTGTAAGCTGTCAAGGGTTGCGAGCACAAGGAGGTTCTTGATGGCGGTTGTGAAGCGGCAACCGTTGAGCCGGCGGCGGATACTGGAGGCTGCGGTACGGTTTGCGGATAGGGAGGGGTTGGAGGCTCTCTCGATGCGGAAGCTTGGGAGCGAGCTTGGGGTGGAGGCGATGTCGCTCTACAACCACGTCCCCAACAAGGGCGCCTTGTTCGACGGGATGGTCGAAGTCTTGCTCGGTGAGCTGGAGGTGCCGCCCGAGGACGAGAGCTGGGAGAGGAGGGTCAGGGAGGCTTACGGGGCTTTCCGAGGGCTAGCCCACGAGCACCCCAACGTCTTTCCCCTACTCGTTACCCGCCCGCCGGACACGATGGATGGCGTCTGGCTGGTCGAGGAGTTCCTCAAGACTCTGGGGGAGGCTGGCTTCGATCCCGAGACAGCGTTGTACGCCTTCCGCGCGCTCTCCAGCTACACCTCCGGCTACGCGATGGCCGAGATCAGGGGCTTTGCGATGGAGCCTTCCGGAGCCCGTGCTGGCGCCGGCACGCTCTCCGCCGAGGAGTTCCCGCACATCCACGAACTCGGCGCTCCCCTGCGCGAGGTGGACCACGACGCGGAGTTCGAGTTCGGCCTCGATCTTATCCTGACGGGGTTAAAGGACTACAAAGAGCACCGCTGACACCTTACCCCTCGGCGGTTGGCGTAACTTCGAGCCGCAACACCCGATAGACTCTGCTCCTCTCCTTGCCTGTGAGGCCATCAACGAGGAGAAGAGCGCGGCTCCGACGGAGGCAAGAAGATCAAGGGCCGCAAGCGACACCTGTTGATGGACACCGAAGGCTTCGAGCTTTCAAGGCCAAGGTCCACAGCGCCCTGAAAGCCCGCCCCAGAAGGGGTGTTGATGGCGCGGGCGAAGGTATGGGCCAGAGGCTGCGAAGATGGTCCTGCGATCGTTCAGTTCGTCCGCGAGAGCGGTTGAGCCCCGGTGGTGCCCCTCCCCCTAAAAAGCAAGAAGCCCGCCCAGGCTATCGCGACCGCGAAGATGAGCTCCGTGCCGGCCACCGGCACCAGATTTGCGACCGCCCCGACGACGAGGGCCAAGGCGACCGCTGCGGGTAGATCCTCGCCCGCAACATGGCCAGCCCAAACACCAGCCAGCCGACGGCGAAGAGCAAGAACGTCACCACGAACCCCGGAGGCGTCGCCTCGAAGATTCTGGAGGCCTCGTCCGCCACGTCTGGCAAGAGGAAGGCCCCGCCCAGTCGAAGCCCGCGACCAACACCGTGCCCAAAAAGGCCAGAACGAAGCCTACCAGGCCCAAGACCCCGGCGGCCCGGGCCTGGCTAGCGTACAGGCCCACCAGTCCGAGCAGCAACAGCACCGCGGCGAGCATACCTAGCAAGGAGGCGAGGATCAACGCCCCAAGATTCTGGCCCAAGTCGCTGAAATCGACGCCGAGGATGCTCACCAGGCCGCTGACAACGAGCGTTACTCCCCCTGCGACGGCCGCCATCCCGCTCCAGCGTATGAGCTCCGAAGACGACACGCCTTCTCCTCTCTGGCTTTCTCGAAGGGAAGTATGGCACGATGCGCGGCCCGCCGCACTCGACATACGTCGATCCACCGACGCACGATGGAAGAGGACTCTTCACGCGCAGTACCGAAGGCTCGCGCGCCACTCCGGCCCACAGCATCAAGGTCGGGACGAAGCCCTTATTCAGCGGAGGGCGTGGAAGAGACTCTACACGGACAGTCTCAGATAGAAGATTCTACGAACTTGTGTAAGCCTCGTTGCGCCGATGCGCCTGGCCCGCACAGCACGCCCTTCGAGCACATTCGTACCCTCCGTGGAAGGCCTCGAACGCCAAACGGTGCCACGAGGCTCATGCTCCGGTGGTAAAACGCGAGCCATGAAGGGTGCCACGAGGAGCAGGCGGCTGCGGCGCTCGGCGAACCCGGCCGTGGCCCTCTCAGTGGGCCTTGTAAGCCTCCTCTTCTACCTCAGGACCTTGGCACCGACCGTGCTCTACTACGACCCGACCAAGTTCCCAGACTCGGTGGTGCTACAGACCCAAGCCATTCTGCTAGGCATCCCGCACACTACCGGCTACCCGACGTGGGTGATGCTTACCCATCTCTTCACCTACCTCCCGTTCGGGGACCCCGCTTACAGAGTCAACCTCTCCTCCGCCGTGTTTGCGGCCACGACCGTCTTGCTCGTTTACCTGCTCTGTCTCAGGCTTACGAAACATGTGGTGCCCTCGTGTGTTGCGGCCCTGCTGTTCGGGCTCAGCCGAGACTTCTGGTCGCAGGCGGTGATAACCGAGGTCTATACCCTGAATACCCTCTTCGTGTCCCTCGTGATCTTCCTGCTTCTGGTCTGGAGAGACACGAGAGACGATAGGCGTCTGCTGCTCGCGTGCTTCTCGATGGGCCTGTCCTTGACCAACCATCTGACAAGTGGGTTGCTCCTGCCCGCCGGACTCCTGTTTGTGGGGCTGGTCGACCGACGCAAACTGAGGGATCTGCGGCTGATGTTGAAGGGTGCTGCCCTGTTCTTGATCGCTCTCACCCCTTACCTCTACCTGCCGATAAGGGCGTCTATGAACCCCCCGCTAAATAGGGAGGCACCAAACGACCTAGGGACCTTTTTCGAGCTCGTCTCCGGGGCGGGATTCGCCGACCGGATGTTCGACTACGCTCCCGCAGAATTGGCAGGGAGAGCGCAACAGTATCTCTCCGAATATCTGGCACACCAGTTCTTCTTTGTGCCATCGCTGCTCCTGGCGTCGGCCGGGGTGGTTTACCTCCTGCTACGCGATCGCCCGGCCCTGGCGATGCTCGTGTTCCTGTATCTCGGATGGCTCGTGTACGCCCTCGAGTACGGCATCAGGGATGTGTACGTCTTCTACATTCCAACGTACCTCGTCGTTTGCGTTTTCGTCGCAGCTGGTGTGGCGGCCGTGCTAGAGGGCGCAGGGACCCTGACTCGGAGGAGCCAGGCGAAACTAGGGAGAGCTGCTTTGATCTGCGTTACGGCGGTGGTGCTCGTCTTGCCGTTTGGTGGGGTAGGACAGCGGTACAAGGCCGTGGACCAAAGCCAAGACTATGCGGGGCGGCGGACCATCGAGTGCGTGGCACATAAGACCCAGCGAGGGGCGAGCGTCCTGCAGCACAGGAGCCTCCTAAACTACATGACACTCGTCGAAGGCCGTCGACGGGACCTCAACGTCGCGGAGGTCTTTAGCCCGGGGACGTGGGCGACACGTAGCGATAGATGGGTCGAGGAATCGCGGCAGCACCTAGCGAAGGGTCCCGTCTACGTTCTCTTTCCAGTGGTGAACGTAGAGCGCTTGAACGCTTCCTCCTTTGAGGAAGCGGGTTACCAGCTAGTCCCCCAGGGGTGCGGAACATCCTACGTAAGGGTAAGGGAGCGTTAGTGCATCGTAAACACCGCCGGTGTGGGCCATACGGAAGCGTTCGCGCCGCTTTGGACCTGCGGGGGACGCCCTTCGGCGTTCCGCATGTACTCCCATTGCATGTTGCCCCCGGCGCCACGCTTACCAAGCCGAACCTTAGCGGTATGCTCAGATCGATCGTCGGGATTAGAGGCTCGTCCCTATGGTACCCTGCGCCGCGGGGCTCGAGGAAGAACTCTGAGAGCGCCAGCCGGATATAGTGTGTCCGGGTTGGAACCAAGGAGACCATCCGCAGGAGGATGCCGGTGAGGCGTTTTGCGAGCAGCCGTCCCATCGCCTTCTCCGCGCTCGTCACGCTGGTCCTGTTCGCGTTCGATCTTGCGAGCAGGGCCGTATTTCCGAGGACGCCGGTAGGCAACATCGGGAAACTGCCGCAGAAGGCCTTCGAGCCGCCCGTGGGCCTCGAGTTGATCCTCTCCGACATGAAGAGTCCCGATACCCTGTTCTGGGCGCTGACGGCGGTGCTCGCCCTCGTCTTGCTCGCGTGGACCGGGTGGTGGCGCGAGGCCGGCTTCAATCGACCGTCGCAGTGGAGGAACCTGCGGCTTCTCCTTTTCCCTTTGCTCGTCTGTGCGCTAACCCTCTCTGGCGGTCTCTTTGGGTCCGGGCCAGCATCGCTGGTTTCGGCCGTCATCACCGCCCTCGTCGCCGCCTTCAGCGAGGAGGTTGCCTTTCGCGGTCTGTTGTGGCGCGCGCTCGTGCCAGCGGGTCCGGTGCGGGCGGTGATCCTGACTTCTTTGCTCTCTGGCTTGCTCATTCTCGGCAGGACCGCAACGGAGGGTCCCTGGCCCGAGGCCGTGCGGCTCACGGCCCTGACTTTCTGCGCGGGCTTCACCTACGGCGCGCTCCGCTGGCGCACCACCTCGATCTGGCCCGTGATCCTGATCCACACTGCCTTCGCCTTCGCCATAGGCATCGCCACGCTGGGCGCCGTCACCTACCCCCTCATGATGCTGCTTAGCACCCTCGGTTTCGTCGCCTACGGTCTCTACCTCCTACGCAACCCCCAGGTCAGGGCAGACGGGGGCCTGACGAAGCCAGCCCCATCACGCGTGAGATGAGCGGGTTGCCTCGCAAACCGCGCTGTCAGCCGTCAGCTTTCTGTGGCTGATGGCTGACCGCTTCCGTTCTACGAGGCCACCTCTTGTAGCTGCTTCTCGAGGTCTTTGATCTCATCCCTGAGCTTGGCGGCGTACTCGAACTTGAGCTCTTCTGCGGCTTCGAGCATCTCGGCTTCGAGGTCGGCGATGAGGGTGCGTAGCTCGTCGGGATCGCGTGGGGACTCGCGGGCGCTCTTCTTGTTCGCCTTGTAGAGGCCTTTGGCCTCAGCGGCGATCAGGATGTCGGAGACGCCCTTGGTTATGGTTCGCGGCTCGATGCCGTGCCGCTCGTTGTAGGAGGTCTGGATCTCACGCCTGCGCCCCGTCTCCCCTATCGCGATACGCATCGCGTCCGTCTCCTTGTCGGCGTACATGATGACCCGCCCGTTGACATTGCGCGCGGCCCGGCCGATGGTCTGTATGAGCGCCCGCTCCCCGCGCAAGAAACCCTCCTTGTCCGCGTCGAGGATGGCGACGAGCGTTACCTCGGGGAGGTCGAGGCCCTCGCGCAGGAGGTTGATGCCGACGAGCACATCGAACTCGCCGGTGCGCAGGCCGCGGATGATCTGGATGCGGTCCAGCGTCTCTATGTTGGAGTGCATGTAGCGGGCCTTGACGTTGTGCTCGAGCAGGTAGTCCGTGAGGTCCTCGGCCATCTTTATGGTGAGGGTGGTGATAAGGACCCGCTCGCCGTGCTCGACGCGCTTGGCCACCTCATTAAGTAGGTCGTCGATCTGATTCTTCGTGGGTCGCACCTCGACCTCGGGGTCGACCAGTCCGGTCGGGCGGATGATCTGCTCCACTATCTGCCCCGAGTTCTCGAGCTCGTAAGGCCCCGGCGTCGCCGAGACGAAGACCATCTGGTTGGTCTTGAGCAAGAACTCATCCCACATGAGCGGCCTGTTGTCCAGGGCGCTCGGTAACCTGAAGCCGAACTCCACGAGCGTGGATTTCCTGCTCCTGTCCCCGTTGTACATGCCCCTGACCTGCGGCAGCGTTATGTGCGACTCGTCGATAAACGTCAGGTAGTCGTCGGGGAAGTAGTCCAGCAGCGTGTACGGCGTCGAGCCGGCCGGACGCCCGTCGAGGTGGCGCGAGTAGTTCTCTATGCCCGAGGTGTAGCCGAGCTCGCGCATCATCTCCAGGTCGTACTGGGTGCGCTGCTTGAGACGGTACGCCTCAAGTACCTTGCCCTCGCCCTCGAGCTCACCCAACCGCTGTTCCAGCTCCGCCTCGATGTTCTTGACGGCGGTCGCGAGCCTGTCTTCGCCCGTTACGAAGTGGCTCGCCGGGTAGACCGTAAGAACTTCGTGCTCGCGCAGGATCTCGCCTGTCAGGGGATCTGCTTCGGTCATGTTCTCGACCTCATCCCCGAAGAAGGAGATGCGGTAGATCGTATCCTGGTAAGCGGGATGCACCTCCAGCACGTCCCCCCTTACCCTGAAGTTGCCACGGTTGAGCTGGAAGTCGTTCCTGGTGTACTGGATCCTGACGAGGTCCCTGAGTACGTCGTCCAGGTCGTAGAAGCCTCCCCGCTCCAGCAGCACCATCTTCGAACGGTATTCCTCGGGACTACCCAGACCATAGATCGCCGAGACGCTCGCCACTACGATGACGTCCCTTCGGGTGAACAGCGAGCTCGTCGCGGAGTGGCGGAGCCTGTCGATGTCTTCGTTGATCTGGGCGTCCTTCTCGATGAAGGTGTCGGTGCGCGGGACGTAGGCTTCGGGCTGGTAGTAGTCGTAGTAGCTGACGAAGTACTCGACGGCGTTGTTGGGGAAGAACTCGGAGAACTCGCTGGCGAGCTGCGCAGCGAGTGTCTTGTTGTGCGCGATGACGAGCGCGGGCTTGCCGGCCTGCTCGATCACACGCGCCATCGTGTGCGTCTTCCCCGACCCCGTCACTCCCAGCAAGGTCTGGGCTTTCAGGCCCGCGTCGAGGCCCGAGGCGAGTTGTTCTATGGCTTGCGGCTGGTCGCCGGTCGGCCGGTATTCGCTGTTTACCCGGAACCCGCTCCGCGTCGTATTCTCCATGCAAAAACCTCGGGATCTCTCGTGGGTCATGAAGCGTCACGCCTCTGAAACATACGAACCGATTATACTGCGAACCCCGGTTTTTGCTCGGTCGATTCGGCGCCGAGAAGATAACTCGAACGTCTCCTCGCCGTACGACGGAGCGTGAACCGACATACGAGGCAATGACCCTGTTATACCAAGTTCGGGTAAAGGCTAACGGTAAGACGGAGCCAGCGGAAGTCGCACGGAGCTCCCCTTGCGGCCGTGGATTCCCATTTGCGCGGGAATGACTTGTGGGAAGGCCTCAGTGTGCCCGCAGTCCAAACGCGCTCCCCTAGGGACGGACTCGGCATCGTCCCTTCGCTACCTCGCTTTCCCATACGCCGGGAGGGTTAAGCCTTAGGCAGTCTTCTTTTGGCGGGGAGGCGGTCGCTATCCGCCGGGGAAAGGTGCCAAACCCCCGAAGAATGTATCGTAGAATCCTGACCTCTTGAGGTATTCGTCGAGCCTGTGTCCGGCGTTGGGGCCTCTTCTGTCTTGCAACGTCCGAGGCGGCGCCCACATCCCTCAGGGCGGTTCGCGAATCGCCCTTGCAATTCTTCGCCCGTTATTTGTTTTCCTGCAGGTTCTTGCCGTAGAGGTCCTGGTAGGTTTGTTTGGCCTCGAGGGCGTCGTTCACGTAATGGCGGGTCTCTTTGTAGGGGATGTCCTTCGCGATGTCGAAGCCTTCGTCCGAGGCCCAGGCGTCCACGTTTCCTTCTCCTGAGTTGTACGCCGCGAGCATGAGCCTCTCGTCGCCTTTGTAGCGCTCGTCGAGGTAACCGAGAAACCAGGTTCCCAATCTTATATTGACCTTCGGGTCGCGGTAGTCGCCTTTTATGCCGCTCTTGCGCTGGATGTAGTGCGCCGACTGCGGGAGTAGTTGCATTAGGCCGTACGCATTCCTGTGGGATTCGATATGGGGCCTGAAGCGGCTCTCCGCGTAGATCACACCGGCAACGAACGTGGGTTCGAGGCCGTTCTCCTCGCTCGCCTGACGGATGGTCTCCGCGTACCGCAGCGGGTAGATGGTCCGCATCACAGCGCCGGGTAGTCTGAGGACGAAAGGCAGGATGGCGAGGATCGCGACGAGTACCATCAGCACGAGGATCCCGCGCCGGCGGCGGGCCCGCGACCTTCCATATTTGCGTCTCTTAACGGAGGTTGCCGTGGGATCCCCTCTCCCGGTAGATCGTGCGCCCGAGATCCTCCGCCTGCTCTCTGAGTCTATCCAGGTCTCCGTCGTTTTGTACGACCAGGCCGGCCCGTTCGGCCTTCTGCTCGCCGGAGAACTGCCGCGCCTCTATGGCCCGCAGCGCCGCCTCGTCGAGGCCCCGCTCCTCCGCCCACGCGCGGCGCCACTTTTCGGGCACCGTGACGGCCACCGTATAGTCGAAGTCCTCGTCCCTGCCCGTTTCGAAGAGCAGCGGTATCTCTACGACGAAGATTCGTGCCCTGGAAGCTTCGATACGCCGGTCGGTCTCGCTCCGTACCAGAGGGTGGAGAATCTCTTCGAGATCCTTCAGGGCCTCGGCGTCGCCGAATACCTTGCGGCCGAGGGCCTTGCGGTCGACGCCGTCCGAACCTCGAACGCCTTCCCCGAAACGTTCGATGATCCTCGGGATCGCGCGCCGGTCGTTCTTCAGGAGGTGGTGCACGATCTCATCGGCCGAGGCCGTCTCCGTGCCGGGCGACTCTCCCAGAAGTCGTACCAGCGTGCTCTTGCCCGACGCGAAAGGGCCGGTGACGGCGACCGTCACCGGCCCACTCATGGACCCCTGCTGTGGAGGGTGCTCTGCTATCTTTCCTCGAGGTCGAGGTCGGCCAGCGCGTCGAAGGCGCCCGAGCGAAGGCCGCTCCCCTCGTTGCTCCTGCGTTCGGAGGTGCCGCGCTGTTCGGGCTCGCGGCGCGGACGCTCCTCGCGGCGGGGACGCTCTTCGCGATCCTCGCGCTTGGGGCGCAGCGAGAGCGAGAGCCTGCGCCGGCGGGCGTCGACGTCGATGATGCGGGCGTCGACCTCGTCGCCGGAGCGGACGATCTCGTCCGGAGTTTCGACGTGGTGGTCGGCCAGCTCGGAGATGTGGATCAGACCCTCCACCCCCTCGGCGACCTCGACGAAGGCGCCGAAGGAGACGAGCTTGGTTACGCGGCCCTGGATCTGCTCCCCGACGTTGACCCGCTCGACGATCTCCTGCCACGGGTCCTTCCTGGTCTGCTTGAGGCCGAGCGAGATGCGCTCGCGGTCGCGATCGACTTCCAGGACCTTGACCTCGACCTCCTCGCCCACCTCGACGACCTCGCTCGGATGGTCGACGTGCTGCCAGGAGAGTTCGGAGATGTGGATCAAGCCGTCTATGCCTTCGAGGTCGACGAAAGCGCCGAAGTCGACGAGGTTGGAGACGGTGCCCCTGACGATCATGCCCTCCTCGAGGGAGGTCAGGATGCGCTCGCGCTCCTCCTTGCGCTCCTCCTCGAGAACGGCGCGCCTGGATAGTACGACGTTGTTGCGGCTGCGGTTGAGCTCGATGACCTTACACTCTAGCCTCTGGCCGAGGAAGGAGTCGAGGTTCCTCACGCGCCTGATATCCACGAGGCTCGCCGGCAGGAAGCCGCGCAAGCCGATGTCCAGGATCAAACCGCCCTTGACGACCTCGATGACGGGGCCCTCTACGGTGCGCTGGTCGTTGTAGGCTTCCTCGATGCGGTTCCAGGCCCGCTCGAATGCGGCCCGCTTGGCGGAGAGGATCAGGCGCCCGTCGGCGTCCTCCTTCTGCATGACCAGGGCTTCGAGACGCTGGCCGATCTCGACCACGTCGTGCGGGTCTGCGCCCTTGCGGATGGTAAGTTCGTTGGAGGGAACCAGCCCCTCCGACTTGTATCCGATGTCGACGAGTACCTCGTCCCTGTCTATCCGGACGACCTCGCCCTCGACGATGTCCCCGTCTTTGAAATCTATGAGGACGCTCTCGTCGACGGGGATGACTTCCCCGTTCTCCTCCCGGAAGAAGTCCTTCATGGTCAACTCCCGGGATACTTGCTGTGTGGTATCAGTCATGAAACTGTTGCTTTCCTTTTCTTTGCTTGACGGGTGCAGATTATACAGCAATTACGGAGCTGTCAGCGGTCGGCCATCAGCCGTCAGCCAAAAACCAAAAGCTGAAAGCTGAAGGCTATAAAGGCCTCACCTTCCCCCAGCGGTCTCCTACCTTGGCCTCGACTTCGAGCGGCGGCTTGAGGTCGTAGGCTGCGACCATCCTGTCGATGGCGAGGTCGGCGACCTCATCGACGCTATCTTCATCTACGTCGAAGACGAGCTCGTCGTGGACCTGCATGATCATATCCGCCCCGAGCGGGCCGAGCCTCGGCGCGAGGTCGACCATCGCGACCTTTATGATATCTGCGGCCGTACCCTGAACGCGGGCGTTGAAGGCGATCCTCTCCCCGAGCTTCCTCACGTTCTTGTTGGAGTTCCTGAGCTCGGGCACGTAACGCCGCCTCCCGAAGAGCGTGGTGGAGTATCCCAGCTCCTCGGCCTCCTCGAGGGTCTCCTGCATGAACTCGGTGACCCTCGGATAACGCTCGAAGTAGCGTTTGATGTAGCGCTCGGCCTCGGCCGGATGCACGTTCCCGAGCCTCGTCGCCAGCCCGAAGCCCGAGATGCCGTAGAGGATGCCGAAGTTGACCATCTTGGCCCGGCGCCTGAGCTCCGGCGTCACGCTCTCCATGCGCACGTCGAAGACCTCCGAGGCGGTGCGGGTGTGTATGTCCTCGCCCTTCATGAACGACTCGACGAGTGCCGGCTCTTCGGTCATGTGGGCCAAAATTCTCAGCTCTATCTGAGAGTAGTCGGCGACCACGAGCTTCCTGCCCTCCGACGCGGTGAACGCGTCCCTGATGCGTGCGCCGAGCTCGGTGCGGATGGGGATGTTCTGCAAGTTGGGCGAGTCACTGGAGAGACGACCCGTGGCCGCCCGCGTCTGGTGCAAAGTGCTGTGTATGCGGCCTTCTTCGGAGATGAGCTTGACCAGCCCCTCTATGTAGGTGCCTCTGAGCTTGGTCAGCTCGCGGTACTCGATTATGCGGTCGGCCACCGGATGCTCCATGGCTAGCTGCTGCAAAACCTTGGCGTCGGTAGAGTAGCCGGTCTTGGTCTTCCTGACGGGTGGTATGCCCATCTCCTCGAAGAGGACCTCGCCGAGCTGCTTGGGCGACCCTATGTTGAAGGGGTGGCCGACGTCCTCGAAGATGCGTCGCTCCACCTCCGCGATACGTCCCTCCAGCTCCTCGCCTACCTCTTCGAGGGTAGAGGCGTCGACGGGCATCCCGATGTCTTCCATCTCCCCGAGTACGCCGGCGAGCGGGAGTTCCACGTCGTAGTAGAGTCTGGCGAGCCCCATCGCTTCCAGCTCCTCCTGAAGTCTCGGCGAGAGCGCGTAAACCAGCGCGGCCCTCCTCGCAGCCTCGGCGACCGACCGTTCCTCCTGGTCTACGTGGACCTCGGCCATGCCCCTCTCCGCGGCCAGAGTCTCCAGCTCGTAGCTCCCCAGCCCCGGCTTGACCAGGTACGCCGCGAGATAGGTATCGAAGTCAGCCCCCCGCACGCCGAGTCTCTTGGAGTCGTGAACCTTTAAGGGCATGTCGGGCAAGTCGTCGGCGACACGTACCTCGTCCTCAGAGACGGCGACGCACCAGCGCCCGCTCTCGTCACTCACGGGGGCCACCGCTACGGGTTCGAAGGACAGCTCGACGGGCTCCTCGGAGACTCGAACTTCCAGGCGTTCGACCGGAGGGAGTTGCTCCCCTCCTGCGACGGGCAACTCGGTGAGCCGAGACTCCAGGGTGCGGAACTCGTAGCGCCTGGTGATGTCCCTGATCTCCGGGGAGACGCCCACGAAATGGAGCTTCTCGGGGTCGAACTTCACGGGCACGTCGAAACGCATCCTGGCCAGCTCGAGCGACATGAACGCGCTCTCCCTGCCTTCTTCCAGCTTGTTGCGGGTGCCCTTGGCGGAGATGTTCTCCAGGTTCTCGTAGACGCCGTCGAGGGAGCCGAACTGCTTCAGCAGGTTCGCCGCGCCCTTGGGGCCGATACCCCGCACGCCGGGGATGTTGTCCGAGGCGTCCCCCGTGAGGGCCTTGTAGTCGGGGATCTGCTCCGGCGTCACGCCGTACTCCTCGACGACGTCGTCGCGGCCGTAGGCCTTGGTCTCCGAGACACCGCGGGTGGTGCGCAGGACCTTGACCCTCCCGTCCACCAGCTGCATAGCGTCCTGGTCGCCGGTGACTATATAGAGCTCCACGCCCTCCGGCACCTGGCGCGACATCGTCGCGAGGGCGTCGTCGGCCTCGAAGCCCTCGGCCCTGATGGCCGGGATGTTCATGGCGTCGAGGATCTCATCCAGGTGGTCGAGCTGTGACCTGAGCTCCTCAGGCATGGCGGAACGCTGCGCCTTGTACTCGGGGAAGATCTCCAGCCTGAACTCCGGCATCCCCCCGTCCCACACGACCCCGAGCCCCACCTCTTCCTCGGTGTCGAGCAGCTTGAGCAGCATGCTCGTAAAACCGTAGAGGGCGTTCGTCGGCAGGCCGCTAGAGGTGCTTATGCTCTGCGGCAGCGCGTAGAACGCCCTGTACAGCAGTGAATAGCCGTCGATAAGATAAACGCGCACTGCTCCGATTATACCGGAGGGGCTGGCTCTGCAAAGAGGTCTTCGACCCCATCGCGGACCTAAATCTCTCCGAGGTACGTCCGCTTTGGGAGCTTTGTACGTTGGTATAATGTCGCGGTTCCACGCCGGAGTGGCGGAATTGGTAGACGCGCCGGACTCAAAATCCGGTGGTGCGAGAGCACCGTGTCGGTTCGAGCCCGACCTCCGGTACTCGGGAAATACCTGCAAAAACCGGTAAACCAACATGGTGTCAAAAGTGCCCTGGGCGATCGCCCAGGGCACTTTTGACACCACCTTGACACCACTACGCCCTACCTCAGGGCGTCCTCCAAAGCTTTAGCGGCCTCGCTCTGCATGTTGGGGAGCACGTGCGAGTAGGTATCGAGGGTGATTGCTATGGTGGCATGCCCGAGCTTCTCG
The DNA here is from genome assembly GCA_046732815.1 of Actinomycetota bacterium. Lineage (GTDB taxonomy): Bacteria > Actinomycetota > Rubrobacteria > Rubrobacterales > Rubrobacteraceae > Rubrobacter_D. The sequence goes on along the minus strand of JBKPNW010000077.1, from coordinate 14,469 downwards.
GACACTACCTTCGGGTTGACATTCTTACTAAGCAACAGCGTGGCACACGTATGCCTAAGGTCGTTGAACCGCATCGGGGGCAGTCCCCACACCTGAGCGGGGGCTTGAAGCGGTGCTTGGTGATGAAGCGACGGTCGAGAGGCTCTCGCGATTCGGACGCGAATATGAGCCCGTTCTCGCGCCACAGGTCGCCCGCCCGGTCGATCTTCCCTTAGCTGGGCATCCAGATGGCTCCTGAGAGCTTCCAGGGCCGTCTGGGAGAGCTTCACGGTGCGGCGGCTGCCTTTGGTCTTAGAGGACGAGAGACATGGACCGCCCTTCGCCGTCGTCAGCGTGCGCCGCACCTGCAGCGTTCCGGACTCTAGGTCAACGTCGTCCCACTTGAGGCCGAGGAGCTCCCCCTGCCGGAGTCCCGTGGTGACGGCCAGGACGTAGAGAGCTTCCCCAGAAATAAGGCAAGTTCTCCTACATCTGCTCCTTGGAAGCAGATGGTTCATTCCGGATTCATCGCCATGTTCTAATGTAAGGCGATGATGCTTAGGAAGCTCCTGCTGCTCACGGCAACTATGATGTCAGTACTGCTCTGGCTGTTGGTAGGGTGTGCCCTTCGTGAGGGTGCTAGTGGAGGCCAGAAGCAGGAAGCCGACGCAGGCCATGTTAGCGACCAAGCGCAGATGACCAAACTAGAGAAGGCACCGTCTCGGAGAGCACTGCTTCGGAGAAGACCGTCTCGGTCGTGTCGAGACAGCCTACAGAGAGCGTCGAGCTCGTAGACGTAAATTGGAACAGCACGCTAGTCTTCCAATCGGACATCGGGGAGCTCTGGGCCATGAATGCACACGGCTCGGAGCCTCTGCGGCTCACGGAAGAGGGGAAACCGTACCCGACTACGTCTTTATCCCCCAACGGCAAAAGAATCGCATACGCGACCGAGCGGATCGCAGGCGGCTGTGGCGGAGCGAGCGCCTGTGCGAGTTCCAGTCCTGAGAAGAGCTACGCTCAGATCTACGTCATGAACTCCGACGGCTCCGATCGGACTCAGCTCGTCGAGGAGCTGGGAGCGTCGTCGTCGCCGACCTGGTCGCCTGACGGCAAGAAGATAGCGTTTGCTCTGTCTGGACCTGATGGCGATAGCTGCACAATCTACACCATGAATGCCGATGGCTCGGGCCGTCGAAATGCGCTTGCCAACCTTGAAGTATGCCCCTCCATCAACTCCCTCTCATGGTCCCCTGATGGCAAGAAGATGGCCTTCGAAGGCTCCATCTCCGACAACGCCGTCGACATCTGGGTTGTGGACATAGCTGGTGAGCAGGACGACACGGACCGGTCGCGGCAGCTGACCCACACCCCTTTTGGTTGGTGGAACGTCGGCCCCAAGTGGTCGCCTGACAGCACCGAGTTAGCCTTCACCCACAAGCATACTTTGCCTCCGTATGAAGAGAATATTCACAAGATTAATGCCGACGGCTCTGGGGAGACTCGCCTCACGCACGATATACCACTTCACGGCGAGTCCGCTGACCCGCCCATCGATTCGACATACTCACCTATGCACAGCCCGGTTTTCTCACCGTCAGGCGAGAAGATCGCATTCGTAAGAGAGTACCGATTCCTGGAGAATCCTGATCCTTATGAGGGCTCCTCCTCCAACGCTTCGGAGATTTACGTGATGGACTCAGACGGTTCCAACCCCACCCTAGTCAAGGACTTCACTTCGGAACCAGTGTCGAACCTGGATTGGCTACCAGGCTGGGTAGATCTCCCACTTGCCGCCCCCGATCAGGCGCAACAGGAGAGGTCCGCTTCGGGCCAGCCTCCCCCGCCGGCAGAGGGCTGTAAGCCGATCAAAGGGCCACGTGGCGAGATAGCCTACCAGACGGACGAAGATATCTGGACCATGAACGCGGATGGTTCCAACCCTTCGCGGCTGACGCATGATCAGGCGAAGGAGGACGCTCCTGCCTTCTCGCCCGACGGCCGGAAGATAGCCTTCGTTAAGGAAGTCGAGGTCAAAGCAGAGGATGGTAGCCTGTCCGAAACTCCCCCGCATCTCGTTCCAAAGGTTGTCGTCATGAACGCCAATGGCTGCGATCAGTCTGTCCTCCCATTGCCCGCGGGAGAGTTTGCACATGAGCCTTCCTGGTCACCCGACGGGCGAAGAATAGCCTTCTGGTCGGATCCCCTCTCAGTCTTGGAGGAGTGCCGTATGTTCATCACGAATGCAGATGGCTCGGGCACACCAAGAAGGATTCCTACACCTGGCCTCTCAGACTGCATCTTGAGGCCAGAATGGTCGCCCGACGGCACTCAGATAGCCTTCGAGGCCGGTTACGGCGACGGCTGGGCCGACATCTACGCCGTGGATATCACTCCTCAGGGTGCCACGGGCCGACCGAGGCTACTCATAGACGATGATCCAGGAACTACCAGTGACGGCCATGAAGCTATGGGGGCTACAGAGCCTTCCTGGTCGCCCGACGGCACCGAGATAGCCTTCGTTGGAGGCCAGGACATCTACAAGTTCAATGTCAACACCCACGAGGAGACTCGCCTCACAAGATGGGAAGGAGCAGGAAGCGGAACGTCGGTTGAGAGCTCGCCGACGTGGTCGCCCGACGGCGAGCGAATAGCATTCGTAAGAGACGATAGTGATGCGTCCACTTCGATCTACGTGATGCGCTCAGAAGGTTCTGACCCTACCCTCGTCAGGGACTTCCCTCCGGCTGAACAACCTGTGCCTGACTGGGGACCGCTGCCCTAAGAGGACTACCCTAGCGGTTCTCCGTTCTCCTGAACAGCTGTCGTAGCGGTCCAAAGACGGAAATGCTGTAGAGTGATGCTGTGACAGGAGGGGTAGGAAAGGGAGGGCTGGAGCGCAGGATGCGTCATCGAACAGTAACTTGGCTAGCATGGTCGCTGTGCGGGCTTTCTTTAGCGCTGACAACGCTAGGCTTGCTCTTCCTGGCTTCGAGCATCTCCCAACCGAGCGTCCCCATCTTTGATCAGTGGCTCGAGAATGCCGTGGTAGGGGTGGGTTTCTCGGTGGTCGGGGCCGTGATCACTCCCCGCTTGCCACCAAAGAACCCCATAGGGTGGTTCTTCTGCACCATAGGCCTTGTTGGGAGCGCACGCCTCTTCAGCGCCCAGTACGCCGCGTACTCGCTTTTGGCTGAGCGCGCCTCGCTGCCGGGCGGAGAGGCTCTAGGCTGGCTTGCCTCGTGGCTGTGGAGTTTGCACGTTGGTCTCTTCGTGTTTCTAGCGTTACTGTTTCCCGATGGCCAGCTAACCAGTAAGCGCTGGCGGCCCTTCGCGTGGTTGACCGCCACGGTGGTCGTGTTGGGGATCGTGGCAGCGGCTTTCTCACCCGGACCGATCAGAGGTCTTGAACCCATAAACAACCCCCTCGGGATAGAGGGGGCACCAGACGTTGTCGTCGCGGTGCAGGTACTCATATTCGGCCTTGGTATTGGAGCGGCAGCATCCGTGTTCGCGCGGCTGCGGCGCACCAGGGGAGTGGAGCGTCAACAACTGAAGTGGTTCGCATACGCCGTGGCAATGCTAGTCGGCAGCACGATCCTCACCAACGTGGTCTCTGTCACCATGGGAATGGAGTGGCTGCGGTGGGTAGGCTACGTACCGACCATAGTTGGACTCGTGGGTTGGCCGGTTGCGGTGGGCATAGCGATCTTGCGCTATCGGCTCTACAACATAGATCTCCTCATAAACCGTACGCTCGTCTACGTAACGCTCACCGTGATACTGGCAGTGGTGTACCTCGGTGGCGTATCCGCCACTCAGGCGATCTTCAGAGCTATAACCGGCCAAGAGCATCAGCCGCAGATTGCCGTTGTAGTCTCTACCCTGGTGATAGCAGCGCTCTTCAACCCTTTAAGGCACCGAATCCAGTCGTTCATAGACCGGCGCTTCTACAGGCGTAAGTACGATGCCAGGAAGACCCTGGAAGACTTCTCGGCCCACATGCGCGAGGAGACGGATCTGGAGGCATTGAGCGGCGACCTGGTAGGTGTGGTGAGGGAGACGATGCAGCCGGCCCATGTCTCATTGTGGCTGCGCCCAGAGACGACTTCGAAGGAAGGACATGGAAAGTAGCGGGCTGCGGCTCTTGTGCCGATAAACGCCGGCCCGGCCGTTCAGGGTGTCTCGTCCTCCAAGACCGTAGAGCTCGTCGTTACCGAGGGTGCCGACGAGGTTGTCGGGGCGGAGGTGCCTCTCCTGGTTACGGCCCAGGCGGTGCCTGCCACGGCCACGCTCATGAGTGCCACGACCGCGGCCAGTAGGCATACCCTTCTAAGCATACACCTTGCTCCTTTCCTCCTGCGGCAGGAACTTTCCTCCCGCTCTCTCCACGCTAACGCAAAGCATCATTACAGCAGAAGCGGGCGCCACGCAACACCGAAATCCTCGGCATCCTGCTACAGTGGCCTGCCTGTCGCCGCGCTGGGGAATACCATCCTCCTCGGCATCCCTTGCCCTAACGAACCTGGAAATCTCCGACCGGATTTCGTGCGGATATGGACGAGGCGGTTAGAGATGTTTACAATTCCGTAAGTTTTGTCCACTTGTCATAAATGGCATGTGCTTGCCGGGAACGGGTGATGGCGGGGGTCTCGAAGAAGAGAAAGCGCCGACCAAGATCTAAGCGTAGCCGGTGGATCCGGGCGCGCTACCGCAGGCGGCGCTTCTTCGCTGCCCTCGTCCTGGCCTGCCTGTTCTTCGGAGTCGGAACACAGGCAGCTGCGTACTTCGAGCCTGAGACCACCCAGGCGGCCAGCTCCGCGAAAAGGGCGAAGTCTGTCAACTCGACGGAGCGTCTGGCGGCTTCCCGCGAAAGGAAGCCTGTCACCGAGAACAAGGACCGGGCCGCCCGTAAAGCTGCCGCAGAAGACAGAAAGGCAGCGGCCAGAGAAGCCAGACAGGAGGCTGCCAAACAGGCCAAACAAGAGGCAGCCAAAGAAAGGGCGATCAAGGACGCGGAGCAAGCTTCGGGCGACCCGCTCGACGTGCTCGTCCTCGGTGTTGACCGGAGGCCGGGCGCGGGCGAGTATTCGTCCACCCGCTCGGACACCATGATGCTCGTTCGGGTCGTTCCCGCTTCAGGGGAGGTCAAGCTACTTTCCGTTCCGCGCGATCTGTACGTAAATGTGGAGCAAGGCAAGAAGGACCGTATCAACACCGCCTTCGCCTACGGCGGCATCGACCAGGCCAGATCGGTAATGGAGGACCTCACGGGCGTAGACATAGATAATTACGTGATCGTGGACTTCGAGGGCTTCGAGAAGGTCATAGACGCCATCGGCGGGGTGAGGGTAGACGTCGGGTCCGGGGTGTTCCCCGCGCAGTGGAACATGGGCGAAGGCATGGAGCACCTCAACGGATACAAGGCGCTCAAGTACGCCCGCTACAGGGGCACCCCCCGGGCCGACCTCGACAGGATAGATCACCAACAGAAGCTCTTGGCGGCGCTACGCCGGCAGGCGCTTCGGTGGAACACAGTCACCAAACTGCCCGGGGCCATCAAGGTCGCCAACGAGAATGTCGAGACGGACCTCGGGGTCATGCAGGTGATCCCTCTCGCGCGGGCGCTCGTGTTCAATGGTAAAGACACCAAGATGGAGACCGCCGAGTTACAGGGCCACCCGATCTACCGGTCCGACGGCGCGCAAGTGCTGGCGCCCGACGAGAAGGCCAACGAGGCCATCCTGCAAGACTTCCGCGACTAGAGCATTTCAGCAAGTCAGCACGCTCGGGCTGACGCCCTCGCTTGTCAGCATTTCAGTACGCTCCAGCCTCCGGCTGTCGCTTGTCAGCAGGTCTGCATCGGCGAGCCCTCGCTGACAAGCGAAGGCCCAAAAGGCCTGTGCGTGCTGACAAGCCGCCAAAGGCAGCGTGCTGACGAGCGGAGGCAAAGCCGGAGCGTGCTGACTTGCCTTTCTTGAGGAAGGGTGATCCTCCCCGAACCCGCTATAATCGCGGGCGCCCTGCGATCCTCCGAAAGGAGCTACCGAGATGACCCATCCCTGGCACGACGTCCCTATTGGGGACGAAGCCCCTGAGGAGTTCACGGCCCTGATCGAGATCCCCAAAGGCTCGAGGGTCAAGTACGAGCTGGACAAGGAGACGGGGCTTTTGAAGGTGGACCGTATCCTTTACTCGGCCGTGATCTACCCTGCCAACTACGGCTTTATTCCGCAGACCCTGGGGGACGATGACGACCCGCTCGACGTGCTCGTGTTGATGCAGGAACCGGTCAATCCGCTAAGCATCTTGAGGGCGCGCCCGATCGGGATGATGCACATGGTCGACGAAGGGGAGAGCGACGAGAAGATAATCTGCGTCCACCTCGACGACCCGGAGTACAGTTCCTACGAACACCACGGCGAGCTCCCGGAGCACAGGCTGACGGAGCTACAACGCTTCTTCCTGGACTACAAGGTGCTGGAAGGCAAGGAGGTGGACGTGGGCGACTTCTCCGACCCTGAGGAGGCCAAAGACGCCATCAGGCACGCGATACGCCTCTACGACGAGAACTTCGTCCGGGCCGGCCACGCCTCGGGTACGAAAGCAGAGTGAGCCGAGTTTAAACCCTTCCGCTGCGGGCACAAACATCGGACAGAGATGTCGATCGCGCGAAAGAAGGGAGAGTAAGTGGCGGAGCAGCACACCGAGCAGACCATCAGGGTGCGTCAGGTCACGGACGTGCAGGCCTCGTGGACCGAGCACGGTCGCGGGGAACCCGGGGCGTTCACGGTGCAGTTGATCCTGGACAACGGGGCCGAGGAATACGTCCTGCAGCCCGACGCCCAGGACGCCAAGGTCATTGTCGAGCTCTTCAAACGCGCCAAGAGCGTGTACTTCGACCTTGATCGGAAGGTCCTTATCACGAACAACATCCCCCTGGGCTAAAGAGATCACAGGAGAAACAGAGTGGCTGAACAAAACACCGAGCAGAGCATCATGGTGCGTCAGGTCACCGACCTGCACGCGAACTGGAGCGAGCAGGAGCGCGGCGGGCCCGGCAAGTTTTCGTACCAACTGATACTGGACAACGGCGCCGAAGAGTACGCCATCCGTCCAGAAGCAGAGGACGCGGACGTCCTCATAGAGCTCTTCAAGCTCACCGACAAGATCTACTTCGACATGAGCAGGCAGGTCCTGATCTTCGGGAACATACCACTCGGAGGCTAAAGGTTTGCGCAGGGGTCAAAGACCCATGCGCAAGCAATTCAGCATTTCAGCCGTTCAGCACTTCAGCAAGAACAAAGAGCTGACATGCTGAGTTGCTGACCAGCGCGGAGAGCGGGCCACAGACCCCTTTCCGCTTTAGAACTCGAAGATAATGCGGGACTTGCCGCGGGAGCTGCGCCTGCGTAGCAGGAGCCAGAGGACGGCGGCTCCGCCTACTACGAGCAGGCCCGTGCCCGAGGTCAGGAACGCGATGGCGCCGCTTTGGACATCGGCTGCGGCGGGACGCTGCTGGACCTCTTCCGGGGTGGCCGTGCCCTCCATGATATCCCTGAAGTTCCGGAGGTCTTGCTCCAGGTTCGCCTTCGGGCCGGAGGTCACCCTCGAGGCCGCCTCACCGATCGCGCCACCCGGCGTGTCCCAGTAGTTCATCTGGACCTCGACACGGGTTCTGTCCGGCGCCACCTCTACGAAGCGCACCTGGCCCGAGGTCTGCACGTCACCGTTGTCGGAGTTCCAGCCGATCGCCTCGTTGGGCTTGTTCTGGGTGGTCCTGGCGTCGAACTCGGCCTTGTAGCCTAGCGGCCCCTTGACTACCCAATGGGTGGTATCCGGCCCCGTTGGGCGCACCTCCTCGATGTTCTTCATGAACTGCGGCAGGTTCTCCAGCGTCTGCCAGTAGTCATAGACATCCTGAACCGGAGCCCCTACCTCCACACTTGATTCGATTCGTTGCGGCATCTGTCCTCCTGTGCCGACTACATCTGTCCAAGCGGATTTTTTACCCCTGAAGTCCATGCGTAAACCAGGCGTGTTCGTTCGCGTCTGGGCGGGTTTGAGACCCGGCCCTACGAGCACACCGCGCCTGCGGGCATCAGGTTTCGAGACTCCTCTGAAAACCGAAAACAGCGGCGACGTGTACGTTTCGACGGGCCGACCATCCTGTGGGTGCTCTCTACATCGAAGAGACGCGCGAGAACTAGGTAGCAAGAACCGGGTCCCGTTCGACGAACGGGACCCGGCGACTTGGTGTGTTGTGAAGCCCTGGGTTTCTAGGCGCTTCTCCTCTGATCTTCGTGCTTGCCTTCGGCGAACTCCTCGACGATCTTGTCGCAGAACGCCGCTAGATCGTCGGGGTTGCGGCTGGTGACGAGGCCCTGGTCGACGACGACCTCTTCATCCACCCAATTGCCGCCGGCGTTGCGGATGTCCGTCTGGAGGCTTGGGTATGAGGTCAGCGTTCTGCCGTTGAGCACGCCGGCTTCGACGAGCGTCCATGGGCCGTGGCAGATCACGCCTACGGGCTTGGCCTGCTCGAAGAAGGAACGCATGAAGCCTACGGCTTCATCGCTGGCACGCAGGTTGTCCGCGCCCACGGTGCCGCCCGGTATGACGAGGCCGTCGTACTCATCGGCGGAGACCTCCGAAAACGTCTTCTCCACCGTGAACGTGTCGCCAGGGTTGACATCGCTGTTCATGGTCTGGGCGTCTCCCGTCTGGAGACCGACGACGTCTACGGTTGCGCCGGCGTCCTCTACGGCCTGCTTCGGCTGCTCGAACTCGGCCTGCTCGCTGCCTACCGGGGCCAGGAGGATGGCTATCTTCTTGCCCTGTAGCTCGTTTGCCACTGGGGTACTCCTTTCGATCACTTACTCCATCGCAATACCCGGTGAGCGCAGCGATTAAACGGTCGAGGCGAGACCTTACAGCGTCGTGCGTAAGGCTCAATCCTTACGCACGACGCGCCATCAGCACTTCAGCTTTTTGTTCTCGCTGAAGTGCTTGTTACGAGCGGGTCAATACCTCGGGACCGTCCGGACTCAATACGAAGGTCTCCTCGGCCTTGGCGCCCACGAGCGAAGGGTTCCAGGCGAAGGCCTGGCCCTCCTCTATCTCCTGGCGCGTCGCCGGCGTCGCGATGATCTCTCGCGAGGCGTAGCCCGCCATTCCTCCCTGATGGTGATCCCTCCATCCCTCGGGGAAGCCGGCCTCGGCGTAGAAGCGGCGGCAATCTTCGAAGGCCTGCGTCAGGGTACGTCCTGCCCGGGTCGCCTCCTCCCTCATGCGGCTCAGGACCTCGTCGCAGGCCCTCTGGCGCCTGGCCGTCTGCGGGTCCGGTTCTTCGAAGTAGATCATGCGGGTAACGCTCACGAAGAGGCCGCCTCGCTCGGCGCAGGCGACGAGCATGGCCTGCGTTCCCAGGGGCCCGCCGTGAGGGACCGGATGCCGGTAGCGGACGAGCCTTGCTCCGGAGGCGGCGAGCAGCACGGGGACGAATATGCCCCGCCAGCGGCACGCTGCCGCTAGCTTTGCCGCTGCCTCCAGTTCGTCTGTCTCCGGTGATAGGGAGTCTGCGGCCTCGGAGACCGCGAAAACTGTGTCTTCGCCGAGCCGCCGGTAGGCTTCTATCGCTTGCTCGTCGAGGACGTAACGCAGGGGTGGGATCTCCGCCGAGAGATCCTGGCCGAACTCAGAGGGAACGTCCGTCCCCACACTCGCGCCGCCGGTCAGCTCGCGCAAGAGCGCGGAGGGCACCTCGTGCCAGGGATGCTCGACCACCTCTATCTCCGGTGTCTGCTCCTCGCGCATCCTCGGTGCTTCGATGTTGTTGGTCAGGATGTAGGTGTCGCCGCTGGTGAGTAGGACGCTGGCGACGCCTACGGGGTCGCCGTGGTCCACCCTGTTGTCCGCCCCGCCCGTGTACCAGGCGAAGTTCGCCGGGCTGCTCAGGAGTAGCGCCCCGACGCCGCGCTCGTCCATGAGGTCTCGTAGGCTGCGGTCTCGGGTCTCCCGGCTCATGTAGATCCTCCTAGCGGGGTAGCATGCGAGCTTGTCAGCTGGTCAGCACTTCAGCTTGTCAGCTTCTTTTGGTTGGCGCCGATCGTTCGCGGGTCGATGCGTGATACCGAACCGGGTGAATGGCAACGCCACCGTGCACGGGCCACGTCTTCGGCTGCTCGTGGATTCCCGCTTTCGCGGGAATGACGCAGGAGAAAGTCCGGCGTGCTCCCGTGCTCGAAAAGCACCATCGTTCAACCGGACTCAGTATGATTTGCGGTGGGCCGGTACTCTTGCGGATCGGTCTAGGTGACAAGTTCGGCTCCCGCAGCGGGGACGAACTGGTAGAACACTGGCTCCGCGAACTCGTGTTCGGCGAATGTCTGTTCGCAAGCGTCTGTGAATTCGTCGGTTTCGGCTGTGGGTACGAGGGCGATCGCGCATCCGCCAAAACCTGCGCCGGTGAGGCGGGCGCCCGTGGCTCCGTGCTGTTTCGCCGCTTCTACGAAGGTGTCGAGCTCGGGGGTCGATACCTCGTAGTCGTCGCGCAAGGAGGCGTGCGAGGCGTACATCAGGCGGCCGAACTCGTCGAAGTTCTTGTCTTCGAGCGCCCCGACGGCTTCGAGGACGCGGGCGTTCTCGGTGATGACGTGCCTCGTGCGCTTGAGTTCTGCTCCGGAGAGGAGATCGAGATCCCCTTCCGTGGCGTCGCGCAGGTACTCGACGCCGAGCTTGCTGGCTGCACGCTCGCAGGTAGCCCTCCTGTCATTGTAGCCGGTGTCGGCGAGGCCGCGCTCGACGCGGGTGTCGCACACGATCAGGGCAAGGCCTGCGGCTTCGAGGTCGAGCGGGACGCTCCTGGCCTCCAAGGAACGGCAGTCGACGAGCAAGGCGGCGCCACTCTCGCAGAGTAGGGAGGCGTACTGGTCCATGATGCCGGTGCCCACCCCCACGTAGTCGTTCTCGGCCCGCTGGCATAGGAGGGCGAGATCGGTGCGTTCGACCCCGAGCCCGAAGAAAGCGTCCAGGGCGAGCGCCGTTGCCGCCTCGATGGCCGCGGAGGAGGAGAGCCCCGAGCCGAGCGGCACGTCGCCGGCGAAGACTGCCCTGAACGGTCCGATCTCATGCCCGGCCTCCCCCATCGCCCAAGCGACGCCGCGCGGGTAGTCGGCCCAGGACGAATCCTTCTCGTCTATCCGACGCATCTCGTCGAAGTCCGCAGAGTAGAGGCGGGTTTCAGACCCGTCGCTGCCGCCTGGCCCTACGGCGACGGCGATGCGGCGGTCGATGGCGCAGGGGAGGACGAAGCCGCCGTTGTAGTCGGTGTGCTCCCCGATCAGGTTCACGCGGCCTGGGGCGCTGGCCACGAGGTCGGGTTCTTCGCCGAAATTGTACTCGTACGCCCTAGCCGCCCTCCGTTCGGTGTCTCGCAAGGCAGGCTCCTATTCGTATCCGTGGGGGTGGTCCCGCATCCAGGCCCAAGCGTCGGAGATCATGGCCTCGAGATCTGGCTTCTCGGGCTCCCAACCGAGGTCGGCCCGGATCTGCTCGCTCGAGGCCACCAGCGCGGGTGGGTCCCCCGCCCGACGCGGCGACTCGACGGCGTCTATGCTCTCGCCTGTGACGCGGCGGGCTGCTTCGACGACCTCCCTGACGGAGAAGCCGGCGCCGTTGCCGAGGTTGTAGACGCGGTGCTCTCCCGGTTCGGCCGCCTCGAGCGCCAGCAAATGGGCCCGGCCGAGGTCCTCGACGTGGATGTAGTCACGCACGGCGGTGCCGTCGCGCGTCGGGTAGTCGGTGCCGAAGATCTTCACGGATGAGCCCCCCGCCGCGGCCTTTAGAACGAGGGGGATCAGGTGCGTCTCCGGGTGGTGGTCCTCCCCGAACCGTCCGCTCGCACCGGCCACGTTGAAGTACCGGAGGCTCGTCGCGGCGAGTCCACGGGCCTCGGAGACGGCGCCGATGAGCCGGTCGACGGCGAGCTTGGAGCTCCCGTAAGGGTTGGTCGGCAGGGTCGGGGCCGTCTCCCGTATCGGGACCTCCTCGGGCTCCCCGTAGACGGCGGCCGTGGACGAGAACACGAGCCGCCCGATACCCGCCTCGCGCATCGCCTCCAGGAGGTTGAGCGTCCCGCAGACGTTGTTGCGGTAATAGCGCTCGGGCTGCTCCACGGATTCGCCGACGAGGGAGAGCGCCGCGAAGTGGAGCACGCCGTCGAAGTCTTCGGAGAGCATCTCGTCGACGAACCCTGCATCCATGAGGTCCCAATGGATCAAGCGTGTCCCTTGGGGTACGGCCCCTCTGTGCCCTTTGGAGAGGTCGTCGAGCACGACCGTCTCGTGGCCCGCTGCGACGAGCTGGGAAGCGACGACGCTACCGATATAGCCCGCCCCGCCGGTTACGAGGACCTTCACTGGCCCTCTATCTTGCTACGCAGGATCTCGGCGGTCCTCTCCGGCAGGACGTCCATGATGTAAGCCCCGGCCCCCGTCTCGCTGCCGGCGAGGTACTTCAGCTTGTCAGCGGTGCGATTAGGCGGGTAGAACTCGATGTGGAAGTGGGCGATGCCGTCGTAGGTGCCACCGTCCGTCGGTGCCTGGTGCATGACCATCATGTAAGGGAGCGAGAAGTCGAATAGAGAGTCGTAACCGACGAGCAGCCGCTTGAGCACGGCCGCCAGGTCGCGGCGTTCCTCCGCCTCGAGATCTGCTATGGAAGGCGCGCATCGTCGGGAGTAGACGTGAGCCTCGAACGGGAAGTGGGCGTAGAACGGGATGAAAGCGGTGAAGTGCTCGCCCTTGGTCAATACGCGGCGCGCATCCTCCTGCTCCTGGGAGAGGAGGTCGCAGTGCAGGCACCGGCCTTCGGTTTCTGTCCTGTACGCTCGGGCCGCGTCCAGTTCCTTCGCGGGACGCGGAGGGATAAACGGGTAGGCGTAGATCTGGCCGTGCGGATGGTGCAGGGTAACCCCTATGGCCTCGCCCTTGTTCTCGAAGATAAAGACGTACTCGACCTCTGCGCGGGCGCCGAGCTCCCCGTAGCGGTCGGCCCAGACGTCGACGAGGTTCCTGATGCGACGCTCGCTGGAGGTCGCGAGCGTCGCGTCGTGGTCGTCCGAGTACAGAACGACCTCGCAGACGCCGCGCCCCGGGGCCGTCGGCGTCAGGACGCTGCCCCCCTCGTCGGGGTCGACGGCGTCAAGGGCGAAAGAGGGGAACTTGTTCTCGAAGACGACTATGTCGTAGTGCTCCCTTGGCACCTCCGTGGGAAAGCCGCCGGGCTTCGTCGGGCACAGGGGACAATACTCCGCAGGCGGCAGAAACGTACGGTCCTGACGGTGGGTAGCGTAGGCCACCCACTCGCGCAGCGTAGGGTCCCAGCGGAGCTGGTTCAATCCTCTTCGTCCTCGAACGTGTAGAAGATGATGTAGCGGCCGTCTTCCTTCTGCTCGCGCTCTTTATCCAATACGATACCTCCGTGCCCGCGCTGTACCGGGTACGATACCATCACCTCATTGCCAGGGGCTATCGCCAGGGAGACCCAGGCTAGAACCCGTCATACCGAGTGCGGGTGAAGGCTAACGGCACAACGGAGCTCGCCTTCACACAAGGGACTCCTTATGGTAGTGGATTCCCGCTTCCGCGGGGATGATACCGAATCCGGGTGAATGGCAACGCTACCGCGCCAGGGCCTACGTCTCCGGCTGCTGCGGTGGATTCCCGCTTGCGCGGGAATGACGCAAGAGCAGGGCTCGGCGCTTCGCGGCCGGAAAGCACGAGTCTCCAGGCAGACTTGGTATGACGGATGGAAGGGCGTGGCCGTGTGCTCACAAGCCCCAGGCGTGGTCCTTTTCGGGCCGACTCGGCGAGCGGTTCGGGTCAAACGCTCCTGAGCCAGATGCGCATGGCTCCCGCCTCCCTGTTGGACCATGCGTAGTAGGGGATGGCCGTTACCCTGGTGTTGCGGGTGCGCCCCTTCCCTTGGTTTTGGTGCGCACGGCGGTACAGACGGTCTTCCCACTCGTCGTCGGGCGTGGCGGCCCTCGCCTCGGTCCGTATTACGACCACGCCCCTGACCAGATCTGGGTCGAAGCGGGCGGAAGGCTCAGCATCTTTTACGATGAGGTCGCGCAGGTCGACATCGGGGTTATCTATCTCCTCAGCGCAATAGAGCAGGGGGCCGCGCATGAGCGCCATGCAACCTGCGTTCTCCGAGGCGTAGGGATGGCATTCGACGCGACGGACCGGCATGGGGAAGACGATGTTTGTCGTGTCGCTGGGGCTCCAGGCACGACGTAATTGCACGTAGGAGCCAGGTGAGATCTCCGTGTCCACCGGTACGCCGTTTACTTCGACCGCTGCGCCCTCCTCGCACCAGGCCGGGATGCGTAGCATCAAGGCGAACTCGCCCTCGCCATCGACCTGGATCTCTACCCTCCCCTCCCACGGATAGCTCGTACGCTGGCTGAGCCTCACGGTCCTGTTC
>JBKPNW010000076.1:0-11772 GCA_046732815.1 Actinomycetota bacterium | reverse complement strand
GCAACCGCGAGGAGTTCTTCGAGGGTCGCGAGGAGATCGTCGCGTTCCTCAAGCGCAAGTGGGCAAGGGAATTGGACTACAGGCTGGAGAAGAACCTCTGGTGCTTCACGGGCAACCGCATCGCCGTCAGGTTCGAGTACGAGAGCCACGACTCGGAGGGGCGCTGGTTGAGAAGTCATGGGAATGAGTTGTGGGAGTTCGACGAGAACGGCCTGATGCGCCGTCGCGACGCCAGCATAAACGATTACAAGATAGACGAGTCCGAACGGCGCATCTTCTAGCGGTCTTCCTGCTAGACTTCGTCCGGTGTACCCGGGAGTAAGGGGAGAATAATGGTGGACCATCTCGTGTTTCTCTCCGTCCGGGGAGGAGTTTCGCAGGAAGACATCGAGGATCTCCTCTCATCTATCCGCGCGCTCAGAGATGAGGTGCCGAGCACCGTAGACCTCTCCGTGGGCGAGGACTTCTCGGGACGTTCCGGGGGATACACCCACGCCCTCTTCGCCCGCTTCGAGGACGCTGAGGGTCTCCGGGAATACATGGGGCATCCCGCGCACCTGGCCGTCGTCGAGAAGCTCGACGCCACCACGACAGGCCGTATCGTCGTCGACTACGAGTTCTAGGTCCGTGGAGAAGTACGACTACCAAAACATAACGGCGAGCGGGCTCAAGAGCAGGTTGGAGGTGGGAGAACGTCCCGTGCTACTCGACGTGCGCGAGCCGTGGGAGTTCGAGCTCGCTCGGATAGAGGGATCCAAGCTCATCACGATGTCCCAGCTGGAGGAACGTTTCACCGAGCTCGATCCCGCCTCCGAGACCGTGGTGATCTGCCACCACGGCAACCGCAGCTCCTACGTCACCCGTGCACTCCAGGGAGCCGGCTTCGAGAAGGTCCTCAACCTCGAAGGCGGCCTCGACGCCTACTCCTCGGTGGACGAGTCCGTCCCGAGGTATTGACGCTGCTCGGCAAGCTTACCGGGAGTTAGTAGGAGCTGGAGAATGCCAGTCTAATCCGCGGCATTATCTTGTTGGCCCTCCTCGCTGCCGCTCTTCCTCGCTCGGTGGCCCAAAGTCTCTTTGGCCACGGTGTCTATGAACCCAACGATGATGCCGAGCCCGGCGAAGATGTAGACCACCGTGAAGAGCTTGCCTATCGTCGTCTTGGGCGCGAGATCGCCCAGGCCCACGGTGGTGAGCGTGGTGACGCTGAAGTAGAAAGCATCCACCACGCTCCACCCTTCTTCGAGGCTGTAGAAGACGGTCCCAATAAGCAGCATGAAGAGCACGAGGAACACCAGGGAACGGAACTGAGGGTTGCCACGAATCAAGCGGAACGTGGTGAGGAAGAATTCGATCATCTAGCCGGCCCTGACTTTCTCCTCTATGCGGCGGTAGAGATCAGAAGCCAGACCTTCTGGTTCTGAGGAACGTGCAGCGAGCATGCGTGCGACCTGACCGGTCTCGGTCTCGCCGGCTATCTCGAAGGTGAGGACCACGGGTTCGGCGTCTTCGAGGCCCAGTTCCTCCGTGATAACCGGCCTGACTTCGGAGACGTCGCTGCCGGTCTTCGCGGCGATCTCACGGCCCATGGCCTCGGGGTCGAGCTCCTGGCAGACCTCGATGCCGCCTCCCAGGCGTCGCTCCCACCACCACGGGGCGCTCACGCCTGTGAAGCTCTCGTTGACGAGGGCCGTCGCGCCGTCGGCGAGGAGTCCGTTGAGATACTCGGGCATGGGAGCTTTATAGCAGTTCTGGTTTACCCGTGGCGAGTTGCTGCTATACAATGCGACGAGGGAAGGAGTCGTTAGATGCTTCTGGTAAGAGACTCAATGACCCGCGAGATCGTAACGCTCGCGCCTGATGAGACGGTGGGAACTGCCCTGGCCCTGTGCCGGGAGAGGCGCCTCAGGCACCTCCCCGTCCTCACAGAGGGGAGGCTCGTCGGGATAGTCTCGGATCGGGACCTGCGCTCGGCCACCCCGGCGTTCGGGGAACCGGAGCGGGCCACGGCCCTGCAAAGAGTCCTGGTCGAAGACGTGATGGCTGGCGAGGTGGTCACCGCCCACCCCGACGACCCCATAGAGCAGGCGGCGAACACGATGCGGGAGCGTAGGATCGGCTGCCTCCCCGTAGTCGAGAGCGGGGAGCTGGTCGGCATAGTCACCGCCTCTGACGTGATGGATGCGCTCGTCTACCTGGTCGGCGCCAACGAGCCGGGGAGCCGCATGGAGATCGCCGTCCCCGACAGGCCAGGAGCCCTGGCCGGCGCGGCCGGCGTCTTCGGGATGTGCGGCATCAACATCGTAAGCGCCGCTATGGGGCAGAGACGAGAGCCCCGAGACGTGGAGGGTCCCGGGGAGCGCATCGTCGTATTCAGGGTAGACACCATCGACACCACGGAAGTAGTCGGATACCTGGAAGAAGCCGGGTATTCCGTCCTGTGGCCGCCCAGGCCTTGAGCGGCCGGGCCGCCATCGTCCACGACCTGGCCCTGGAGGACTACGGCTTCGGCGGTGAGCATCCGTTCAACCCCCTGCGCGTCAGGCTCGCGCTCGAACTCTGCGAAGCCCTCGGGCTATTGGAAGATTACCCTTTCGTCTCCCCAGGTCCCGCGACCGACGAGGATCTGAGAAGGGTCCATACCCTCACCTACGTGCGAATGGTCCAGAAGGCCGGACAGGGGGTGGGGGACCTCTCCGAGCTGCTGCGGTACGGTCTCGGGACCCCGGACAACCCCATCTTCCCCGGCATGCACGAAGCCTGCGCCCGCGTGGTGGGGGGCGTGCTCGGTGCTTGCCGGAACGTGATGGCCGGTAAGGCGGCCCACGCCATGTGCATCTCAGGCGGGCTGCACCACGCCCTGCGCTCGCAGGCCAGCGGCTTCTGCGTCTACAACGACGCGGGGGTCGCGATCTCACGCCTCAAAGAGGAGCATCCTGGCATCCGCATCGCCTACGTCGACACCGACGCCCACCACGGCGACGGTGTGCAGTGGATGTTCTACAGCGACCCGGAAGTCCTGACCGTCTCCATGCACGAATCGGGCCGCTACCTCTTCCCCGGGACCGGCGGGACCGAAGAGAGCGGCCGCAACGGCGGCGTCGGGTACTCCGTCAACGTGCCGCTCGAGCCCTTCACCGACGATGAGTCCTGGATCTCCTGTTTCGAGGCCCTCGTCCCCGAGGTCATTCGCGCCTTCGGCCCCGACCTGATCCTCTCCCAGAACGGCTGCGACGGCCACGCCCTCGACCCCCTGACCCACCTTTCGGCAACAACCCGCCTCTACGAGCACGTCCCGAACAGGATGCACGACCTCGCCCACGAGCTCTGCCATGGACGCTGGGTCGCGACCGGCGGCGGGGGCTACGACATCTGGCGCGTCGTGCCGCGCGCCTGGACCGCGCTGTGGGCGGCCGTCTCCCACCAGCAACTGCCCGAAAAAGTACCCGAAGATTGGCTCACGAGATGGAAAGCCAGGAGTCCGGTCGAACTGCCCCTCCTCATGCGCGACGACCCCGAGGATTACAAGCACGGACCGCACGCTACGAGGATTGCCGACCGTAACCTTCGGACCGTCGACGAAGTCCTCGCGAGGGTGCTCCCCAGAATCCAGCAAAAAAGCTAAACCGATCTGCAGAGGTACCGAGCCACCCCAAAGCCCCTATTCGGTCCCAAGCGATCAGTATTCAGCCCAAACAAAAAGCTGACATGCTGAAGTGCTGAAATGCTGACCAACGGTAGAAGAGGTCCAAGACCACTTTGCAAACCCCAGGGGTTGCGAATCCGGTTCTATCGCGGTATTTTGCCTGCAGTGACCTGTTCGGCGATCCGGAGATAACAGTGCGAAGCATACCAGTGTTGCATGGCGTAGCGGCCCCTTCGGCCTCTTCCACAGAGACGAAGCCGGGGATAAAGATAGAGCGGCGCGTCACCGAGGAGCCCCCCTACAAGGTCATATTGCACAATGACGACTACACACCGATGGAGCACGTCGTCGCCGTGCTGCAAAAAGTCATCCCGCGCATGTCCGTAAAGAGGGCCGTGGACATCATGATGGAGGCCCACACCAAAGGCAAGGCCGTCGCCACCAAGACCCACAAAGAGTTGGCCGAGCTCTACCAGGAAGGCCTGAACAACGAAGGCCTCATCGCCTCCATAGAGCCTGACTAAATCTTCTAGCCCCCGATCTGGCTCATGGTGCGGTGACGCGATTCTTCCGGAAGCGTCAGACCTGCCGCCGGCTTTATTCCCGCCGTGTGCCAGAGGACCTCGTGGATAGCCGGGATCGGGTCTTCCGAGCGGATGGCGTCCTTTACGGGGACGTCGAGGTCGGTGAGGAGGCAAGGGTGGATCTTGCCGTCCGCCGTGAGCCTGAGCCGGGAACAGCGGGCGCAGAAGGGGTCCGAGACCGGCGTTATGACGCCGAAGGTACCTGGCGCGCCATCGAAGCGGAACTCGTCCGCTGGGGATGCAGGGTCTTCCTTTTCGACAGGTTCGAGGTCTCCCAACTCCTCCATGGCGCGGTCCAGGATCTCGCTACCAGGGATGAAGAGCGACCGGAAGCGCGAGCCGTCCGTGTCGCCGTTGAGGGGCATGAGCTCTATGAACCTGACGTGCATGGGGTATTCGAGCGTCAACCTCGCCATGTCCGAGATCTCATCGTCGTTAACGCCGCGCATGGCGACGGCGTTGAGCTTGATCGGCGAAAGCGGCGTCTCCAGCGCCGCCAGTACCGCCTTCCAGACTTTCTCGAAGTGGTCCCGGCGCGTTATGAACGCGAACTTCTCGGGCTGTAGAGTATCGAGGGAGATGTTGACACGGTCGAGGCCGGCCTCGACGAGCCCCTCCAGGTTCTCCTCTAGGAGGAAGCCGTTCGTCGTCATGGTCACGTCCTCGAAGCCGAGGTCCTTGAGCCACCCGATGAACATGACGACCCCGCGCCTGACGAGCGGCTCGCCGCCCGTTACGCGGACTTTCGTGACGCCCAGCTCGAGGCACGCCTCGGCGAAGGTGAGCATCTCCTCCAGGGTGAGGATGTGGCTCTTGTCCTGGAACTGGATGTCCTCAGGCATACAGTACTGGCACCGAAAGTTGCAGCGGTCCGTGACCGAGATCCTCAGGTAATCCATCTTGCGGTTGTAGCTGTCGGTGAGTTGCTCCATCGTTCCTTTCGGGGATTCACCCTTGCCGCGACCCTGATTGTATCTTCTTTTCGGCCTTCCGGTTCCGGGGCTTCCGGGACCCAACGTAGCCCGGCTCGCGAGTATACTGCCCAGGGTCCGCGGTGACCGTTCGCAGACCTTGCGTGGCCACGATCCGGGAGAAGGTGTTGTCCAGGAGGCTTTCGACGCCCCGGCTGATCGTTGTCGGATTTCTCGTGCTGATGGCGCTGGGGACCGTGCTCCTCAAACTGCCGTTATCCACCGAGCGCGGCATCTCGTGGGTCGACGCCATGTTCGTCTCGGTTAGCGCGGGGAGCGTAACCGGCCTCTCTACGGTGGATTTTCCCGCCACCTTCACGACGTTCGGGGCAGTCGTGGTCATGGTGCTTGTCCAGCTCGGAGGGCTCGGGATCATGACCGTTACGACCATGGCGGCGCTGTTCGTCGGGCAGAGAGTGGGCTTCCGGAACCTCATCGCGGTGCGCGAGTCGATAGAGAGCGTGGACTCGCCCCGTAACGTCCTGCGGCTCCTCTTGCAGATAGCCAGGATCACCTTCGCCGTCGAGCTTCTGGCGGCCGTCGCGTTGAGTGTGGCCTTCATCCGGCGGGGGATGGCTCCTGCGGAGGGTGTCTTTCAGGGCGTCTTCCACGCGATCATGGGCTTCTGCAACGCGGGCCTGGTCGACCTGGAGAGCGGCAGCTTCATACCCTACGCGGGGAACTGGCTCGTCGTCGGCACCCTGGCCCTCGCCATCATCCTGGGCGGGCTGGGGTTTCCGGTGCTCGTCGACCTCTACCACTACACGACGGACTGCAGGTTGACGGTGCATTCGCGGCTGGTCCTGATCACCTCGGCCGTGCTTCTGCTCGTCGGGGTCATCAGCGTGGCCGCATTGGAGTGGAACAACCCAGGCACGCTCGGGGGGCAGTCCTCGAGTACGAAGGCCGCCATGGCCGTCTTCCAGGGCGTAACGCCGCGGACGGCGGGTTTCTTTACCGTGGACTACCCCGAGATGCGGGACCCGACTCTCTTCGTGCAGACGTTGCTCATGTTCGTTGGCACGGCCCCGACCTCGACCGGTGGCGGCATAAAGGTAACGACCCTGGCCCTCATCGTCCTTATCGTCGTCGCCCAGGTCAGGGGACAGGACAGGATCACGCTCTTCTGGCGCACGCTGCCCCGGGCCCTGGTCGCAAGGGCACTCTCCGTGCTGGCCCTGGCCTCCTTGCTCGTCATGCTGAGTACCCTGGCGCTCATGGTCTCGGACGGTCTCGAGCTTCTGCCCGCCCTCTTCGAAGTCACCTCGGCATTTGGTACCGTAGGACTCTCGCTCGACGTCACGCCAAACCTGAGCACGTTCGGCAAGATCCTGATCTCACTCGTAATGTTTCTGGGTAGGGCGGGCCCGATCACCTTCGTCGTCGCCCTGGCGATCAGGCAACGCACCCCGCACTACAGATACCCCGAGGAGGAAATAGCGATCGGATAAGCCCTTCAGCATTTCAGCAGGTCAGCATTGCAGCAAGTCAGCATCTCAGCTGCTAGTTTTTGCTGACATGCTGAAGTGCTGAAGTGCTGAGAGCTTGCAAAGAGGCTCAACCTCTTTGCAAGCTGCTGTAGACGTCACAAGTGGAGCTACTTTTTACGAACGGTTGCTGCTAATTCCACGCCCTTCCTGACAAGCTGAAATGCTGAAATGCTGAAGTGCTTAGATTCCTAGCGCGCCGCAGGCGCGCTAGGAATCTAGTAAGTCGAGGCGGCTGGCGAGGTAGCCTGCGGTCGTGGCTTGCAGGAGGAGCGTGACACAGACGGCGAGGGCGACCAGGGAGACGGCGATCTGCGCGCCCTCGATGCCTCGGGCGAGGAGGAGGCTCGCGACGGCAGCGGGGATGACTCCGGTCTCCCTGCACCAGCTTATAAAGGCGATCTCTCTACCCGTCCATCCTCCGCGCCGGTCCGGCAAGAGGCAGGCAAGGACGGTTATGGGGCGGGCCACAAAGATGAACACGAACATTACCAGGAGCCCACCGAAGAGGTACTTGCCCAGCGCCTCGAAGGGCAGGTTGAGGCCGAGGGTGACGAAGACTAGCAGGGTGGCTATCTCGGCGACCTGTCCGAGGAAGCCTTCGAGGAGCGTGGCGTGCTCGTCGTGGTGGCCGAGCCCGAGCAACTCCATATTCCCGATCATGAGCCCCATGACGAAGGTCGCGAGGTAGGCCGAACCGCCGAGCGACTCCGTCGAGAAGTACGCGAGTGCGACGACGGCGAGGATGGCCACGCCTGGGGACTCATCCCAGATACCGGCCCGCGTCGTCGAGGCTACGGCGTAACAGAGGATCGCGCCGGCGACGACGCCGATCAGGGTCCCAAGCGCGAGCTCCTTGGTGAACTCCAGCGCGGGCCCCGTGAACGTGAACCCGCCGGCCTCCACGGCGCCGACGAGCGTCAGGGTCAGCACCGTGCCCGTAACGTCGTTGAAGGCCGACTCGGCGATGACCGTCTGGGAGACCTTGGGCCGAAGCTTCAGACGGTCGAACAGGGGGATGAGGATGGCGGGGTCCGTCGCGGCAAGGACCGCCCCGATGAGCAGGGCAACGGGGAACGCGACGCCGAACACGGGGGAGACGACGAGCGCGACGATAATGGCCGTCAGTAGCACGCCGGGCAAGACGAGCAGGCCGAGGCCCACGGCGGTACCGGAGATCACCCGCAGCGAGATGCCCGTGCCGCCGTGGAACAGGATGAGGGCCACCCCCATATTGAACAGGAGCTGGGCGCCGACCCCGTTCAGTGGGTTCGAGACGAGGCCTAGCACGGACGGCCCGATCAGGGCGCCAGCCGCGACGAGCACTACCATCTGGGGGATCTTCAAAACGGTCGCTATGAGCTGCGAGACGAGCCCAGCGCCCAGTATCAGGCCGAAGTCGCGGAGGATGTGCTCTATCTCCACCCTCTAGCCGACCAGGGCTACGAGCTTCTGCGCCAGGGTCCCCCAGCTCAAGTGCTCGACGCAGTTCCGGCGCACGGCCTCCTCGCACCGCCGTCTTTCCTCCTCGGGCAACTTCAGGTAGTCGGTGATCGCGTTCGCGAGGTTCTCCTCGAAGCCGTCCATTCCGACCCGGAGATCGAAGGGCAGCCCGCTGCCCACTATCCCGCCGGCCTCCCTGAGGCCCGAGTGGTCGGACACGAAAGGGACCACCCCGCTCGCGGCGAACTCCGCGGCCACTAGCCCGAAGGTCTCGGGGAAGATCGAGGGCACGGCCGCAAGATCCGCGGCGGGAAGTACTTTCGCCAGGTCGCCGTGGTAGAGCGGCCCGACGAACAGCACGTCGTCCTCCACGCCCCTGGCGTCGCGGAGCAGCTCGTCGGTGAGCTCGAAGTGCTCAAGCGGACCGGCGGGCCCGCCTTCGAGCAGCTTCCCCATCTCGGCCAGTCGCTCCACCGTCGCCTCGTCGCCGTCGCTGAGCGAGAAGGTCAGGGCCTCGAGTCCCTCCCGAAAGGTGCCGAAGCCGATCACGAGCAGGCGGGCACCCGTCTGTTTGCGCATCCTGGAGAAGGCCGAGATCAGGCTGTGTACGCCCTTGGAGTGGATCAGCTTTCCGACGTAGACTACGAGTGGACCCTCGCGGTCGAGGAAACCCCGGAGCCGCTCGCCGGCGTCCTCGTCGTGCGAGCGGGCGTCGTAAGACTCGGTGACCGCACGCAGCGCCTCGGCCAGCTCCCCGGCGTGTCCCGAACTCTCCAGGGCTTCGCGTAACGAATTTCTCTGTGCCTGGCCGCGTCCCGGTCCGCCTTCGAGGTGATCCAGGACCCCGAGGTCCAGCGCGTCGGGGTGGAAGAGCGCGGTGTCGACCCCGCCAGGGAGGGCGTGGGTCCTGTCTTCGAGGTCGGGGAAGTCCTCCGCTATCGTGCCCGCGCTGTGCGATGAGAGGGCCAGGATATCCCGCGCGCGTTCCAGGCCCTCGCGGGTGAGGCCCATGTACTTCTCGCTCTTGCGGGAGACGTACTGGAGGGCGCTCCCGTGGACGATGCTCACGTAAGGGACGTCACTACCCTCCAAAACGCGGCGTGCGATCAGCGGTCCTGGCACGGAATGGTTGGTGATCACTGCCTCCGCGCCCGCGACATCGAGCACTGCCTTCACTGCTGCGATATTTCGCCGGAGGTAGTTGTCCAGTTCCTCTTGTGTCAGGTCCAGGAAGGTCTTCACGCGCCATCCTGGGTACTCGTCGTAGACGTAGACCGGGAGGAGGTCTCCGATCTCGGGTCTGTAGACGACGCAGAGCCCCTGGTAGGGTGTCTCCTGCTCGCCCTGAACCTCGACCCCTCCTGCGTGTGCCGTCGCTGCTTTGTTGACGAAGTCGTAGGCGAACGGGTCTGGCTCCTGGCAGAGCAGATGCAGGTCGTGCCCCTCGTTCACGAGAGCGCGACACAGGCTCTGGACGTAGATGTTGCTCCCCGTGCCAGAGAGCGAGTACCCGTGGGTCATAATGAGCCTCATAGCGCTCCTTCTCTCCCTGTCGCGTCCGCGTCTTGAGTGCTCTTACAGCGGAAGGTATCACAGCGTGGCGCCACAAACCCGGCACGCTCCAGCCCCAGGCTTCCGCTTGTCAGCACTTCAGCACGCCGCCTCCCTCCGGTCGGCGGCTTGTCAGCACTTCAGCTATTCGTCTCGTGGCCTCGCCACGAGCGCAGAACCTGGCTCCTATCAGCGATGGTTCTGCTGCGCGGCAGTACGAAGCCACAGTAGGAGAAGCTGACATGCTGACGAGCGAAGCCCGCAGGGCTAAGCGTGCTGACAAGCGGAGCCCGCAAGGGCGCAGCGTGCTGAGATAGGCTGTAGTATTCGCGTGTACGAAGTCCATCTCGCCAGGAGGACCGCATGTTTACACGCACGAAGTTGGGGCCGGTACCAGAGGTCGGGGCCGAGGCCCCCGAGTTCAACCTACCGAGCGCCCAGGGAGGCCAGCTCAGGTTGAGCATGCGAACCGTGCGGGGACCGGTCGTCGTAGCCTTCTACAGGCCGGCAGACGAAGAGGACGTTGAGTACTTCAAGGCGCTGGCCGCGAAAGAAGGGGAGATAAACCTCGCCTCCGGATCCGTCGTCGCCATCGGCGTGGCCGAGCCTACCGAGGCGCGCAACTTCGCCCGGGCTTCGGGGCTGAAGTCCTACGTGCTCTACGACTACGCCAGGGTGGCGAGTCGCCAGTGGGGCCTTCTGGAGAAGGACCGCAAACAGGGCGACTACGCCCGCAGGGCCGTCTTCGTCGTCGGACCCGACCGCAAGGTCGCCCACGCCTGGGTCGGCGAGAGACCAGAACCGGAAGAGATTCTGGCTAAGGTCAGCGAGATCTCGGGTCTCCCCAAACCTCCGGAGGAACCGGAAGAGGACGGAAAAGGGGACGAAACGGAGAAATCCGGCGAGAAACCGAAGAAGATGTCGGCCGAGGAGCGGGAGAAGATCAAGGCCGAACGTCGAGCCGCCCGCGAGTCGGGTAAGTCTGTAAAGAGCGGGCAGCCATCGCAAGAGGCGGCTTCGGAGGCTCCTGAGGAGGAGGGATAAGGCGGGTGGAAGGCCACAATGGCCGCGAGGCCGGCGGCGAGCATCGGCCTGACGGGGAAGAGGCCCCTGGCACGGGGAGCGGACAGATCACAGACCCCCAGGAGTTGGCGGCCAGGCTCGCGATAAAGGACAACCGCATAAGGGAGCTCTACGAGGAGATCACCGCCTCCCGCCTCGCCGCCGACGAGGCCCGTGCCTCGAAGGAGGCGGGAGAGGGGCACATCGAAGCCCTGGAGCGCGAGCGCGACGAGCTCAAGTCGCGCATCAGGGACCTCGAGGAAGTGGGGAGGGATCGCCGGCGCCGCAGGGAGGGCTCGGGGCGACAGATAGCGCGCCTGGAGCGCGAGCTCGAACGCAAAGATGGGGAGATCTCCCACCGCGACTATCTGCTCGAGCGCCGCGAGGAGCAGATGGAGGCCGAAGGTCGGCGGGCCGAGGAGCGGGCCGCCCGCAAGGACCTCGCGCTCCAGGATGCCCTCCGCCGCGTCGACGAGCTGGAGAGGGACCTGGAAGAGAGGGAGGGTGAGCTCTCCGAGTTGCAGGCGACCATCGAGGGGCTAAGGGGGAATCTGGTCGCCGAGCACGAGCTGCGCGGCCGCCTCGCGGATCCCGCAAACCGCCTCAGGGCGGGCATAGACCTCTTCAACGAATCCGAGCAACGACACTCCATGAACGCCCTCTCCCGCTCCCTCGGCCTGCCCGAGGTTCACGTCGAACTGGACGAAGGGGACGAGCCGCCCGCCATCCTGACCTTCACCTGGCAGGGCTTCACCTGGCAGACCTACGCCTCAAACCCTGGCCCCGACGTCGAGGAGCCCCGCGTATACCTCAAGAGTGCCGGAGAAGACCTCTCCGGCGTGGGCCGCAAACCACCCAACGCCCGCGTCGGCCCCGGCAACGTGGTGGTGCTCGGCCTGTAGGCCTCAGCATTTCAGCACGGCGCTTCGCGCCTTGTCAGCACGCTCAGGCTGACGCCTTCGCTTGTCGGCATTTCAGCAAGTCGTCTCGTAGCCTCGCCACGAGCGTAGAACGCGACTGCCTTGGGG
>JBKPNW010000075.1:0-3377 GCA_046732815.1 Actinomycetota bacterium | reverse complement strand
CCCGCTCTCCCTGAGTTCTTGAATCAGCGATCCGGCACTTCGGATGGTGGCGTAGTCCAATTCCAGAGCGCGAATACCTCCATCGAGAAGCGCTGAAGCTACTCGCAGAAGGTGCTGTTCATTGGGCGCCCGGACGGTCGCTATGATACCGATCTCCCTGATCGCCTCCGTCAGCTCGGTTTTGCTTGGGGCGTCCCAGGTTTCCTTCGCATGAGGCGCTAGGCGCCCAGTGTGACTGCCGATCTGTTGCTTCTCGCTCACTCACCTATTGTGGCTTGAGCGGCTTAATGCTTTGGGAATAGGAGGTTAAGAGGTCTTCACAATATTGTGCGAACTGCGGCGATGCGCTCCCAGGCTTGATGCTGAAGGCGAAGACCTCACTTGAGTCAAGCTCCGCAACACTAGCCCTGGCAAGTGCCAGATCATATGGTCACGCCGCTCACGTTATCTCGGCGAACTTGTAACCCGTCCCGCGCATGGTCAGAACACAGCGAGGGTCATTCCGGTCGGTTTCTATCTTGAAAGTAGCAAATAAGCATGTTTAGCAACAACTACGGCGTCTTCACGATTCCTTAACAGAAAGTGGATAGAACGGTAGCGTAGTTGAATCCCTTCACGAAAAGGAGAATACATGGAAGAGCGCAGCGATAGATTCACGGCGATCGAAGACCAGTACGCTGACTACGAGGTCTTCGACCAAGTTGGCGAGAAGATAGGCAAGGTAGACGACCTCTTCGTCGACGAGAGCGATCAGCCCGAGTACATCGGCGTCAAGATGGGGCTCCTCGGGACGAGGAGCACCCTCATCCCTTGGGAGGCGGTAAGCTCCACCGACGACGAGGGCAGGGCCATCACCGTCGCAACCGACAAGGCCGCGGCCAAGGACGGGCCGGTCTTCGACGACGACAGGGAGATCACACCGGAGTTCGAGAACGAGGTCTACTCCTACTACGGTTTGCAGCGCTCCCAGACCACCGAGGAGCCCGGCGCCTACGAGGCCTACCAGGACGCCGCCCCGAGCACCACCGACGAGGACGAACTAAGGGTTCAGAGGACCGAGGAGGAACTCGCCGCCGGTACCAGAGAGCGCGAGGCCGGACAGCTAAAGGTCCGTAAGCGCGTGAGGACCGACCGCGAGCAGATAGAGGTTCCCACCCGCCACGAGGAGGTAAGCGTGGAGAGGGTGCCCGTAGAGGGCGAGGCTTCGGAAGCCCAGATCGGCGAGGACGAGGTCGTTGTGCCCGTCACCGAGGAAGAGGTCGTGGTAGGCAAGCGGGCCGTGGCCAAGGAAGAGGTCCGCATCCGCAAGGACGTGGTTGAGGACACCGAGGTCGTCGAGGAGGACGTAAGGCGCGAGGAGATAGAGGTAGAGGACGAGACAAAGCGTCGAGGCCTCTAAAGCACTCAACGAGCCCGCAAGGGCAGGAGCAGAGGGGGACAAAAAGGCGGGTCTGGCGGCGACCCGCCTTTCCTTTGCACAGGAATCTCGCGAGTAGCTGAGTATCGATAGCTACATGGGAGGGTTAGGAAACGTGGTGGTGAACACAGTGGTGAGGATGTTCACCAGGAAGGCCGTCGCGAAAGCCATGAAGAGCGCCAAGCTCGCGAGCGGCAAGAGCAAGAAGCCCGGACCCAAGAAGAAAGGTTCCGCAAAGGGCAAGAAGGGCGCCCGGTGAGTTTGCCGGGGGTTGAGATCGAGGAAGGGGTACACGATGGATGATGAACGAAGCAAGAGGGAAGCAGCGCTACGCAGAGAAGCCGGGGAGCGTACAGCGACCGACCCTCGGGTGGACGCCGTAGGGTACGGGACGGACGATCCCCTAGCCGAATCCATGGTGCGCAGGGCTGGCACCTCGCATGGTGGGGTCGGCGCGGAAGAGGAGGCTCGCCTGGAAGAGGACGTCCGCAGGGGCGCGAGGCGCGCGATAGACGAAAAGGAACAAGAGACTTCTGGGGGCGGAGGTCTCTACGGCAGCCAGATAGACGTCTCCCACATCATTGGCGCGGCCATAGCCGAGCTCGTCGGCACCTTCGTCCTGGTCTTCGGCGGAACGGCCGTGGCGGTCGGTGCGATCCTAGCTCGCCCCACGGCTGGGCCCGCTTACGACTCTCTGGCCGTGGCGCTGGCCTTCGGCCTCGCACTGGTGGCCGTGGTGGCTGCGATAGGGCACGTTTCGGGGGCTCACGTCAACCCGGCCGTCACCCTTGGGATGGCCGCCACGAAGAAGTTCCCCTGGCAGTTCGTCCCGCACTATATTGGTGCTCAGTTGGTGGGGGCGGTGCTCGCCGCTTTGGCCACCTGGATTACCTTCGGGGGACCCGCGAGGGGCGAGGCGAAGCTTGCGGCCACCTACCCCGCACAGGGAGTCGGGGACTTGCAGGCCTTTGTGGTGGAGATACTCATCACCTTCATACTGGTGTTCGTGGTGATGGCCGTGGCGACAGACCAGAGGGCTCCGGCCGCGATAGCTCCAATAGCGGTGGGCTTCGCGCTTGCGGTAGGAGTGTTCATCGCGGGTCCCGTGACCGGAGGTTCGGTCAATCCGGCGCGCTCGCTGGGGCCGATGATCGTTTCCGGAGACCTTACAAGTTTCTGGCTCTACATCCTTGGGCCGATCATCGGAGGGGTGCTAGGGGCGCTGCTATACGACCGCACCATGGCCCAGACCGAGGGCCCGGCGTAGTAGTAAAGAAACAAGAGCGGACCGGCAGGACTACCAAGAGAGGAGCACGCGAATGTCGGACAGGGAAGGCAACACCGACGCGCCGAGGGTGGACACCGAGTATGGTGAGCGCAGCGGAACCCCAATGGGCTCGGGGCACACGGGCGAGACGCGCTCGGATGCCGGTCGGGATAACGGAGGCGGCTCCGCCTCCCGCATAGTGGGTGAAGCGAGCAGCTCGTCTCTCGGAACCTCGGGGGAAGACAGGGGCACGAGCTGGGTCAGCGTCGTCCTCGGGTGGCTAGCCGCCCTCGGGGCGGGCCTCATCCTAAGCGGTATCGTAAGCGGGATAGTCGGGGCTATCTTCGGCACCGCAGGTCGTCAGGGCTTAATAGAAGGCGGGACCACCGCCTTGATAGGGCTCCTGATCACGCTGCTCTTGGCCTTCCTCATCGGCGGCTACGTGGCTGGCCGCCTCGCGAGCCGCCAGGGGCTCAAGCACGGGTTGCTGGTGCCGCTTCTGGCCCTGGTGGTGACGCTGGTGCTTGCGATCGTAGGTGGTCTGCTAGGGGTTAGTTTCATAGATCAGCTCTCCGGCATCACGCTGCCACAAGGAGCGCAGCAGAGCGCCCAGCAGGCCGCCCCGCAACAGGGGCTTGGCACTATCCTGAGCGTCTCGGGCGTTCTAGCCTTGCTCTTCCCGTTCATCGGTGG
>JBKPNW010000074.1:0-7429 GCA_046732815.1 Actinomycetota bacterium | reverse complement strand
GAAGGCACCCTGAGCCTCCCCGACCCCAACTTCGCCGACGGCCCCGTACGCCTCTGGCGCTCGGACACCGGCGCCTGGAAAGACGTTCCCTTGACTCATACTTATACAGGTAACTCCAGGGGCATAGGCCTCGCCGACATGGCCCAGGCCCTGCGCTCGGGCAGGCCGCACAGGGCCACAGGCGAGCTCGGCATGCACGTCCTCGAGGTGATCCACGCATTCCTCGAATCATCCGAGCGGGGCGAGCACGTCGCCGTGGAAAGCACCTTCGAGCGACCCGAACCGTTGCCGGCCAGATCCCCCGAAGGGATCTTCGGAGGTGGGGTATGAGGCGAGACCAGATCTCACTCCAGCTCTACACCGTCCGTGAAGAGACCGCACGCGACATGCCGGGCACGCTGCGCCGGATCTCCGAGATCGGCTACCCCGCCGTCGAGTTCGCAGGTTTCGGCGGTCTCTCCGCGGAAGAAATCCGCAACATCATCGACGACCTCGGCCTCCGCGCCTCCGGCGCCCACGTCCCCCTCGACTCCTGGCAGACGGACCCTGAAGCGGTCGTCACCGGCATGCACACCATCGACTGCGCCCACGCCATCCTCCCTATGGCCCCGCCGGAGTATCGTGGCGCCGAGGCCGCGGTTGCCGGGCTGGCCGAGAGCCTCAACCGGTGGGGAGAACTGTGCCGCCAGGGGGATGTGACGTTCTCCTACCACAACCACGACTTCGAGTTCGCGCCCCTGGGCGGAACGACCATGTGGGATGTCCTCGTCAGGGAGACCGATCCGGCGCTCGTCGGACTGGAGCTCGACCTGTACTGGATCAAGTACGGCGGCGCCGACCCGGAGACCGTTCTGCGGGACGTTGGAAACCGCGTATCCCTCATCCACCTCAAAGACATGGCCCCCGACGATACGCGCTCCGACCTGCCCGTCGGAGAAGGCACCATGCCATGGAGAGAGTTACTCCAGGCCGCCGACACGGTCGGTGCAGAATGGTACGTCGCGGAGCAAGACAACCCCAGAGACGCCCTAGAAGACGTAGAGACCAGCCTGCGAAGTTTGCGCGACCTCGCAAGCGAATAGGATCAGCGCGCTCTTGCAAAGCAATCTTGAAGCCTGAAACCGCGGTAGGGAGAAGGTGAACCGTGCTCGGGGTTATCTGGAGTCGCGTGACGAAAGTGTCATGCCAAGTCCGCGTGGAGGATCGTGCCTTCAGGCTGCGGGACACCGAGCCTATCTCTTCCGTCATTCCCGCATCCCCACACCCGTCATTCCCGCGAAAGCGGGAATCCACGAGCTGCCGAAGACGTAGGCCCGTGCGCGGTGGCGATGCCATCCACCCGGACTCGGTATCACGCGTGCAGCGCGTCGGAATTACGGGTGGCTTCCAAACTGGGGCAAGAATTCGGCGTGTGCATTGAGAGCCTCATCCAGCATGGCCTCTGCATCGTCGATATTCCTGACAAGCGGATCGCCCAGCAAGGCTTGCAGAGCCAGTCGTCTGTCACCGGTCAGGGCAGCATCCGCGGTGATCTCCTGCTGATAGATCCTGGATTTCAGGACGTTCGCGATGCCGTCAGGCAGGGGGCCCACTCCGATCCCCCTGACTCCATATCCGCTTATCACCCCAGGCACCTCTACGACGGCTTCTTCCGGCAGATTCGGGATTAGTCCGGCATTACGCACGTTCACGGCAAGCTCCACACTTTTTCTGTCCAGCAGGATAGACTCCATTATGCTTACCACGCGCTCCCCCTCGCGCGTCTCCTCGAAAAGGCCCCGGTCTATCGGAGCGGTGCCATTCGCCTCGGCCTCCAGACGGTCCCAAAGGGTGCCTTTGCCGGCCAGGATATCGTTGGTCATGTCCAGGCCGCCTTGCAGGCCATAGCCGAGTGCATCTCCATCCTTACGGAGGAAAAAAGGGAAGAACTCCGATACGTGCCGGTCGCCCGGAGATGGATAGAGACCGTAGGCTTGCATCAACCTCGCGCTAACCTGCTGGAAAGCTTCGTAAACGCCGCCGTCGTGCCCCTCCGGAGACATCTCCAGTTGGGAAAGCAGAACCTCTTGCAGCAGTGGGTACACGTTCCGGCCTCTGTGCCTTATATCGAGCAACCACGTCAGATGGTTTATACCCGCCGCCACCACGCTGAGCTCTTGGGCGGGCAGTCCGAGTTCTCGTGCCACCAGTTGCCGGGTGTGGAGTATGCCGTGACATAGCCCTATGCACTTGATGGAGCTCGACTTCTGAATGCCTCTTACGTTGACGCTAAGAGGGTTCGTGTAGTTAAAGAGCCAAGCCTCCGGACAGAGCTCCTCCATTTCGTGCGCTATGGCCACAAGTTCGGGTACGTGGCGCAGTGCCCTGAATACGCCACTGGGTCCCACGCTATCTCCCACCGTCTGGTACACGCCGTACCGCTCCGGGATGCGCAAGTCCTTCGCCCATGCTTTCACGCCCCCCGTGGCAATGGTCGTCGTGACGAAAGTAGCCCCAGGCAGAACCTCCCTGCGGTTCGTGGTACCCACTATCTTGAGGGCGACACCGCGCTCTCGCACCATTCGCCGGGCCAGACGCGTCATTATCTCTACGGCTGTGGGGTCTATATCCACGAGCGCTACGGTCGAATCGTTCAGATGGGGAGCGTTTATCACGTCGGCTATCAGCCCGGGTGTAAACACGGTGCTACCAGCGCCTATGATGACCGTCTTGAGGTCTTGCACGGCAGCTCCTTTCCTGTCATGCGTCACCCGGGCCTAAACACTTGCCACAGGGACCTACCAGGGTCGCTTACTTGATACTTCCGGCCAGTATGCCGCTGATGATGTAGCGATTCAGGAATATTACGATCACACCGGGCACTATGATAGAGAGGATGCCCGTGGCGTTCATCAGTGTGAACGGGACCGTGTGCCGCCCCAGAAGCCCTGTCATATACACTGTAAGCGGCTGCGTAGAGTTATCCGACGTAAGCACCAGCGGGAAGATGAACTGTGCCCACGCCAGCAAGAACGTGATAATGGCCGCCGAGGTTATCCCTGGCAGCGCCAGCGGCACCATGATCCGAAGCAGGACCGCTACGGGAGAGGCTCCGTCAACGAAAGCAGCTTCCTCAAGCTCCCTGGGTATGGTGAGGAAGTAGTTGTACATGATCCACATGGACAGTGGCAGGAAGCCGGATGTGTACACGAGCACCACGCCGGTGTAGGTGTTGAT
This sequence comes from Actinomycetota bacterium, assembly GCA_046732815.1. Lineage (GTDB taxonomy): Bacteria > Actinomycetota > Rubrobacteria > Rubrobacterales > Rubrobacteraceae > Rubrobacter_D. The sequence goes on along the minus strand of JBKPNW010000074.1, from coordinate 4,213 downwards.
CAGATGCAATTGGTTCATGATCTGGTAGAGCGGAATGAGGGTAGCGTAGACGGGAAGCGAGAGGGTAGCGAGCACCACGTAGAAGATCGTGCTTTTGAATCGAAACTGCAGCCGTGCGAAAGCGTAAGAGGCCAGCACGGCGACGATTATCGTAACCACGGTCGCAGCTACACACTCGATTACGGTATTGAGCAACCCCCGACTGAAGTCTGGCCAGAGATCGGAGGCGCTGAACAGAGACCGGTAGTTAGACAGATACACGGGGAAAGGGAGGAATTGTGCCGGCCTCGACTGCGCGTTGGCGTTGCTCATCAGGCTCGTGTTCAGCGCCCAGTAGATCGGGAACAAAGACCAGACGCAGACGAAAGCGATGACCGCTTTTTGTCCCAGGTTGTATCTCTTCACCATTAGAACTCCACCTTCCTGTAGATGACTCTCAAGAGAGCAAGGCAGACGAGCATGGTGACGAACACGGCCATGAATGACATGGCGTACCCCTGGCCGAAGTTGAGATCCTGGAATGTGATGTTGTACGTCTCGAGCATCACGGAGCTGGCCGTAGTCGAGGACCCGTTCAACACGTAGACCTGATCGAAGATATTCAGAGAGGTGATGAACGACTCCACCACGGCGATGGCGATCCCCGGACGTATCAAGGGCAGAGTGATGCGCCGCAAGGTCGCCCAGCGTCCCGCTCCATCAACGGCGGCGGCATCGTACAGCTCCACCGGGATACTCTGAAGGCTTGCCAGGATCAGGATCGCCGACAGGGGAGTCATCTGCCAGATCTGGACGAGCTCGATAAAGAATATGGTCGCGAGACGATTACCCGAGATCCACAGCTGGTAATGGCTGATCAGGTGCAGGGAATGTAACACGCTGTTCAATACCCCGAAACTCGGATCGTAGATCCAGGCCCAGATTATGCCCTCGGTAATGCCGGGCAGAGCCCAGGGCAGAACGAGGATGGCCAGCACCACGGCCCTTCCGAAAAACTGCTTGCGCAGCCCGATGGCCATAACGAGGGCAAGTAACGTCGAGACGATTACGCCTATCACAACGTAAAGCACGGTGTTCACCAGGCTTCGGACCACCCCGGAATCCGAGAACAGATCTGCGTAGTTGGCGAGGCCCGCGAAACGCTGCGGAGGATCGATAGGGTTCACGATAAAGAAGGAGTTCACGAACGTGAGCACGGTGGGATAGAGCGCCAGCCCACCTATGAACAGCAGGAGGGGCGTGATCAGCAGATAAGGTAGCAGCACCGAGCTTCGACGGTTCGTGAGCCCGGGAAGTATTTTCCCCCTCTTGAGTTCTACGGACATATATTCCCCTCTTACGTCCTTCGTGCGGACAAATCCCGGTTGAATCTGCTGCCTTCAAAGCTACGCTTGCCCGCACAAGTGTCGGGCGAGAAAGGTCGCTAGCCGCTCTGTTTGCTAACCGTCCTGGCGATCTCCTTGATAGCCTGTTCTACCGTCTTCTGACCCAGCGCGGCGGAGTGAATGTTTGTGTAGACCGCGTCGCTGAAGGTTGGATACCAGGGAGGAGGACCTCCGGGGAACACCGGACGGCTATTATCCTTGAAGAGCTCGAGCAATTGGGCCCCCTGCGCGGAGGTGTTCTTCGCCAGGATCTTCATACTACTCAGCCTCATCGGGAAAGCGATTCCACCCGTCTCCACAGGCTCGTATGCCCCTGCCAGTCTCGCCTGGACCTCGGTGCTGGTGTACCACTTTATGAACTGTGCAGCCGCCCCCTTGTGCCGCGCAGATACCGGGATGCCAACCCCGTCCGGGTTGCCCAGATTCGGACCCTGACCGTTCTTCCCTGGCGTCGGGAGGTATTTGATCTGCTCGGTGACTTTGGATTGGCTCGGCACGTTGTAGAGCGTGGACACGTTGCCAGAATAATCGGAAAAGATGCTGGACAGTTTATCCAGCGCCATCTGCGATTGCATCTCGGAGCTGTCCGTTAAATCGATGTTCTCCTTCGGTACCATGCCGGATTTGTACTGCTCGACCATCCACTCCATTGCCTTGTATCCCGGAGAGGATTCGTCCGTAAACAAGGGCTCAAAGTCATCGCTAAGAATCTTTCCTCCGAATGCGCCCCCGGTGAGTTGGTACCAGTATGTAGAAAGGCCCTCCGCGGCCGCAAACGGAATCCCTAGCGGATGGGCGTTCACGCCGGACTTCTGTATTTGTTTGAGGGCGCTCTCGTACTCCTCGAAGGTGGCGGGCATCTTCTTGATGCCTGCCTGCTCGAAGTCTTTCGTGTTGACGGTGGTTACCATAATAGAGGCATCGTTGGGCATGCCGATCAGCTGCCCGTCCACCGTAAACACGTCAAGTTGGGGAACATCTTTCTTCAGCGAGGTCAAGTCGGAGAACTTCAAAGGCGCGAACCACTTGGTACGCGCGTACAGTCCCACACGTGACCAGTCCACATCTGTAACATCAGCAAAGAAGGTGTTCGCCGAAGCGGCGGCGGTAATCTTGTTCTGTAGAGCGTCCCACCCGTAGACGGTCCACTTCACCTTTATCCCCGTTTGCGAAGTGAACTTTTGCAGGAGTTTCTTGTCCACGGAGGTGATCGCGAGCGCGACCGCGATAGTCTGTCCGGAGTATTTCTTGGATAGCCCCTGAGTTGCGGAGCCCATCGCGACGCTTTGCCCTTCACCCTTCTGGCTCGAAGTCAGACCACCGCCACCACAAGCAGCCAGGATCGTCCCCATCGAGCTCGCCGAGATGCCCATCCCCAACGCTCTGACAACAAACTCCCGGCGTGACATCCTGCCCTCTGCCGAGCTCTGCACCGGATCGTGGTCGTTGCCTCTTATCATCGTTGTTCCTCCATGGGAATCCCTGGGTCTGTGTGGAACTTACAGCGCGTGCGAGCCTCATCACTACAGGAGGACGAATCAAGGGGGATCGAAGCTGCACCTATACTTGTATCGTCCCATGCGAACATTATTGGTTCCTGCGTACTTCCTGTCAATTTTGGATCAAAGCTGAGGAGCCTGAACTCGAGGCTGCAGACTCAGGCAGTCTAGTTGGACCGGCCTACAGTTACCGCCCCAACCCTGAGAAGCCCCGTGATCCGCGCAAGCGGGAATCCATGGGTAGTAGATTAGGTGGGCTCGCGTGCAGTGGCGCTATTCACCCGGACTCGGTGTCCTTCCGCACGCCACTCTAAGAAAGCTCTGCGACCACCACCTTCGGTCCCGAGAGCTCTATCTCCCTGAGCACCTGTTTGGGGGCTTTCTGGTCCGTTACGAAGACATCGACCCTGGAGAGAGGGATGATCCTGGCCAGGGCCACGATCCCGAGCTTGGAGCTGTCGGCCACGACGACGACCCTCTGGGCGGCGTCGATGAGGCAGCCGTTGGTCTCCGCCTCGGCGGTGTTGGGGGTGGTGAGGCCCGCGTCCGGGTGTACTCCGTGCGCGCCCAAAAAGAGCACGTCGGCGTTTAGCGTCCGTAGCGTCCTGTCGGCGAAGGGACCGACCAGGGCGTCCGAGGGCGTGCGGAACATGCCGCCGGAGAGCACGATCCTCTCCCACCCGTTCTCTTGCAGGGTGAGCGCGACGTTGGTCGAGTTGGTCACGAAGGTGAGGTCCATGTGCCCAGGGTACAGGGTGGAGGCAACGTGCCAGGGGGTCGTGCCGGCGGAGAACGCCACGGTATCACCGTCGTGCACGAAGTCCTTGGCGGCCCGCGCGATGGCGAGCTTCTCGGTCCGTTGGAGCCTCCGCTTCTGCTCGAAGTGTGGCTCGGCCGACCTCGATACCGGTATCGCCCCGCCGTGCACCTTGCGCAGCAGCCCGCGGCCCGAGAGCTCCTCCAGGTCGCGCCTTATGGTCATGTCCGAGACGCTAAGCCTTTTGGAGAGATCAGCAACGGAGACGCTCCCGATCCTCCCCAATTCCTCGAGAATCACCCCGCGCCTCTGCTCCGCCAGCATTCTCTGGTTGTCCAACATAAGCACCTAGTATAGCGAGGATTGATACGAAGTCTGAACGAATGACAACGTCACGAAGGAGCCCACCATCGCCCTACCTTACTACTCTCGTAGCGTGGATTCCCGCTTGCGCGAGAATGACTTCTAGGGACGGACTTCAGGTCGCCCTCTCTGAAGCCTGATGCCTGAAGCCTGTAGCCGCCTCAGGTGTCTATCTTCCCGAACTCACGGTCGCACAGCCTGTAGACGAA
>JBKPNW010000073.1:0-4488 GCA_046732815.1 Actinomycetota bacterium | reverse complement strand
CTGTTGTTGAGGTCAAGGACGTTGAGATCCCAACTCAGATGCAGCGGGCTATGGCTCGTCAGGCCGAGAGTGAGCGCGAGAGGCGGGCCAAGATCATAGCGGCGGAGGGGGAGTACCAGGCCTCAGAGCGCCTCAGGCAGGCCGCAGATCGCCTAGAGAGCCCTACAGCGTTGCAGCTGAGGCTGTTTCAGACGATGGGGGAGATAGCAGTAAACCAGAACTCCACCATCATCTTGCCTGTGCCCATAGACCTCTTCAAGCCCTTCCTCGAGTCCCAGGACGGCACCCCCGAAAAAGGGGCCAGGACGGCACAGCGTGAGGAAGAGGAGGCCGAGCGCCTCTACGAGGAGGCCGTCGGAGAAGTCTCGTCCGAGGCGTCGTCGATCGAAGAGGCTCCCGACGAGGCGCGACCAGAGACCGAACGCGCCTGAACCAATCCTCGCAAAGGGCCAATACCTCCTCTGCGAATCGCACGGCCAGCTATCGGCAGAAATCAAGAGCTGACCAGCTGAAATGCTGACATGCTGAGATGCTGACATGCGGCGGGTTAGCCTCGTATACATCTGGGTAAGAAGATTCGCGAAGTTGCAAAGTTACGCTTCCGGCAACCTGTCTCGTCAGTTCGCGTGGGGGGGCCGGATGACCGAGAGGTCCGATGGAGCGTGAGACAGCAAAGACCACGGAAGAGGGGGGCGGGTTCTCGGACCCGATCTCGCTGACCCTTCCGAGCAGTCCCGAGTATGTGCTGCTCGCCCGGTTGGTCATGGGCCAGGCCGGGCGTCTGGCGGGGCTCGAACCAGAGGATATCTACGACCTCAAGCTCGCCGTTACCGAGGCGGTGACCAACGTGATCCGCCACGCTGCCGTGAAGAGCTACGAAATCGAGTACACCGTCTTGCCGTCTGTCATCGAGATAAGCGTTACGGATGACGGCGGCGGGTTCAGCGTTGCAGATCTCACCGGCGAGCCTGACCAGCATGGCGGGTTTGGCCTCACGGTTATACGCAATCTCGTGGACGAGCTCGTACTCGACTCGACGAAGGGCGGGGGAACTCGACTGAAGATGATCCGGCGCGTCCGCGGATAGGCCAATAAGCCAGGAAAAGTGCAACTGCCCGTCGTTTCGTGGTCTCTCCTGTTGAATCTTCGGTGGGCGTTAATATACAGTAAGCCGTGTACATAGTTTCGTCGCATGCCAGAGGTGCTAGAGGGTAGACATTGCAGCAGCGCGTAAATCCCGGCAATAAATCGCTCGCCGATTACCGCAGCATAGTTCGTCGGGAGCTCTACGATGAGGTAGCGGCCCTGGGGGAACGCCTGAGGGATAAGCGGGTCCTGCACGTCAGCGCGACGAGCTTCGGTGGGGGGGTCGCCGAGATCCTCTACACGCTCGTGCCGCTCATGCGGGATGCCGGACTCGAGACAGAGTGGGACATCATGTTCGGCTCGGAGCCCTTCTTCAACGTCACCAAGAGCTTCCACAACGCCCTGCAAGGCGCCGAGTACGATCTTACCGTCGAGGACCGTGCGATCTACGAAGAGTACAACCGCTTGACCGCCGAGTCCCTCCAGAAATCAGGTGAGGACTGGGACATCGTCTTCGTCCACGATCCACAGCCCGCGTTGCTCAAGCATTTCTCGGGCGGCCTTTCGCCGCAGACCAGGTGGATCTGGCGCTGCCATCCTGATCTCTCGACCCCCAACCCTCACGTGCTCGATTACCTCCTGCCGCACATAGCGGACTACGACGCGCAGATCTACACCATGGAGGAATACACGCCCCCCGACGTACATCTGCCAGGGCTCACCCTCATCCCGCCGGCCATAGACCCGCTCTCTCCCAAGAACATGGCCCTGAGCGCCGACGACGCCCGCTACATCGTCAGCCAGTTCGGCGTGGACGTGGAGAAGCCCTTTCTCCTGCAGGTCTCGCGCTTCGACCCCTGGAAGGACCCTCTCGGCGTCATCGACGCCTACAGGCTCATAAAGGAAGAGATCCCTGAAGCACAGCTCGTCCTGATCGGCTCGATGGCCCATGACGATCCGGAGGGTTGGGACTACTGGTACAAGACGGTCAACTACGCCGACGGAGACCGTGACATCTTCCTGTTCTCCAACCTCACTAACGTGGGGGCCATAGAGGTCAACGCCTTCCAGTCCATAGCGGACGTGGTGATCCAGAAGTCCATCCGGGAAGGCTTCGGGCTCGTCGTGACGGAGGCACTCTGGAAAGCGAGGCCCCTCGTGGCGAGCAGGGTTGGCGGAATCCCCATGCAGGTCGACGCAGGGGGCGGTATGCTGGTCGACACGATCCCCGAGGCCGCCGCCGCGTGCGTGAAGCTTCTCAAGGACCGTGACTTCGCCCGTGAGATGGGCCGTCACGGCAAGGAACACGTAAGGACACACTACCTCACGCCGCGGCTCCTGCGCGACGATCTCCTTCTTTTCGCTAAACTGCTCGGTGTCTAGCCGGGCGGGTCGCCAACGAGAGGGGAAACTTGGCGCACAGTGAGGGCACAAAGACCATCGTGGTCTCGAACAGGGGGCCCGTGACGTTCGCCCGCGGTGAGTCCGGCGAGCGAGAGCACTCGAGGGGAGCCGGGGGTCTCGTCACGGCCTTGAACGCCGTCCTCCGCCGCGCGGATAACGCGGTCTGGATCGCCTCCGCCCAGAGCGAGGAGGATATAGCCGTCTCGCAGGAGCCGGCCCCCTACGAGGTCGAGGACTTGCGCATCAGGTTCGTAGAGCACGACCCCACTTCCTACGACCTGATGTACAACGAGCTCGCCAACCCGCTCCTCTGGTTCGTTCAGCACGGGCTCTACGACCTTCCCTTTGCGCCCGCGCTAGGGGGCGAAACCAGGCGGGCCTGGGAGGAGGGCTACGTTCCCGTCAACCGCAACTTCGCCGACGCCGTGGTCGAGGCTGCGGGGGAGGAAGAGTCGCCCATCATCCTCCTCCACGACTACCAGCTCTACATGGCCCCGCTCTTCGTGCGCGAGCGTCTCGGGGCCGGCGCCTTTATCTCCCTGTTCGTCCACATCCCCTGGCCCGAGCCAGACCTCTGGCGGGTTCTTCCGCACTACGTGAGGGAGGGTGTGCTCGAGAGCCTCCTCTCGGCCGACGTCGTCGCCTTCCACACAGAGCGCTACGCCCGCGCCTTCGCCGAGACCGCCGCCGATGTGCTCGGCGCCGAGGCCGAGGGCGGTGTGATCCGGTACAAGGGACGCGAGGTTTGGGTGCGGGCCTACCCTATCTCCATAGATCCCGAGGAGTTCGAGGAGCTGGCACGTAGTGAGCCCGTGCTCGAACAGGAGCGCTTCGTCAAGGATCTTCCCGGAAAGCTCCTTCTGCGCGTCGACCGCACGGACCTCTCCAAGAACGTCGTCCGCGGGTTTCTGGCCTACGGCAGGATGCTCGAGCGTCACCCCGAGTTGGTGGGCGAGGTTACCTTCCTCGCCCAGCTCCAGCCCTCCCGCACCGACGTCCGCGAGTACGCCGCCTACATGGAGGCCGTGGGAAGGACGGCGGAGCAGGTCAACGACGAGCACGGCACTGACTCGTGGAGGCCCATCGAGCTCTTTATGGAAGACAACTTCCCCCGCTCCGTCGCCGCCTACAAGAACTTCGACGTCCTTCTCGTCAACGCCGTCCGTGACGGCATGAACCTCGTCGCCAAGGAGTCGGCCGTCATCAACGAGAAGAACGGCGTGCTCGTTCTCTCCGAGAACGCGGGCGCCCACGAAGAGCTGGGCGAGCACGCCCTGACCGTCAACCCCTACGACTTAGACGAGCAGGCCGACGCCATCTACGCCGCGCTCACCATGGGGGAAGAAGAGCGTGAACGCAGGGCGAGAGCCCTGCGCGAAACGGTCAGGTCCAACACCATAGAAGACTGGGTGGAGGCGCAGATGGAAGACATACAAGCGTACAGGGAGCGGCGGGGATAAGCGCGGCGATCCGCATCCTCTTGATGGTGGCGGCCGTGCTGATCGCGCTGGCCAACGCCATGCTGTACAGTTTGATCGGCAACAATACCTTTACGAACCTCTTCGAACTCCACCTTGACCCGTGGCCCCTCATCGTGCTGTATGTGCTCTGTGCCATCTTCGCGGGGCTTCTGGTCGCGGGCGGGCTCATCGGTCTTGCGGAGAAAGTACTCAGGGAGAGCTTCTTCGCGCGTTACGGCCTGATGGTGCTGGCGATCTGCATCGGGGGAGCGACGCTGGCCATCCTCCTGACTACCGTCACGTTCCTCTTCGACGACGCGGCCTACGTGCCGAGTGGGACCTCCGAGACCGCTTACACGCTCGTTCTGGTCACCATACCAGGGGCGACGTTGGGGGCGATAGAAGGTGTAATCCTCGCTTTTCCCCTGGCCTGGCTCCTCGGTCTGTTCAAGGACCGCAACTAATCCTCGCCCAGAAGAGCCCTTAGCCTGTCTCTTATACACATCTGACGCTGCCGACGACAATTAAGCCGTGGGGG
>JBKPNW010000072.1:0-41517 GCA_046732815.1 Actinomycetota bacterium | reverse complement strand
GAAGTTCGCAGAATTGAATTCACCTTCCACGCAATAGGGTGAATAGTGCTAAGCAGAGGGGCCGGGCCTCGTATCAGCCCCTGCCCTCTGTTTGTTCGCGTGCGCTACTACTTTCCGGAAGGCGGGGGCGCGTCGACCAGGAGGCCGTGGCGCTCCGCCAGCACGGGGATGGAACCCATGTCCATCTCCAGCCCGTACTTCTCCCTCACGGCGCCCACCGCCTCCTCGTCCAGCGGGCCTTCGTTGGCGGGCGGGAAAAGTGGCGCAAGCTCTGCGAAATAACGCTCGAAGCCCGCCGGAGAGATGATCTCCAACGCCCTCGCCGGCTCCTCGGCCGGGTTCCAGAAGGCGTGCGGCACCCCCCTGGGCTTGAAGACGAGGTCCCCAGGACGGGCGAGCAGGACCTCCTCGCCCACCTGCACGCCGACCTCACCCGCAAGCACGTAGGTGTACTCGTCCTCGCGCTCATGGGTGTGCATCGGCGCGGCCAGGGCCCGCGGGCCAATAGGGTGCTCGACGAGCGCGAAGTTCTCCCGGGAATCTTCTCCGCCGATCATGAACCTTATGCCCAGCTTCCTCAACCACACCGTCTCGCCCTCATCCGGCGAGAGCACCACGCGCGCCTTGGCGTTCGCCCGCCGGTTAACCGCTTCAGCCATCGACGACCTCCTCTCATAGTTTCGGTAAACGCTGTGCTTACCGAACACGAGGAACCATACACCACTCCGTGCCGCATGTCAATATCGTTTGGTATAGTGTTTATCGAAATGACGGAGAACAAGCGCAAGTACGAGATGAAGAAGCGCGCCGAGGGCCAGCGCGAGACGCGGCGCAAGATCGTGGAGGCAACGGTCGAGCTGCACCGCACCCGGGGGCCCGCCAACACCACCATTAGCGAGATAGCCAAGCGCGCCGGGGTCAACAGGCTGACCGTCTACAATCACTTCCCCGACATGACCGACCTCCTGAAGGCGTGCTCGAGAAGCTGGACCGAGCGCCACCCCGCGCCTGACCCTGGCCCCTGGGCGCGGATCGGCGACCCGCAACAGAGGCTTAGGACGGCGCTTACGGAGCTCTACGGCTTCTATGCGCGCACCGAGCCCATGAGGGGCAACGTGCTGCGCGACGCCGAGACCATGCCCGAGCTCGCCGCGCTGCTTGAGGGTTCGGTCGTGCCCTACCTGGGGGCGGTGCGCGACCTGCTCGCCGAGGGCTGGGAGGTCGGTGATGAGAGGAGGAAGCGCCTGCTTGCCACCATCAAGCTGGCGATCGACTACCACACCTGGCGCTCGCTCGAACGAGAGAGCGGCTTGAATAGGGAAGAGGCCGTTGGGAGCATGCTCGAGGCGGTGCGGTCGGCCGTCTGTGGCCCAGACGCTCCGTAGCCGGAGCACCCCCGAGTATCCCACCGAGCGATGCCGCAGAACCCCTTTGCAGATAGTTTCAAGATGAAGGTCACGATAGCCACATTGCTCGGCTCCGATGTGCCAGGAGCGGATGTGCGCTATGACACCTGCGCTCGGTATCATAGAGCGCAGTAGGAAAGATGAAGGAAGGGAGAGATTGCCGTGAGCGAACGCGATGACCAGGCCAAGGAGGAGGTCTTGAGGAGGCTCTCCGAGCCTGAGGGCGACCATGAATTGCACACCGCCTTGGAGCGAATGAGGTTGGATCACCCACACCTGTGGGGAGTACTCCACCGGCTGCACCTAGCTCACGATGCCGACCCTGAAAAGCTCCAGGAGTGGCGAAGGGCACCCGAGGGTAGCCGGGAGGACGCCTTGGCGGCACACTATGATGAGGCCATGCGGGTCTTGCAGATGTCTCTCCAGTAGCATTAGAAAGTCGCAATAATACCCTAAGGAAGCAGATGTGAGCCCGGTACGCTCATAGGTGTTGGGCCGGCGCTGCGCCGTACTTCCTAGGACGCCGCTTCCACGCGCTCCGGTGAATGGGGAAGCTGTAACTTCTCGGACCCCCGCCCCGACGGCTACTATTCCTGAACCGATCGGGTAAACGGAGGCGTATAAACGGACGTGGTCGAATGCGCGAGCAAGAACGCCCTACCCGGAGCTGTTCGAGAAGATCGTTCGTACGAACCAACGGTAATGGAAACAGGGACGACTCTCTGCCCGCATCAAAGAAAGGAGAGAGTCCATGCAGGCAAAAACGACGGTACTGGCTCCGGCGTCCAGTGCGGCCAAGGGGCTGCTGTACTCGGCGGTGGCCCTCTCATCGGTGGCCGCCCTGATCCACCTGCTTGTGACGCCCGAACACTTCGGAGAGTGGTGGGGATATGGAACTTTCATGCTGGTCGCCTTCGTCGCCCAGGCGATCTACGCCGCGGCCCTGCTGGTGTGGCCCGGGTGGAAGCTGCTCTTGCTGGCGGGCGTCATCGGGAACCTGGCGATCATCGGCATGTGGGCGGTTTCCCGCACAGTAGGCATCCCGCTAGGGCCGGAGACCGGAGAGGTGGAAGGAATCGGGGCGCTCGACCTGGTCTGTACGGCTTCGGAGGCGACGCTCGTCGTCGTGCTGGTGGTACTGCTAGCCCTTCGCCAGCGCGGACGGGTTGCACACACGCAGGGGCGATGAGGATAGAACGATCAAGTTCGCATAGCGCAGTCACCCTTAGAGATCCGAAGCGCATTCGGGCAAGAAGAGCCGTGGCACCTCGCCACACGTCCGCCGTTTTATGGCCGTCGCCGTGCCAGGATCATCACCTCCTTTTTGCCCAGCCACCTAATCATTGGCGTTGAGGGTGCCATTACGATTCCAGGCATTTCGGTGCATAGCCCTCCCCGGAAGCGCACCCCTTACCAGAATTTAGCCTCCTACTACTCATATACTGCGTAGAACAGAGAGCCAAGGGGGTACCCTGCTTTTCGGCGGCCTGGGAGCCGAGTACCGTAAGCTCTGGACAGCGGCCACCATCTCCAACTTGGGAGACGGCGTTACGCTGGTGGCCGGCCCGCTCCTGGCCGCCTCGCTCACCCGCGACCCGCTCCTGGTGGGGGGGCTGACCTTTGCCCAAAGGGTTCCTTGGCTGCTCTTCCCGCTCATCAGCGGCGCCTTGGTGGACCGACTCGACCGGCGGCGGGTGATGGGCTACGCAGACGCAGTTCGAACAGCGCTCATCGGGACACTAGGCGTCGCCGCTCTTCTAGGGTGGGCGAGCATGCCACTGTTGTACGTGGTTTTCTTCCTCATGGGAACGCTGGAGACCCTCTTCGACAATGCGTCCCAAGCGATAATCCCGGCGCTGGTCTCGCGAGAGCGCTTGGAGCGGGCCAACAGCCGCCTGTACGCGGCGGAGATCGTCACCAATGAGCTAGCCGGCTCGCCCCTCGGGGGTTTCTTGTTCGGCCTAGCCGCCGCCGTGCCCTTCCTTCTGGACGCGGGCACTTACGCTGCGGCAGCCGCGTTGATCCTGTCCCTGCGAGGCGAATTCCGCTCCGAGCGTCCCGAAGGCACCCCCCCGACGACGCTTGTGGACGAGATTGGGGAGGGTCTGAGCTGGCTCTGGAGTCACGGGTTGATACGTACGCTGGCGATCATGCTCGGCGTCTTCAACATGACGTTCGCTGCCACGGAAGCGATATTGGTCCTCTTTGCGCAGGATGTCCTCGGTCTCGGCAGCTTCGGTTACGGCGTGCTGTTCACCTCCACAGCGGTGGGTGGGCTTATCGGAAGCCTCACGGCGGACAAGATAGTCGCTTGGCTCGGTCCTGGTAGGGCGCTTCAGGCGTCGGTACTAATCAGCGCCTTGGTTCTCGCTGTGGTTGCCTTCTCCGACAGCGCTGTTGTGGTGTGGGCAGTGTTTCTACTCGTGGGCATCACCGTAGTCGTCTGGAACGTGATCACCGTCTCCTTTCGTCAGGCCGTAGTGCCGGAGGACATCTTCGGTCGGGTGAACAGCGTCTACCGCTTGCTAGGCTGGGGAGGACTATCCATCGGTGCGCTCTTGGGTGGCTTCCTTGCCCGTGGCTTCGGGCTTACCGCTCCGTTCTGGTTCGCCGCTGTCGTGCTGGCGATGATGTTCTTGGTTACGGTACCGTTAGTGAACAATCGGACCGTAGGCGAGGCCCGCAAGCGTGGAGAGGGTGGTTAGCATAACGTCGCAAACGCAGTTCCAGGCTCCGTTACTCCCGGACAATGGTAACCGGGCAGTGAGCGTGCCGAACCACGGACTCAGATACGCTACCCACAAGCGCCCTCCTTAACCTCCCCTGCCCTCTGCTGCCCATCACTATCAACCCGGCATCTATGCTTTGGGCCAACTCGACAATCTCTTCGTCGGCCCTGCCCATCCTCAGGTGTGCCTGCGCCACCGTAGCGCCGGCTTCGTCTATGCGCTCCACCTCAGCCTCTAGAATTTGTTGAGCTTCACTTTCATGCACTTCGTACTCGGCCCGGTATGCGTGTCTTTCGGGGTGGTAGACAAGCGGCAGCTCCCCAATGTGGACCACATGCAACTCGGAGTCAGTGCTCTTGGCTAGGTCGGCAGCGGTGGTTACGGCCAGCTGGGCCTCCCTGGAACCGTCGGTAGCCACAAGAATCCTGGTGGGAAAGATGCTCATCGAGTCGCCTCCCTTGTTCGAGTGCGGTTACGTCCGAAATGTATGATGCCACTCGTGGAGTCCCCACGCTGCCGAGGACGCCCTATTCACCTAAGTACGTGGAAGGAGTGATAGATGATGTTCTAAGAATTTCACTTCCACGCACTTGGTGCAAAGGGGCTAGAAGGAGGGCCAAGGCTGCTTCGCCTCAGCCCTGGGGTCCGCTGGCCCCTGCCGTACGATCAGATGTGTCTTGCGGGGGGTGAGAGGTCGATCTCGACGTAGTCGGTGCCATCCTCGTAGTCGTAGCGCAACCTTTCGGGCAAACCGAGATCCCTTAACAAGTGAAGCATCTTGCGGTTCTGGGGGAGGACGATCGCCGTGAAGGTTCTGACGCCCCTCTTCAGGGCCGCCTCTATCAGGCGTCTGGTCAGAGCCATTCCAAGCCCCTTGCCCTGCCACCTGTCCTCCACCTCCGCCGCGTATTCTGCCCGCCCGGTCGTCCCCTCGCGATCGAAGCTCACCACGCCGATGATCTCTCCTTCGCTCTCGGGATCGAGTGCGACCAGAGCAAAGCGGTCTATCCTGTCGACGCTCGTGAAGTAAGCTGCTTCCCTGTCGCTTAGCTCCGGCTTGGCGGCGAAGAAGCGCAGGTAGATGGAACGCTCGCTCAGGCGGTGGTGGAAGCGCTGGAGGGCTGAGGCGTTCTCCGGCGCTATGGCGTGGTAGGCGACGCTCGTACCATCGAGCAGCGCGACGCTACCCGAGTCTTCCTCAGCAAGCGGAGCACCAGCCCCATCGACCAACAGCCCTTCTCTAGCCGACTCTTCCATTCTCTAACTCCCAAACTCGCGCCCCCGTTCGCGGGGGCTTGGTTCCTAGCCTCTGGCCGCTGTCGGGAGGCACCCTACCAAGATCATGCCTCCTGGCACATCACCCAAACGGCGTATCTTTGCCGTTGCTTGTGGTTGCTAGCGTGTGGCGAACTTCCATGAGAAGGCACTGCTTGTCAAGGTCGACGTGGCAGCTCCACTGTGGTGGAGTGCGAGAGGTCGTCAGACGGGGGCAAAGCTGCGGATCTTGGTGTCCATCATGGTGGCGCGGCCTCCTAATGTACGGGACGGCAGTCCATACTAACTCCGATGCGGGATACTCGCCCTTCCGACCAGCCTGTTTTTCAACAGGCTTAACCCTTTTACGCACTCCGGTGAATAGCGTAGGATAGTCGAAGTGTGTCCTTAGGGAAAGGGCGTCAACGACTATGGAGGTGAACTCTACAGATGGCTGCAGTAGACGATCTCGACGAGGTACTCGAACGATTCAAGCGCGCGGGCAACAAGTTCATGCAGGGGAACCCAAAGCCCGTGCAGGAGATGTTCTCCCATCGAGACGACGTAACCCTCGCCAACCCTTTCGGGCCTCCCGCACGCGGGTGGGATGAGGTTGCCAAGACCCAGGAGCGTGGCGCATCGTACTATCGAGATGGGGAGATCTACGACTTCGAGACCGTGGCGAAATACGTGACCCCTGAGCTTGCCTGCATCTTGTGGATAGAGCGGACCAACGCGAAGGTGGGTGGAGCAGAGGAGATCACTCCGTGCGATCTTCGGGTCACGATGACCCTTCGACCCGAGGATGACACCTGGAAGGTCGTACATCGGCACGCAGACCCCATCACCACTCCTCAGGCAGCCGAGTCAGTCATACAGGAGTAGACCCGCCCTCAGAGCGAACTTCACAGAAGTCCAACGCCGGATTGCGACCCCCAAGACGATGGGCGCTGCTTCCCAAAAGCCACCTTAGCGTCTCGTCGCCCTCCTTGGAGATGCGATTTTGGGACTCCCTCTCTCCCGACAGGTCGGTTGCGAAAACGAGCCCTAGATATGCTCCTGCAGTCCGCCTCTTTTCAAAGCGGTAGGGGTGGGCGGTCGGGCTCTCGACAGGGGTTATGACCTTCTCCGCGAAGCCGGGCGGTACTTTCGCCAGAGCGGGCTTCGCGAGAAGCAGTCCCCATGTGCCCGCCAGCACGATCAGTGCGGCCGGCACCGGGACGCGACGCTATGCCCTCGCGGCCAGCCAGCGCGCACGCAGCCCAGCGGCTAGGATCTCGCCTCCTCCCCCACTCGATCCTCTGAAAGAGCCCTGATCCAACTCCAGGCGGCGTGGCGAGCAGTGTCGAATCACCCACCTCGATCGGTCCTCCCGTAGAGTTCGGACGCTTCGGCTACGGTGACGTACCCGTCAGTTATGTCGCGGTTCACAAGCTGACGGTCCCGTTCCGAACGGGGTCCGTACCCTCCTCCCCCGGCCGTCCGCAGGCAGACGACGTCTCCGGGATGCAGGGGTATGTTCTCCCCCTTGCAGATCATGGGTAGAACGGTGTGCTCGCCTTCCAGTACGAAGTAAGGGCTTGCCGGTGCCCCGTTGCCGCCACCCCCTACACCCCGAGGTGGGCTCTTCGCCTGGTCGCCCAGGAGCGATGCCCTGCCGCTGCGACCGGTGAACTCGAACTCGAACTCGACTCCGAAGCCACCCCGGTGGCGCCCCGACCCGGCGGAGCCCTCCCGCAACGCGTAGCGGTTGAAGCGAACAGGGTAGCGCTGCTCGAGGATCTCCAACGACTGTGTGCGGGCGACGCTCATGAGCGAGCATCCGTTCGTTAAGCCGTCGCCCGATTCGTGACCGCCGTAGCCGCCCCCAAGGAAGACGTACATCACGTAGGGGTTACCTTCGGCGTCGACGCCGCCCATCGACAGGTTGTTGATCGTTGCGCACGATCCCGCCGGGACGCGAGCGGGAACAGCTTGCGCGAGACAGCCCATGACCGCGGTGATGATCCGCTGCGAGGTCTCCGCGGCGCAGCCGGCGACGGGCCGGGGCACGGCCGCGTTGAGGAAGGTGGTGTCGGGAACCACAAAATCCAGAGGCGCAAACATGCCCGAGTTGAGCGACACCTCAGGCCAGATGTGCTTCAGCGCCACAGCGCACGAGGACACGGTCGCAGCGTACACACTGTTCATCGGGCCCGCACACGGCTCCGAGCTGCCCGTGAAATCCACCGTGAGCCGCTGTCCGCTAACGGTCACGGCGGCCTCGATGTGCAGAGGCACGTCATCGATACCGTCGTTGTCCATCTCCTCCACAAAGCGGTAGGTGCCATCCGGCACCTCCTCCAGATGGGAGCACATCTGCTGCTCGGCCCGCACCTCGAGCTCGTCGACGCAAGCGAGCACGGTCTCTTTTCCGTACTCCTCGAGCAGCTCACCGAGCCGCTCCTCCCCTACCCGCAGGGCGGTCGCCTGGGCATGGACATCGCCTTCGATGTCTTCGGGGATGCGGCTGTTCGCCTGAAGGATGGCTAGTACGTCGCCGTTGAGCCGGCCCTCGGAAAACAGACGAACCGGGGGGATACGCAGTCCCTCCTGGTACACTTCGGTGGCGGCAGGAGAGAACCCACCGGGGACGCGACCGCCGATGTCCGGCCAGTGACCGGTGTTCGCCAGGTAGAATTGCAGCTCGCCTTCGTAGAATAACGGACGCACCATCTTCACGTCCATGATGTGTGTGCCGCCCAGGTACGGGTCATTGATCATAAAGACGTCGCCAGGGCGCGGCTTCTTCACATGGTCGATTACAGCCCGGATGGCGTACTGCATGGTTCCGACGAAGATCGGAAGACCTCGTTCGCCCTGCACGATCATGCTCCCATCATCGGGACGGTAGATCCCGTCCGCGCGATCCCAGGCGTCAGATATCACCGGGGAGAACGCCATGCGCTCGAAGACGGTGTCCATCTCGTCTGCGGTCTGCTCGAGCCTACCGCGCACCACGGCTAGGGTGGTCGGGTCCACATCGGTCACTTTCGCACCTCTACGACTAGGGAGCCGCTCGGGTGCGCCTCGACGACCGCCGACGGAGGGATGACGGTTGTACTGTCCCGCTGCTCCACGACCACGGGCCCTTCCCATCGCTCGCCCGGCTGCAGCGCCGCCCGAGACACCACGGGCGTCTCGAAGGTCCCTTCCACGAACGTCACCCGTCGCTGCCGGGGTTCGTGGTGTTCCCCAGCCGGTTCGCCTGAGGAGCGCACCGTCTCCCGCTTGCCGATCACCACGGTCCGGAGGTTGACGAGCTTCACACGACCTCGTCGTAGAAGACCCCCGTAAGTGGCCCTGTAGCGGTCCAGGAAGGACTCCGTGAGACGATTGCCGGTCCACTGCTCGAACGCGCCCGCCAGCGGCACCAGAAGGTTGTGCAGCTGCTTGACGTAGGCCATGTCGGCGTAGTGATGAATTTCGATCCGCTCGTCGGGAAACCGGTCATGGCGCAGTAGGTGCAAGCCACGTTCTCGTTGGTCCGCCAGGATCCTACGAACCCGCTCCGCTGTTACCGTGTCCACATCGGCATTTACGGCGTCCACGAAATCATGACGAACGTCGGCGAGCAGGCAACCGAGGGCGGAGGTGATGCCTGGTTGCGGCGGGATCAGCACGCGCTTCGATCCGATCTCCGCGGCCAACTCGACGATGTGGGCGGGACCAGCGCCGCCGAACCCGACGAGGGTGAACCTTCGTGGATCATGACCCCGGTCGACGGAGACCCGCCGGATCGCACCGGCCATCTTGACGTTCGCAACCCGCAGTATGCCCAGGGCCGACTCGGAGACGCTGAGCCCGAGCGGTTCGCAGATGCGCTTCTGGATGGCGTTCTCGGCCGCCGCAACGTCGAGGTGAAACTCCTCTTCGGTGCCGAGCTGCGCCCGCGGGTCTAGCCGACCGAGCACGACGTTGGCATCGGTGACGGTGGGCATCTCTCCACCCTTATCGTAGGCCGCTGGACCAGGCTCCGCACCCGCGGACTCGGGGCCGACCTGCAGCACCCCACCACGGTCCACCCGGGCGATGCTGCCACCCCCCGCCCCGATGGTGTGGATATCGACCATCGGAAGCTGCACGGGGACGCCGTACTCGATCTCTCGCCCCGCTGACTGGGCCGGCATACCCCCAGGAATGAGGGCCACGTCAAAGCTGGTGCCCCCCATATCACAGGAGATTACGTCCTCGATGCCGGCCAGCGCCGCGAGCTCTGCGGCGCCCACCGTACCGCCTGCTGGACCGGAAAGGACCGTGCGCACGGGCTGCTCAGCCGCACGGTCGATCCGCGTCAGTCCCCCGCTCGACTGCATGACCCATACGTCCCGGGTAAAGCCTTTCTCGGTGAGGCGCCGACGCACCTCCCGAAGATACGCCGCCATGCGGGGCTGCACGAGCGTGTTGATCGCCGTCGTCGACGCGCGCTCGAACTCCCCGGCTTCGGCTGACAACGCGCTCGAGACGCTCAATTGGACGCCCGGCAAGGCGTCGCGCAAGGTCTCGGCCACCTCGGTCTCATGTCTCGGGTCGGCGTAGCTGTGGAGGAGGCACACGCCTACTGCCTCGACGTCGAGCTCCTCGAGCCGGGCGACGACGCGTCGCATGCTGTCCGCGTGGAGCTCCGCGACGACCTCGCCGTCCGCAGCGAGCCGCTCGTCGAGCTCGACGCAGTGGCTCCGGGGAATCAACGGGCGGTATCCCCCCGTAAGCCCGTATGTGTCCGGCCGGTCACGGCGACGGAGCTCCAGCACGTCCCGAAATCCTGCGGTGGTGATGAGGGCGGCCTTCGCCCCCTTGCGCTCGAGGATGGTGTTGGTCGCCACCGTCGTACCGTGCACCACGGCCGCGAGTTGGCCTACACTCTCCACGGCCTGGCGGAGCCCTCGCAGCAGACCATCGGCCTGGTTGTGGGTGGAGAACACTTTCGCCGTGCGTGCCGAACCGGTTTCGGTGTCGTACACCACGACGTCGGTGAAGGTGCCGCCGACATCGACCCCGGCGATGAGGCTCATAGAGTCCGCATTCCAAGAACGCGTGGTTCGATTGCTCGTTCGTGCAACCCGGAGCACCGCGGGCGCGGCATCATAAGCAGGAGTTCCCAGGTGAACGAACCCCGCCACATTACATACCGAGACCCCTCGAACGATCATGCTCTCCGACTATGGGAGTACGCTTCGCTTCCTCCTCCGTCGTTCCCGCGCAAGCGGGAATCCACGAGTAGCCCAAGACGCAGGCCCTCTCGCGGCGGTGTTGCCATTTACCCGGACTTGGTATCACGCCAGAAAACCGACGCTTACCTTTGTCCCGCTGGTTCTTGCCTTTCGGCGACTATCTGTCTCTCTTCGGGCTCGTCACCAGGGAAATCCGACGCAAGGTAGACACACACGACGGTGAGGACGCACAGCGCGGCCATGTACAGCCCTATGAGCGTAGGCCCATCGATCGCCGCGTACAGCAAGACCGCGACCGATGGCGCCAGTGCACCCCCCAGTATCCCGGCGAGCTGGTAGCTCAAGGAGATCCCGCTGTAGCGGACACGCCCTCCGAAAAGCCTGGCCATAAAGCTCGCCATAGGACCGTAAGCCGCAGCGTGACCGACGCTGAGACCCAGAACCAGCGCCAGCCAGATGAGGATGCTCACCCGCGTGTCGAGCATCCAGAAGTAAGGGATGGCGAAAAGGGCCAAAAATACCGCCCCCCCGATAAAGACCTGGCGCTGGCCCACACGATCCGATAGCGAGCCGAAGAAGGGTATGGTGAAGATCTCGATGACGCCCGCGATCAGTAGCCCGACCAGGACGGTGCTGCTCGGCAGCCCCAGCTGCTCGGTGACGTAAGAGAGCGTGTAGACGGCAAAGATGTAATAGGCGACATCGATGCTTATGCGGGCCCCCGTGCCGAGGGCGACGTTCTTCGGGTAAGTGCGTACCACCTCGATGATCGGTGCACTCGCCTCGGTCTGAGTCTCCCTAAGGTGGGAAAAAATGGGAGTCTCCGTGATCCTGAGCCGGATGTAGAGCCCGATCAGTAGCAGCACGAAGCTGAGCAGAAACGGGACCCGCCAGCCCCAGGAGAGAAACTGCTGTTCCGGAAGCGCGGCGAACACGGCGAATACGGCCGTCGAGAGCACGAGCCCCGCGGGGGCGCCCATCTGCGGCCAACTCCCGTGGAAGCCCCGCCGTTCGGCGGGCGAATGCTCTACGGCCATGAGTACCGCGCCACCCCATTCTCCTCCCACCGCAAACCCCTGGAAGAGGCGAAGAAAGACGAGCGCCACCGCACCCAGTATCCCGATGGTCTCGAATGTCGGCAGAACGCCAATAAGAAACGTCGAGATGCCCATGACGAGCAGCGTGGTAACCAGCACCGCCTTGCGGCCCACCCTGTCCCCATAATGGCCGAAGAACACCGCGCCCAGGGGTCGGACGAAGAACCCGACCCCGAAGGTGGCAAATGACGCCAGGGTCCCTGCCAGCGGCGAGAAATCCGGAAAGAACAGCTCCGGGAAGACCAGAGCGGCCGCCGTGCCGTAGATAAAGTAGTCGTACCATTCCAGGGCCGTGCCCACGAAGCTGGCGCCCGTCACCTGTCGCATGGATGAGGGCTGCCTGATATCTTCCCCACCGACTCGTTCCATAGCCTCAACTCCTCCTCTCGACTCCTATGGCAATGATACGGGAAAGCATGCCCGAGCGAAAACGTTGCCGCCAGCGCGCCCGAGGAGCATTGGACGGCGTGCCTTACTTCGCGCGCTCGGTTGGATCGGGGGTGATCCAGACACCTTCGAGCCACGTAGAGTGAGGCATGGGAAAAACGGAGGAACCACCGAATCTGCCAGAAGGCTACCGGCTTGACCTGGCCAGCGACCCCCATGCCCCTGCGCTCCTTCGCCCGAACGGCGTCGTGGTAGCGCGCTTCGGTGCGTGGGGCATGACCCACGAGGCCGTCGAGCGAGAAGCCTGGGGAGACCTTCTCCACAGAAGCGAGCAACGTCATCGAGGCCGGAAGCCCGTAGCCGGGCCTAGCCCCGCCTGATTCTGCAAACGGTCTTGCCCGCGAAGCTCGCAGAAGCCGGGTGTGATCGCTGACAGCTTGCAAAGAGGCTGAGCCTCTCTGCGAACCGCTACGAAGAGGATGTGCGCAAGGATTTTTTCTTCCACACATTTGTAGTACCTTGATGGTCCACAGGTCCTGAAGGTTCTATGAGAGGAGATCAGGAGTGTTCGCGGCCTGGGGACGCTTGGTGTATCGCTTCAGGTGGTTGGTCCTCGTCGCGTCCATCCTCTCGATCGTGGCCATGATCTTCTCGATGGGGTACGGGGGGCGGCTGGGGACCGGCGAGTTCTCCGCCCCCGAGGGCACCGAATCCGGGCGGGTCGAAGATCTGTTGGACGAGGAGGTGGCGAAGACCCCGCCCAGCTTCATGCTCATCTTCGGCAGCGAGGATGAGAAGGCCACAGATCCGGCGTTCCGCGACCAGGTCGAGCAGGCACTGGAGCCCCTCGAAGACGACGGGAGAGTGCAGGACGTCCGCACCGCCTACGAAGCTGGCGCCATCGATGGGGCCATGATCTCCCGCGACGAGCACCACAGCCTCGCTGTGGTCGAGCTCGATGAGGGCGGCTACGCCGAGCTGCAAGATGCCTACGTGGACCTCAGGCACAGGGTCCGACCAGGTCCCCTGGAGATCGCCGCGGCAGGTGAGATACCGCTCAACGAAGACTTCGAGCGGGTTACGGAGGCGGACCTGAAGCGGGCAGAGACAGTCTCGCTGCCCCTGGCGCTCTTGATGTTACTCTTCGTCTTCGGCTCCGTCGTCGCCGCAGGATTGCCCATCGGGGTTGGCGTGCTCGCCGTCACCGGCGGCTTCGTAGGGACCCTGCTTCTGGCCAGGGCGATGGACGTCTCGATCTACGCGACCAACATCGTCACCATGATAGGCCTCGGCGTCGCCATAGACTACTCGCTCTTCATCGTGAGCCGTTTCCGCGAGGAGGTCCGGCGCCATACCGGGTCAGACGCCCTGGCACGCACGATGGCGACGTCGGGACGCGCGATCCTGTTCTCCGGGCTCACGGTCGCCATAGGCTTTATGGGCTTCCTCTTCTTCGACGTGGCCGACCTGAACTCTATAGGCTTCGCCGGCTCGATCGTGGTCGCCTTCTCGGTGCTCTACGGGTTGACCTTCCTCCCCGCGCTGCTCGCGATTCTCAGCCCGCGCGTCAACTACTTGCGGGTGCCTTTCGTACACCCGGAGCGGACCGCCACGGGCGTCGGCTTCTGGCACGGGTTGGCGAACGCCGTCATGGGTCACCCGTGGCGCACGCTCTTGCCCGTGGTCGCGCTCCTCCTGGTGCTTGGTTCGCCCTTCTTGAACATCCGGCTTGGGCTCTCCGGGGCGGACACACTGTCTGAGGACGCGGAGTCGCGCCGGGGAGAGGATCTGCTAGACCGCCAGTTTCCCGACGCCAGCGCTTACCCGATGGTGGTACTGATCGATTACCCGCAAGGATCGCCACTTACCAAGGAGCGGATAGGCGAGACTTACGATTTGAGCCGCTGGCTCGCGCAAAGGCCCGGCGTCAAAGGGGTGGAGAGCATGGTAAACCTCGGCCCGAGTCGCTCCCGGGATCAGTACAAGGAGCTCCTCTCAGCGCCCCGCGAAGATCTTCCCCCAGAAACAAGGGATGCGCTGAAGAGGACCACGGGGGATCACGTCGCAGTACTGACCGCATACACCTCGGTGGGCTACAACACCGAAGAAGCCTACGACCTGGTGCGTGAGGTCCGCCGGCAACACCCCGAGGTCGATGGTGAGGTGCTCGTCGGTGGTTGGGCTGCGTTCGACCTCGACCTGACCAATTCGGTCTACGAGGCCGCGCCACCGGCGATAGCCTTTGTGGTCCTCGCCACGTACCTGGTACTCTTCTTGCTCCTGGGGTCGGTGCTCTTGCCCGTAAAGGCAGTCGTCGTCAACTTCCTGTCGATCAGCGCCTCCTACGGGGCCCTGGTGTGGGTCTTTCAGGAGGGGCATCTCTCCGGAGCGCTCGGCTTTACCCCGGGCCCGATCAACACCACCACCCCGATCATCATGTTCTGCATCCTTTTCGGACTCAGCATGGACTACGAGGTGATGCTCCTCAGCCGCATCAAGGAAGAGTACGAAAAGACGGGTGACAACAGGTCCTCCGTGTCCCTTGGTATCGAGCGTACCGGCCGACTCATCACCGGCGCCGCCCTGATCATGGCCACGGTCTTCTTCTCCTTCGGCCTCGCCGAGGCGGTCGTGATCAAGGCCATAGGCCTGGGGATGGGGCTCGCGGTGTTGGTGGACGCGACGATCGTACGCGCCCTGCTCGTCCCGGCGACGATGCGGCTGATGGGACGCTGGAACTGGTGGGCTCCCAGGCCCCTGGCCCGCCTGCACCGCCGGTTCGGCCTCTCCGAAAAGACCGTCGGAGCGCCGGATCCTACGGGGTCTCCTCCCTACGAGGCCACATCCCCGGCGCGGCGCCGCTGAGCGCAAAGCGATAAATGGCCACGCGGGGGTTGCGCCGTGGCTCCCCATCCCCCGATACTTACGGGGCTGTAGCGAGTAGGGGTGAGGGTCTCTGCAAGGGCAAGACCTTCACGGACTCCGGCTTCAACTACTGTCACTAGATCTACGGTCTCGGAGGCCCCCAATTAGAAGGATACTCACCAGGCGTGGCCGCGCGAAGCAGGACCGGATGACAGTAGGGCCGTCCGTGCCAGCAGACGCATGAGCTGTACGAGTCACGAAAGCGAGAGGAGCCTGATGGCTATAGATAGTGCGCTGGTAGGCGCGTTGCACGTCGAGTATCTCAGGGAGCAAGACCTCGGAGGAGACGAGCACCTCCACCACACGCTGCTCCAGACTTCGACCGTCGACGCCTTGCTGGAGGGAAAGTATGAAGGTGACGTCAGCTTCGCAGAACTGGGGGCTCACGGAGATTTTGGTCTGGGCACGTTCGACGCCCTGGACGGAGAGATGATCTGCCTCGACGGCACCTTCTACCAGATAAAGTCCGACGGACGAGCCTACGCCGTCGAAGCAGCGGCGAGAACCCCTTTCGCCGTGGTCACGACCTTCGAGCCTGACTTCTCGCAAGAGCTCTCCACGCCAATGGACTTCGAAGCTCTTTGTGACTACGTGGACGGGGTCGTCGGTGGGGGTGCTTTGTGCTGCGCCATCCGGGTGGACGGCCGTTTCGAGTATGTCAAGACGCGCAGCGTGCCCCGCCAACACAAGCCCTACCCGCCCCTCGTGGAGGTCGTCGAGAACCAGCCCACCTTCGAGCTTCGCGACATCTCGGGGAGCCTCATCGGCTTCCGGTTCCCCGACTACGCGCAGGGGCTGAACGTCTCCGGCTACCACTTCCACTTCATCACCGCCGACAGGACCGCCGGCGGTCACGTGCTCGGATGCACTCTGACTCGCGGCGAGCTCTATATCGACCACGAAGGGGACCTCAGGCTCGAGCTTCCACCCGAGGTGGACCTGCCCGCATCAGACCAGTCAACGGCAAAAAGTGAGACGCTAGATCGCATCGAGAGGCAGTAGCGCACAACCCTCCTCTTCGCAGTGGATCCCGCTTTCGTGGGAATGAAGGGTGTGGGAGGACGTACGTGTGTCAGCAGCCCGGACGCCAAGAGACGGACTCGGCATTAGACACTGGCAAGCTGAAATGCTGAATTGCTGAAGTGTTACCCTGTTCTGATGCAACCGACGAGCGCCCGTGGTGTTCCGCAAACCCTCGCTAATTGGGAAGCCGTCCCTATCGCAGCCCCGCTCGAAAGCGCCGGCGAAGCAGCAGCAATAAGACGCGCCTGGACGCCGGTACGCGTTCCCTCGCACTGGCAGCTCGAAGATGCCTTCGCGGCTTACGAGGGGTTCGTACTGTACCGGTGCGGGTTCGCGCACGGGAGACCTCCTGTGGACGCGATGGTGTCTCTCCGATTCGGGGGTGTTTACTACGCGGCGCGGGTCTGGCTCAACGGCGTCTACCTGGGCGACCACGAAGGATACTTCTCCGCGTTCGAGTTCGACGTCACCGACGTAGTCATCACCGACGGAGAGAACGAGCTGCTCGTGGAGGTTTTCAGTCCAGAAGAGACGGAGGAGAACGACCGTAAGACCATAGGCGGGGTGTGGGCCATGTGGGACGGCATGGCCCCCCACATAAACCCCGGGGGCATCTTCAGAGAGGTCAGCGTCGTGCTCGATGGAGAGGTGCGTATCCGGTCCGTCGAGGCCGCGGCCGACCATACGGGACATGGTGTGGCGCATGTAGAGCTCTACTCCAGGCGGAACACGTCTGTCAGTCTGGTGGGTCAGGTACGTCCGCTCGGCTCCGAGACCCCGGACGTCGAGTTCGAGAGGAAAGTCCGGCTCGAGGAGGGAGAGAACCGCTTCGACATGGACTTCCACGTGCCCGACGCAAGGGTCTGGTCGACGTGGGACAGGGGCGAGCAGCCGCTTTACGAGCTGGTACTGTCGTGTGCAGGGGCGGAAGAGCGGACACGTTTCGGCGCCTGCAGCGTGGAGTTGCGGGACTGGAAGGTCCACCTCAACGGCGAGCGTGTCTTCCTGCGTGGGATCAACTACCTGCCCTCCGACGCCTACCCGGCCAGGGCGACGGGAGTGCTTCTGCGGGCGGACGCCTCCCTGGTACGTGAGGCTGGCATGAACGCCGTGAGAGTCCACGCCCACGTGGCGGACCGAGGATTCTACGAGGCCTGCGACGAACTCGGGCTCCTCGTGCTCCAGGATTTTCCGCTGCAGTGGACCCACAGGCGGAGCGTTCTCGGGCCGGCAGTCACCCAGGCCAGGGAGATGGCGCGGATTCTGCGCGGCTATCCTTCCGTGGGGATCTATCTGGCGCACGACGAGCCCTTCTTCGTGGCGCCCCCCGAGAAGTGGAGCGTCATAGGGCTTCTGCGGACAGCCGCAGAGGTGCTCTCGCCGCGATGGGCGCTCTGGCAGCGGCGGGTCCTCGACCCCGCGGTGATGCGTGCGATCTCAGAAGAGGACGACGGCAGGCCGGTAATAGATGCGGCGGGCCATCCCCTGACGACGAATCATCTCTACTTCGGCTGGTACTACGGTAGTTTCAGGGATCTGGAGCGGCTGGTGAGAGTCTTTCCCGGGTTCTCGCGGCTGCCGACGGAGTACGGGGCGCAGGCGCTGCCGGATCCCGCATCGCTCCAAGAGATCTGGCCTTCGGGCACGCCGCCCGACTGGAGCGCCCTCTCGCTGAACTACCGTCTCCAGATCCAACGCATGAACCGCTACGTCCCCTGGAGGGGCGACCGGGCGGCTTACATACGCGAGAGCCAGGAATATCAGGCGGAGGTACTGAAACACGCCACGGAGCTGTTCCGGCGCCGCAAGTACAGGCCGACGGGTGGAACCTTCGCTTTCATGCTAAACGATCCCGCGCCCGCGGTGACCTGGTCCGTTCTCGACTGGCGACGCCGGCCGAAGAAAGCTTACGATACGCTCTGTGGGGCCATGAGCCCCGTTCTGATCTGCGCCGAGTACCCGAAGCAGCGCTATGAGCCTGGGGAAACGATCTCCCTGCCGCTTTACATCGTCAACGACCTCTCACAGGAGCTCGGTCAGCTACGATGGGACTGGGAGGTGCTCGTCGGGGACTCCGGCGTGGCCAGCGGCACAGGACAGACGAGAGTAACTGAGGACTGTGTGGTAAGAGTCGGGGAAGCCGCTGCCACACTCCCTGCTCCGGGACCCGCCATACTCAGACTAAGGCTCTTCGGGGAAGACCCGGTCTCCAACGAATACGAATTCCTCGTCAGCACTTCAGCCAAAAGCTGACAAGCTCAAGTGCTGACATGCTGACCAGCGCGGGATGAGGAAGGGTCGTCGACCCTTCCTCATCCCGCAGCGTCGAGATCCATAAGTTCGGGGATGGTGCGAAAGCCGTACCCGTTTGCCTTGAGGCTGCTGATGATGTCGGAGACGGCCGCTATGGTGTGGGAACGGTCGGCCTTGGGAAAAGCGTCCGTGTCCTGACCGTCGTGTAGCAGGGTGACGCCGCCAGGGCCGACGCCGTGCAGTATCCGGCTCTCTATGACGTCCGCGGGAGGACGGTCCCAGTCCCAGGCCATCACCGACCAACCCACGCACTTCATCCCCAGATCCCCGGCCACGGAGATCACCTGCGGACCGTACCACCCGTGGGGCACGCGGAAGAGCCGCGGCAGGGTGCCCGTGGCGTTGTGGACGGCCTCCTGGCCCCGGAGTAACTGTTCCCTGACCGTGCCAGGCCGGCTCCATGTGAGGTGCGGGTGGGTGAACGTATGATTGCCGACCTCGTGCTGGGAGGCGACCTCGGCGGAGAGGTTCGGCTCGCGCATGACGTTGTTGCCCACCTGGAAGAAGGTGGCCTTGATGCCTTCGCGGTCCAGGATCTCGAGCAATTGTCCCGTGTAGGGGTGGCAGGGGCCGTCGTCGAAGGTCAGGGCGACCACCCGCTCGCCGGTACGGGCATGCCAGAAGACAGGCCCGTAGAGCCAGGAGCGGGGCGTAAGCCATTCGTAGGCCATGAGCCCGCCGGCCGCAAGCCCGGCCCCGGCCGCGGTGAGGGTCGGCGTCGAACGTAGGGGGCGGCCCGTCGCGGTTCGAAGTCCAGCCAGGCCCAGGCCGCCGACGGTGGTGGCGGTCGCCGCTTTCCAGGCGTGGGTGCGGGGGTGTTTCATGGCAGGCCCGCCAGTATCAGGGAGGCCGCCGAACGCGCCGATTGGGGCTTGTGGGCGGCCTGCGCCGCTTCGACCATCTGGTTTTTCTGGCTCGAGCTGGTCAGGATCTTGAGCGTCTGGCCCAGGAGCTCCGATGCCTCCCGGACCATTACCCCGGCGCCGTAACGGACGATCGCAGCGGCGTTGTCCTCTTCCTGGCCGGGGATAGGATGGAAGAGGACCTGGGGTAGCCTCGAGGCCAGGGCCTCCGTGCAGCTCATGCCGCCGGGTTTGGTGACCAGCACCGAGCCTCCCGCCATGAGCTCCCTGACCCGGTCCGTGAACGCGAGGAAGGTAGCGTCCTTCCCCTTTCTCGTCGCGAGGCGCGCCAGTTGGCTGCGGGAACGCTCGTTCGAGCCGCAGAGCACGACGAGGTGCATGGCCTCGCCGGCCTCAAGCAGCATAGATACTACTTCCTCCAGGTCCCCTCCGCCGAGGCCCCCGCCCATCACGAGCACGATGGGGAGGTCATCATCGCCGAGGTTCAGGACCTCCTTGCGGGCTGGACCAGGGTCGGCCGGCTCCTCGAAGGCGGGGTCTATGGGGATGCCCGTCGGGTGGATGCGCTCCTCGGGCACGCCGAGCTTGGCCACGACTTCGGCCGCTGCATCGTCGGCGACGACGTAGAGATCCAGGTTGAGAGGCACCCCGATCGGGTGCGGCACGTAGTCTGTTAGCACCACGGCGCTGAACATCTCCGGGTTCTGTTCCTTGTAGACCCCGAGAACCCCGGCGCCGTAGAAGTGTGGCGCCACGAGGGCCCGCGCCCCGGTGCTCTCTACCAGGCGATCCAGTGTCTCGATCCCTGCGGTCTGAATATATTGCACGTAAGGAGTGCCTTGCTGGCCTGTCCCCGAAGACTGGTAGAGCCTCCCGTACGCCTCCGGCCACAGCTTGAGGGATTCCAAATAAACGTCACGTAGCAGACGCTCGATGCCGGGCGAGACCTCGTGGGGGAAGTCCACGATCGAGCAGACCTTCTCGGGGTCGAGGAGCGCCACGCCACGAACTACGGCCGCGCTCGCCCGCATGTGGCCGCTTCCAATGGCGCTCGAAAGGATCAGTACATCCGCGTTTTTCTCGGTCGAAGCCATGGTGGCATTATACTGCTTGTCGGCCGCCGGCCGCACCAGAGGGCGGCGAACAACGGATCGAGGGAGGAAAAGCGCGTGGCCCAACGAAGTATAGAAGAGATGCTCGTTCGTCAAGCCAGGGCGGTGCTCGACTTCAACTGGACCGGTGAGTACACGATGCCGGGCCCCAGGCTCTACCCCCACCAGTGGTCGTGGGACTCGGCGTTCATCGCCATCGGCTACTGCCGCTACGATCAGGACCGCGCCATGACGGAACTCAGGCATCTCTTCGATGCCCAGTGGAAGAACGGTCTCCTGCCACAACTCGTCTTCAACCCCCGCTTCACGGACTATTTTCCGGGGCCGAACTTCTGGCACGCCAAGGAGAGCCCCGACGCCCCCGAACACCAGGAGACATCGGGCGTGGTCCAGCCCCCCATCCACGCCACGGCCGCCCTGTACATCTACGGGTACGCCCAGGATGAGGCGAAGGCGAGGGACTTCCTCGCTTACGCCCTCCCCAAGCTCGCTGCCTGGCACGATTATCTCTACCGGGAAAGGGATCCTGGAGACGAGGGGCTCGTGTATATTCGTCACCCCTGGGAGAGCGGCATGGACAACTCTCCCTTGTGGGATCAGAGCATGCAGCGGTTGCACCTCAGGTCGGACCAGATACCCGGCTACCAGCGCGCCGACATACACACGGTCTCCGCCGCGGATCGTCCGACCAGCGATGCCTACGACCGCTTCGCCTACCTGGTCGAATTCTTCGCCGACCGCGGCTACGATGAAGCGAAGATAAGGCAGGATTGTCCCTTCCTCGTACAGGACGTGCTCTTCAACTCACTCCTGTGCAAGGCGGACAGGGATCTCGCAGAGATAGCGCGGATCCTTGGTGAGGACCCTGCTCCCTACGAGGACCTGGCGGAGAAGACCAAGAGCGCCGTCGAGGAGAAACTGTGGGATGAGGACCGCGGGACATACCTGGACTACGACCTCGTCGATGGCAGGCAGGTACCCGTGTACTTCGGACCAAACCTCGCCGGACCACTCTACGCCGGCATCCCTGGGCATGACCGGGCCAGGCGCGTGGTCGATACGCTCGAGAATGATGGGTTCGACCTGGCCGACGAAGCCGTCACACCCATTCCCAGCTACGACTTGCACGGCTTCGGGTTCTCCGAAGAGAGATACTGGCGGGGTCCCGTTTGGATCAACATCGATTGGTTCTTGATGCACGGACTAGAAAACTACGACTTCCAGGACCACGCGAAGCGCCTGCGAAAGACCATCATCGAGTTGTGCAGAGACGTAGGCTTCCACGAGTACTTCGACCCCCTTACTGGCGGTGGGCTCGGCTCGATCCTCTTCTCCTGGTCTGCGGCGCTGCTCCTTGACGTACTTATGGAATAGGCCTGCGGCCTATTCAGCATTTCAGCTGGTCAGCACTTCAGCATTTCAGCTTGTTGTTTTCGTTCGGTGCCGAATGGTAGATACCCGTGTGATGCTGAGTCCGTCACGAGGGACTGCGTTCGGGCTGGGGTGCGTCCAGACTCTCCCACTCGTCATTCCCGAGAAAGCGGTAATCCAATGCGTGCGGTAGCGGGACTGTGGGCGATGGAGGGTTTCGTCGTGACGTTGGCATCCAACCGGACCTTATATGACACACTGCAGCGTTCTGATAGAATCGGCGGGCCGCGCTAAGCGGGGAGCTGGCGATGCCCTGTACCTGCGATCGCCTAGCAGGGCCTAGATCCCCGCCCGAGGCGCGAACCGGGTTCGGTTGAAACCGGTGCGGCCGGCGTCGATGGCCTGGTCCCGGGCAATGGGGCCCCGTGAACCGTGTCAGGACCGGAAGGTAGCAGCACTAAGCGGGTAACCTCATGTGCTCCGGGGTAGCCAGACCGGAGTCGGCGGCCGGAAGTTCGCCGGACACGGTTACGTCGACGGTGGGGTGCGCGGCATTTCAGCTGGTCAGCATTTCAGCACGCTACGCCCTGCGGGCGGCTTGTCAGCAGTTCAGCTCGTCAGCGTTTCTTGCTTTGGTGGAGCCTCCTTTACCTCACTGGTTCTGTGCAACCTGGCACCGACATCCGAGTCTGTATTACGGGCAGAGTCGCGGGCTCCGCTACAAAAAGCTGAAATGCTGAAGTGCTTACACGCCGATGGTTCTAGCCGAGCGGTCCGGTATACTGAACGCGTGAGTCATCTAGTCCGAAGCCAGTTCTAATGCAACACACCACGCTCTACCGCAAGTGGCGTCCGCGGCGCTTTGGGGGCATCGTTGGGCAGGAGCCCGTCGTGAGGACGTTGCGGCGCGCCATCGAGACGGACCGCATCTCGCACGCCTACCTCTTCTCTGGCCCGAGGGGGACGGGGAAGACGAGCACGGCGAAGGTGCTTGCCATGGGCCTCAACTGCGAGAAGGGGCCGACGCCCGAGCCCGACGGCACCTGCGAGAGTTGCAGGGCCATCGTGGGCAACTCTTCGCTGGATGTTCTCGAGATGGACGCGGCCTCCAACCGCGGGATAGATGAGATCCGGGACCTCAGGGACAAGGTGAACCTCGCGCCCGTCGCCGGCAGGATGAAGGTCTACATCATAGATGAGGTCCACATGCTGACGGCCGAGGCATTCAACGCCCTACTCAAGATGTTGGAGGAGCCGCCCGAGCACGTCGTTTTCGTGCTCGCCACGACCGAGAAGCACAAGGTCCTGCCCACGATCATCAGCCGCTGCCAGAACTTCGACTTTCGGCGCCCGAGCGTCGAGACGCTGGTGGAGAAGCTCCGGGAGATCTCTGAGGCCGAGGACATAGAGGTCGAACCCGAGGCGCTGACCATTATCGCGCGTGAGGGGAGGGGCTCCTTCAGGGATGCGGAGGGTCTTCTGGACCAGCTCTCGTCCTTCGCCGAGGGCAGGATCACGGCCTCCATGGTGCGCGAGCTGCTGGGCGGTGTCGGTCCCGAGGCGCTGATCGAGACGACCTACGCCTTGCACGAACGCAGGGCCGCCGACGCCCTGCGCATGGTGGATCGTCTCTCCAATGGGGGTAAGGACCTGGGCCAGTTCGTCGGCGAACTCCTCGCGCACCTGAGAAACCTGATGCTCCTCCCTTACGCCCCCGAGGTCGCGCTCGCCGGCGTCGGCGCCGAGGAGCGGCCCCCGCTCGAGGAGCAGGCGAACGCCGTGCCCACGGCCGAGGTCGTGCGCCTCGTCACGACGCTGGACGACGCCCTGAACCGCATGCGACGCGGCGGTGACCCGAAACTTGAGCTCGAGCTCGTCTTCCTCAAGCTCACCCGCGATTACTCGGAACCGGATCTGGCATCCATCCTGGCCCGCCTGGAGACGCTCGAAAAAGCGGTGGAGAACGGCGCTGCCACGGGCTCCCCACGGACCGCCCCTGATGTCGCGCGCAAAGAGTCGCCCGAGGAGCCAGGGCTCGCGCGGGAAACCGTGGAGCCGGAAGCGCCGTCCGACGGAGCGCCGGTTCAGAAAGAGCCTGACGAGCGGCATGAGACCGCCATCGACCTCGCTTCGGAGTGGCATGGGATCATGGGCGAGCTCAAGCGTCGCCGGCAGGCGCTCACGGCCGCGGTCTACGGTGAGGCGCGCGTCGATGGCTTCGACGGAGAGGTGTTGCGGCTCGTCTATCCCGAGGAGCAGAGCTTCCACGTCGGGATGGCCAGGGACAAGGGACACATCGAGAAGCTGGGCGCCGTTCTCGAGGAGCGCCTGGGTAGAGTGCCCCGACTCGAGATCAGGGCTTCAGGAGGGGAAGCACCGGCCACGACCACCGCAGAAGAATCGCCAGCCCGTCCGGTAGAGCAACCCGCGCCGGAGCCGGGCGCCCAAGAGAGCCCGCCCGAGACCAGGAGCCTGAACGGGACGGACGGGACGCTCGCCCAGAACAGCGGACCGGGAGCGGCAGGGAACGACGATGTGGTCCGTGATCAGCGCGAGGTTTTCGAGATTGCACGCGAGGTACGCGACGAGCATTAGGCATCTGGAAATTTGGGATCGAGAGTATTTCGCCCCTCCGGCACTCATACCGAGTCCGGCTTGACAATGCTGCTCTCCCAGCAGGGGAGTACGCGCTTCGTTTCCTCCTGCGTCATTCCCGCGCAAGCGGGAATCCACCGGTAGTAAAAGAGGTAGGACCTTGGGCGCTGGGGCCACCATTCACCCGGGTTTGTATCGCTCCGAATTCTATACCTCGACTTGAGGCTCAACTCTTCGTAGCTAAAGCAGGGCGCCAGTGAAGTCGAAACAGGTTCACATTGTATCGGGGGCGGCTGTATGCGAAGTTGGCCGTTACCAACGGAGAGGAGAATGGCATGGAAGGCTCCGTCAGGAACGTCGTTCTGGTGTGCGAAGGGTGCGGGGAGAGAACGGTACTGGGCGGCCCGCTTTCGGTATGGCACTCTGGGAGCACCTCCTTCGAGTGCGAGTGCGGGGCGCAGCTCACGCTCTCGCAGCAACTCGACCCTTCAGAGGCGGACGAGCCGGCCGAGAAGCGTGCTGGTGCGCTCCACCGCTAGCGTATCCCCGGCCGCAAGTTTGGGCTAAAGGTGTGGCCCGCAAGGTCAGATCGCTTATACTCAGGTGGTCCATTGAGCTAGGTCCAGGAGAATTCGGGTGGGTAACCGCAGGAACGTAAACAAGATGATGCAGCAGGTTCAGCAGATGCAGCAGCAGATGCAGCAGGCCCAGGAGGAGCTCGCGAACGAGACCGTAACCGCGAGCGCCGGTGGTGGGGCCGTGAGGGCGACGATGACCGGCGGGATGGAGCTCGTCTCCATCGAGATAGATCCCGAGGTCGTGGACCCCGAGGACGTCGAGATGCTGCAGGACATGGTGCTCGCTGCCGTCAACGAGGCCATGACGAGCTCCCAGGAGCTGGCCAACAAGAAGTTAGGTGGGATCACCGGCGGACTCGGGGATCTCGGTCTCAACATTCCGGGTCTCTAGCGGTTCTTTGGCAACCTACGCAAGGCCGGTAGAGCGGCTGATAACAGAGCTCTCCAAGCTGCCTTCTATCGGGCCGAGGAGCGCCCAACGCATCGCCTTCCACGTCATCAGGGGCAAGAAAGAGGACGCCCTGGGGCTAGCCGAAGCGCTGCAGGAGGTCAAGGAGAAGATCAAACCTTGCCGGCGCTGCTTCAACCTGACCGAGGCCGAAGAGTGTGAGATCTGCCGCGACGCCCGTCGGGACCAGTCGGTGATCTGCGTGGTCGAAGACCCCTACGATATCGGCCCTATAGAACGGACCAACGAGTACCGCGGCCTCTACCACGTCCTCGGCGGCGCCCTCTCTCCCCTCGACGGGGTAGAACCAGAAGACCTGCGGATAGCCGAGTTGCTTGAGCGCGTCCGCAACGAAGGCACGAAAGAGCTCGTCATCGCGACGAACCCTAACACGACGGGCGAGGCGACCGCACTGTTTATCGCGCAGGAGGTGAAAGACCTGCCTGTAAGGGTTACGGCCCTCGCGAGCGGCCTCCCCGTCGGCGGAGACCTCGAGTACGCCGACGAAGTTACCCTCGGACGGGCCTTCGCCGGAAGACGCGAGCTCTAGCGGTTTGCAAAGCAAACCGCGCATGTCAGCAATTCAGCTAGTCGGCTTTTTGGTTTGTGCCGATAACCTTACGGAAGATCTATGACTGAGACGCGGGAGCACAGTTCGCTGGCCGGGATGGGTCTTCGGGCGTTGGAGTCGCTCGGGGATGTTGTGGCGAGCTTGCCGCCCCGGGAGGCGACGCTCGTGAAGATGCCGGATCTGGAGCCCGAGCTCTCGGAGGCGTTGCGAAAGATGGGCGCTTCCAGGTTGTACTCGCATCAGCTCGAGGCTTACGAACGGGTCCGGGACGGTGAGAACGTCGTGGTGGCGACGGCTACGGCCAGTGGGAAGTCGCTCTGCTACAAGATTCCGGCCTTCCAGAATGCTCTGGGTAGGGCGAGCCGGAGGGCAATTTTTCTATACCCGACCAAGGCTCTGGCCCAGGATCAGCTCGGCAAGATAAAGGGTTTCGGCTTGCGGGGAGTCCATCCCGCGACCTACGATGGGGACACGCCGCACGCCCTCCGCGCGGACATCAGGCGCAGGGCGAACGTCCTGCTCACCAACCCCGACATGCTGAACATAGGGATTCTGCCCAACCACGAGGCCTGGGCCGACTTCCTGCGCAACCTCGAGATCGTGGCCGTCGACGAGGCGCACGTCCTGCGCGGCGTCTTCGGCTCGCACGTGGCGGCGGTGCTGCGGCGGCTGAGGCGGGCGGCACGGCTGCACGGCGGCGATCCGAGGTTCGTCCTTACGAGCGCCACTATAGCCAACCCCCAGGAGCTCGCCGAAAGCCTCACAGGCCTGCCTTTCACGCTCGTGGACGACGACGGCGCTTCCACGGGCGAGCGGCGCGTCGTCTTCCGCAATCCTCCTTTACTGGACAAGGAGAAGGGGGAGAGGCGGAGCCTTCTCACCGAGGGTGCCCTGGTCTTCGCGAACCTGGTCTCGCAGGGCGTGAGGACCATAGCCTTTGCCAGGACGCGGAAGGCCGCCGAGCTTATCTACCGTTACGCCGCAGACAGGCTCGGCGTCGACGGTGCGCGTAGGATCTCGCCCTACCGCGCGGGCTACACCCCCCGCGAACGGCGGGAGATCGAAGGCCGCCTGTTTCGGGGTGATCTCCTCGGCGTCGTCTCCACGAACGCGCTGGAGCTCGGGGTGGACGTGGGCGCCCTGGACGCCGTGGTCTGCTGCGGATACCCTGGCAGCGTCGCCTCCATCTGGCAGCAGTGGGGCCGCGCGGGACGCGGCAAGGACCCCGCCCTCGCGGTGTACATCCCTGGCCGCGATTCGCTCGACCAGTTCCTCTTCGAGAACCCGCCGAGAGTCCTGGGCAGGAGGGTCGAGGCCGCCAGGGTTACGATGGAGAACCCCTACATCCTCGGCCCGCACCTGCTCGCCGCCGCCCACGAGGCCCCGCTCGACGCCGAGGACGAAGAGTACTTCGGGCCCGCCTACAGGAGCGTGGCGAAATCGCTGATGGAGGACAGGGCGCTGGCTTCGAGTGGGGGGCGGCTGGTCTACGTCGGCGGGGACAACCCGGCGCGCAACATCTCCCTGCGCTCGGCATCGTCGGAGACGGTACTCATAGCCGACACTGAAGGAGAGTTGATCGGGACCGCGGAAGCCACCCGCGCCCCGAGCGAGCTGCATCCCGGCGCGACCTACCTCCACCGCGGGACCGCCTACGAGGTGGAGAGCCTGGATCTCCGTTCCCACCGCGCCGTCGCCCGCCGCGTCCCCAACCGTTACTACACCAGGCCGCGCGTCGAGACCGACGTGGAGGTTCTGGAAGAGATCGAGACGCGGGAACTTGCGAACGGGGCCTCTCTGCGGTGGGGCGCGGTAAGGACGACAGACTCCGTCACCTACTTCAAGAAGGTCAGGGTGGCCGACGACAAGGAGGTCGGTGTATATCCCTTGGACCTTCCCGACGTCGTGCTCGAGACGCAGGCGCTCTGGATCACGCTTCCCCCGCTTCCAAGAGAAGCACGTCCGAGCTTCGAGAGCTTCGGGGGCGCCCTGCACGCCGGGGAACACGGCCTGATCGGGCTCCTGCCCCTCTTCGCCATG
Organism: Actinomycetota bacterium; assembly: GCA_046732815.1. Taxonomy (GTDB): domain Bacteria; phylum Actinomycetota; class Rubrobacteria; order Rubrobacterales; family Rubrobacteraceae; genus Rubrobacter_D. The sequence continues at coordinate 13,592 of JBKPNW010000072.1, read as the reverse complement.
TGCGACCGCGCCGACATCGGCGGTCTCTCCACGCCCGTACACCGCCAGAGCCGCCTCCCCACGGTCTTCGTCTACGACGGTTATCCTGGTGGGGTCGGCATCTCCCGGCGCGGCTACGACGCCTTCGAGTCGCTCGCCCGCGACACTCTAGGTGTCATCACCCGCTGCCCGTGCGAGAAGGGATGCCCCGCTTGCATACAGTCCCCCAAGTGCGGCAATTGGAACGAGCCCCTGAGCAAGGACGGGGCCGTGAGCCTCCTCAGGTACCTGCTCGGACAAACGAGTCGCTACCCAACCCTGTGAGACGGAATCGGCGTGATCAGTTCCTGGCTGTGCAACATGGGCGCAACTCCTGCCCCCTTGCTCCCAGCACAACCGTCATTCCCGCGATCCCAACACCCATCATTCCCGCGAAAGCGGGAATCCACGTCAACAGGAGTTCCCCAGTTCCGACCACAAGCCTTCTACCAGACCACATTTGACCGGCGGCGTGTACGTGGCAGTTGTAGGCTCGGGGACCGCAACAGGAAATCTCTACGAGCAAGCGCGCGAGGTCGGCAGGCTGGTTGCCGAGAGGGGAGCGACAGTAGTCTGCGGCGGGCTCTCTGGCGTGATGGAGGCCGCGGCCCGGGGGGCCACCGAGGCCGGCGGCACGGCCATAGGCATCCTGCCCGACGAAGACCGGCGGAGGCAGAACGAGTATCTTACCTACTCGGTGGCCACGGGCGCGGGCCAGGCACGCAATCTCGCCGTGGTGTGCTCCGCAGACGTGGTCATCGCCGTAGGAGGGGAGTACGGGACCCTTTCGGAGATAGGTCTTGCCAGGAAGGTCGGACGGCCCGTGGTGGTCCTGGAAGGCTGGGACCTCGGTGAGCACTTGACCGTAGCAACGTCAGCGCTTGCGGCCGTCGAGGCGGCGTTCGGACTTCTCGGTGGGTAGTTGTACTAGTATGGTTGGTCATGACCTTGAAGATCGGGAGGTTGTACGATGGAGAACGGGCGCATCGCGCTTGTGAGCGGGGGAAACCGGGGGATAGGACTGGAGGTCTGCAGGCAGCTTCCGGAGCGGGGGATAACGGTGGTTATGGGTTCTCGCGACGGCGAACAGGGCAGGGCTGCTGCGGCGGGACTCTCTGGCGGCGTGATCGTCCGGCAACTCGACGTGGCAGACCCCGGGAGTGTCGAACGGCTGTCTCGCTCCATCGAGGAGGAGTTCGGGCGGCTGGACATCCTGGTGAACAACGCTGCTATCTCCAACGACGAAGGCCAGAGCGGCGCGGACGCCGACCTTGACCGCGTGAAGGCGGCGCTCGAGGCGAACCTGTTCGGGGCGTGGCGCCTGTGCGAGATGGCCGTGCCTCTCATGCGGCGCAACGGCTACGGGCGTATCGTCAACGTCTCGACTGGCCTCGCGGCGCTGGAAGACATGGGTGGCGGCTCTCCGGGCTACCGCGTCTCCAAGACCGCCCTCAACGCCTTGACGCGCATCCTGGCCTCCGAGCTGCGCGGGAGCGGCATCCTCGTCAACGCGGTCAACCCGGGGTGGGTGCAGACGGACATGGGCGGCTCGGGCGCCACACGCTCCGTAGAAGAAGGGGCAGAAGCCCTCGTGTGGGCGGCGACGCTCCCCAACAGCGGCCCCACCGGCGGTTTCTTCCAGGACCGGCGTCCCGTCCCCTGGTAGCCGTACAGCCCGGCTGTCGTTCTTGCGTGCCCGAATATCCCACGTGTACATTGGTGATAATGGTCTCTCCCCGCGACGCCCGCACTGGCCTTTCTCTAAACCTCGACGTGAACGGTGGTTCCTACTCTGACTGATTCGATGCCATAGAACGCGGAGTTGAGGCGGCAGCTACCTGGAAGCGGGGCACCCGGCAGGATCCTACGGTATTGTAGAGGGTGCGATGATTGAGAGAGTGGGCTTTGTGGGGCTTGGGCTGATGGGTATGCCGATGGCCCGCAATCTGGCGGAGGCTGGCTATGAATTGGTGCTCTACAACCGTACCAGCGAAAAGGCCGAGGCACTGGCTAGAGAAAAGGACGCGAAGGTCGCGAGTAGCCCGCGGGAGGTTGCCGAGGAGAGCGACGCGACGATCACTATGCTCCCCGGTCCGCCTGAGGTCGAGAAGATCGTAACGGGAGAAGATGGTCTGTTGGAGGGTGCCAGAGAAGGCTCGCTCCTCGTGGACATGAGTACTTCCTCCCCGATTCTGGCCCGGCGACTCGCCGCGACCGCCCGCGACCGGGGAGTGGGTATGCTCGACGCTCCGGTCAGCGGGGCCGATGTGGGCGCCGAGGAGGGGACCCTCTCGATCATGGTCGGGGGGAAAGAGCAGGACTTCGAGCGCGCCACGCCACTCTTCTGTGTAATGGGAGAGAAGATCGTCCATGTCGGACCCCCGGGGACCGGCCAGGTGGTGAAGGCCTGCAACCAGATCGTGGTAGCCATCACCATTGAGGCGGTCTCCGAGGCGCTGGTGTTGGGATCTAAGGCCGGGGTGGATCCGGAGACGGTCCTCGACGTGCTCTCGGGTGGGCTTGCGGCCAACAAAGTCATGGAGGTCAAGCGCGAGAAACTGCTCGCGCACGACTTCACCCCGGGCGGCAAGGTCGAGTTCCATCGCAAGGACCTCCTGATAGCCCTGGAGGCCGGCAGGGAATACGGGGTACCCCTGCCCGTAACTTCCGTGGTGGACCAGATGTTTGGCGCCCTTATGGCCGCGGGGCGGGGCGGTTGGGATCACACGGCATTGCTCACGCTTATCGAAGACTGGGCCGGCTCCCGGGAGGACTGGCGTGGACCGCCACCGTAACACACCTCCTCGGCGGCATGTACGACTCCATCGGCTACACGGCCTTCATACGCGAGAAGATCAGTGGATCTCGGGTTCTGGCACGGATGGTCCCTGGGCTAGGAAATCGAGGTCGCAACCTTCGTTGGCCTGGCTTACGTGCCCGGCGAATATGGCCCCGTAGCCGCGGCCGTAGGGTCTCGGAGGCGGTCTCCACGCGGCGCGGCGACGGGAGAGTTCTCTCTCGTCTACTTGGAGCCGTAGGCGCCGCTTCGGAACGTCGAGTTGGATTTCGTCGCCGTCTCTTACGAGGGCGAGTGGGCCTCCGACGTGCGACTCGGGGGCGACGTGGAGAACGCAGGTGCCGTAGGCGGTGCCGCTCATGCGGGCGTCGGAGATGCGCACCATGTCCCTGACTCCCTTTTCGAGTAGTCTCTTCGGGATGGGAAGCAATCCCCACTCCGGCATGCCGGGAGCACCGATGGGACCAGCCCCCCTGAGAACGAGAACGGAGTCTGCGTCCACCTTCAGGTCAGGGTCGTCTATGCGCCCGGCGAGGTCGTCGTAGCCGTCGAAGACCACGGCAGGTCCCTTATGCCTGAGCAACCTCTGGTCCGCGGCGGAGTGCTTTATGACGCAACCATCGGGAGCCAGATTGCCGCGCAACACAGCGAGCCCGCCCTCCTCCTGCATCGGATCGTCGAGGGGCCTGATGACCTCGTCGTCGTAGACGCCCGTGAGCGTCGCGCCCATGGACTGACCACTTACCGTGATTCGGTCTAGGTCGAGCATCTCCGTGAGGCGGGAGAGCAGGCCCCGCAGGCCACCGGCGTAATAGAAGTCTTCCATCAGGTACTCGCCGCTCGGGCGTATGTTGGCGAGTACGGGTACGCGGCGGGAGATCTCATCGAAGCGGCCGAGGTCCAGTGCCACGCCGCTGCGGCGGGCCAGGGCGACGAGGTGGATGACGGCGTTGGTAGAGCCGCCGAGGGCCATCACGGCCGTCACAGCGTCTTCGTAGGAGCGCTCGTCCAGAATGTCCGAGGGCTTGAGGTCTTCCCAGACCATCCCGACGATCCGGCGTCCGCTCATCGAGGCCATCCTGGGGTGTCCGGAGTCGGCGGCCGGTATGGAGGAGGCCCCCGGGAGGGTCATGCCGAGGACCTCGGCCGTGGCGGTCATCGTGGAGGCCGTGCCCATGGTCATGCAGTGGCCGGGCGAGCGGGCGATGCCGTCTTCGATCTCTTCCCACTCGCGCTCTCCGATGGTGCCGGCGCGCTTCTCGTCCCAGTACTTCCACACGTCGCTGCCGCTGCCCAGGGTGTTGCCCCGCCAGTTGCCGCGCAGCATCGGTCCGGCTGGTACGAATAGGGCCGGCAGGTCCATGGTGATAGCGCCCATGAGCAGGGCCGGCGTGGTCTTGTCGCAACCGCCCATCAACACGGCGCCGTCTACGGGGTAGGAGCGCAAGAGTTCTTCCGTCTCCATGGCGAGGAAGTTCCTGTAGAGCATCGTCGAAGGTTTCTGGAACGGCTCGGAGAGCGACATCGCCGGCATCTCGACGGGGAACCCACCGGCCTGCCAGACCCCCCGTTTGACCTCCTCGACCCTCTCCCTGAAGTGGGTGTGGCAGGGGTTTATGTCGCTCCAGGTGTTGATGATCCCGATAACGGGCTTCCCACTGTAGTCCTCCGCGGCGTAGCCCATCTGTTTGGTCCGCGAGCGGTGCCCGAACGAGCGCAGATCGCGCACCCCGTACCAGCGATGGCTACGCAGCTCCTCAGCCTTAATCTTCCGGCTCATACTCTCCCTTCCACCGATCGCCCATGCGCGCAGGCGGCCACAAGCTCTCCCCGGACGCTTCCTCGTCATTCTACCCATGGCAGTAGGCTACGGGCATCAGGTTTCAGGCTGCAGGATTTCTCTGCGGACAGAGCTGGCGACCCACCACGAATAGCCAATGCGACCACGAGCGAGAGTAAAGGCGAAAACAAGAAGCTGACAAGCTGAAGTGCTGACAAGCCGCGAAGCGGCGTGCTGAAATGCTGACTCGCTGACAACTAGCCGTTCTTCCGGGCGAAAACTAGCCGGACGGGTGATGCCTGGCCTCTAGCCCAGGGATAGAGTATCTGTGTAAGCCAGGAGATCAGGAGAAGAATATGGAGCACACGGATACACTTTCCGCCCTCTCTGACGGTATGGCGGATGCGGTAGCGAGCGTAGCGGCTTCTGTCGTGCGGGTGAACGGCCGGAGGCGTCGTGCGGGGAGCGGCGTGGTGATCGCGCAGGACACGGTCCTCACGGCGAGCCACGTGCTCGAGCGTGAGGAAGACCTGTCGGTTGAGACCGCCGACGGGAGGACCCTATCCGCGCGGTTCGCGGGGAGGGATCACTCCTCGGACCTTGCGGTGCTGAAGGTGGAGGGACTGGACACAGAACCGGCCAGGCCCGTAGAAGGTGACGCCAAGGTAGGCCAGATCTCACTGGCCGTGGGCAGTCACACTCGCGGTGAGGGACCAAGGGCCACGCTTGGGGTGGTGAGCGCCGTCGGAGGCCCGGTCCGCTCCCGGCGGGGACCGCGGCTGGAACGTTACATCCAGACCGACGCGACGCCTTACCCCGGTTTCTCGGGAGGACCGCTCATCGATGCGCGGGGAAACGTACTCGGCATCCTGGTCTCGGGCTGGGGGCGTGGGGCGGCGTTCGCCATCCCGGCCGACATAGCCTGGCGTACCGCGGGGACGCTCTCGGAGCGGGGCTCCGTCAAGCGCGGATACCTCGGCATCCTGAGCCAGCCGGTGCGCCTTCCCGACGGACAGAACCTCGGCCTCACCCAGGGGGGCGGATTGCTCGTCGTCGGCGTCGAGGACGGCAGTCCTGCGGGCCGCGGCGGCCTGATCGTGGGCGATATCCTCGCCACGCTGGACGGCCAGCCGGTCGAGGACACGGATGACCTGCTCGTGCTGCTCGCGGGCGACAGGGTCGGTCGTTCCGTGCCCGTCAAGGTCGTGCGTGGCGGCGAGCTCGCGGAGGTCGAGATCACCGTGGGCGAGCGCGGTTAGGAGCCAGGGAGATGGCTGAATTTGCAGGAGACTCCTCCGCTGTGCTGGCAGGCACGCGGATGATAGAGGAGGCACAGAAGAGCGTCGTACAGGTGCGCAAGGGTGGCCGGGGCATCGGTGCCGGGGTGATCTGGCCCGGCGACGGCCTCGTCCTGACGAACCATCACGTGGTCGCAGGGGGACGCCGCCGGAGGGGTAACATCAGGGTATCCCTCCGCGACGGCCGTACGCTCGACGCCGAGGTACTAAAGAGCGACCGCAGCCTGGACCTCGCTCTACTCAGATTGGGGGGCGAACAAGGAGACTTGCCGGCGGCTCCCGTCGGGGACTCGGACGCCCTGCGAGTGGGCGAACTGGTCTACGCTATCGGGCATCCCTGGGGAAGTGTCGGGGCCGTTAGCGCAGGCATCGTGGGCGGCGTGGGCGAGCTTCGTGGACCCGGCCGGGGCTCCCCCGCGCGCTACGTCAGATCCGACGTCTCCCTCGCGCCGGGGAACTCGGGCGGCCCGCTCCTCAACGCCAGGGGTGAGGTCGTGGCCATCAACGCGATGATCTTCGGCCAGATGGCCCTTTCCATCCCGAGCAACGCGGCGGGCGCCTGGGCGGCCGGAGAGCGTCGCCCGAGGCTCGGGATCGGAGTCTTGCCCGTCGCGGTGCCTGCATCCCTGCGCAGGGATGCAGGCACCTCGGGGCTCGTGATCGCCGCCGTCGAGACCGGTGGCGCCGCCGACCGGGCCGGCCTGCTGGTCGGCGATGTCCTGCTCGCCGCCGCCGGGGAACGGCTCGCGGAGCCGGGAGCCTTGTCGGAAGCCGTAGCACGGGCGGGTGATGGCGTCTCTTTGCGCGTGATGCGCGGCGGTAAGATCAGTGTCATGGAAGTGCGCCTGAAAGAGTCGGGTCGCGCGGCATGACGCCGACGCGGGTCTTCGTCGTGGCCCCGACCCCAACCATGCGGGCGGGGCTGCGTTCGATGCTCGCGTCCGTCGAGTCCGCCGATTTGCTGGTGATCGGTGAGGCCGGCTTGTCCGCCGGACCCATCCCCCCGCTCTCGGGGGCCGATGTGGTGCTCGTCGCGGACGAGGAGTTGCTCGAGGAGACCGCGCTCTCCGTCTCCGAAGCCGGCACGCAGGCGTTGCTGTTGCTCTCGGAGGGCGATAGCGAGGCGTCCAGGTTGCGCACCCTGTCTCTCCGGGGTTGGGGCGTCGTACCGCCGGATGCCCCGGCAGAAGAGCTGGGGGCCGCGGTCGCCGCGGTGGCACATGGCCTGACCGTGCTCCCGAAGACCCTGGCCGAGCGATTGCTCGACGAGCCTGCGGCGGACGTCGAGGAGCTCTCGGATCCTTTGACCGCCCGCGAGAGCGAGGTGCTGGATCTGCTCGGGCACGGGCTGTCGAACAAGATGATCGCGCGCGAGCTCCACATCAGCGAACATACGGTCAAGTTCCATATCTCCTCGCTCTACTCCAAGCTCGCGGTCAGCAATCGCGCCGAAGCAGTCAGCCAGGGCGCCAGGCGCGGGCTGATCTCTTTGTAAAGCAGCATTTCAGCACGCCTGCTTCGCAGGCTTGTCAGCACGCTCCGGCCTGCGGCCTCCGCTTGTCAGCACTTCAGCTTGTTGGCAGCCGTCATACCCGCGCGGCCCCTCACCCCCGTCATTCCCGCGAAAGCGGGAATCCACGAAGGCAGACACCTTCCGCCCTTGGAGCCATATACCGGATAACGTATGATCCGCCGCAGGGCGATACCCTGCGAGTCGCTCGAAGCAATCTTCTGTTAACGCCTCTCGGCTGCTCGGGTATAGAATGGGGTCGACCGTGTGGGGTGGTGGAAGGCAGGGCAATCTCGGATTCTCCTTTGAAGACGATGATCCTACCCATCCTTATGTTGCTCTGCCTCCTCGTCGGGTGCGAGAAAGAGCAGGATGGGGGGGATTCGCATTCTGCGGGTCGAGATAGCCAGCGCGAACCTGTGGCTTTTCAGGAGCCCACGCGTGTGATCGTCACCAGCGACGACGCTTCGCTCCCCGACGGCTGCCACCCGCGGCAGGTGGCAGAACTGGTGATCCTTTTCGTCAACGCTTTCAACAGCGGGGATCAGGCGAACCTGTCTCGCATCTTCTTCCTGTCCGAAGGCCCGAGTCCCCCCGATTTTGCGGAGAGGGGCTACGATCCCTGGTCCTGGTACACCGTTGGCACGGTGAAAGAAGGGGGCAAGATCGCGACCAGCTTCGTCACCTACAATCAAAACGAGTTGCTTCGATACTTCGCCAAGAGACACAGGAAGGGAGAACGACTGAGGCTGCTCAAGATCAGCCTGACGCAGACGGGTCTACTCGGCAAAGCTGACAACGTGGGCTTCGTCTACGTCCTGAACCGGACCGCCAGGGACCTCCCCCCGGGCTTGGGCGGACCGGCGAGCATAGCCTCAGGGCAGGGGGCCATCAACTGCACGAACCGCCGCATCTTCACCTGGCGCATGGATATGAAGACCGAAGAACGCCGTACGTCCCGCGAGGCGGCCACCTGGCTCTGCACCGACCCGCCCGGTTGGAGGCCGGGCAAGGCCGTCGTCGCGTGTACCTGAAACCTACAAGATCAGATGCAGGTCCCCGAACTCGTGCCAGAGATAGCCTTCCGCGAGGGCCTCGGCGTAGGCTACCTCGAGATGTTGTCTGCCCGAGGTAGAGAGGGGGCACACCGACCCGCTTCCGGCGAGCGCCTCGAGCATCGAGAGATGGGTCGAGCGTGGTTCGTGCAGCCCCGTCAACATCGCGTCGACGGACCGTATGCCGCGCTCCGGCGTTATGAAGACGTCGGTCCAGCCTTCGCCAGGATGGGTCGAGCCGTTCTTGTCCGTTACCGTCTCGAGCGCCCGCACGACAGTAGTCCCGACGGCGATCACCCTGCGTCCCGCAGCGCGCGCTGCGTTGATCGCCTCCGCGGTCTCAGCAGGGACCCGGTAGAACTCCTCATAGGGCGACTCGTCGTCTTCGAGGCTGGCGACGCCCGTGTGCAGTATGAGCGGCAAGACCCTGACCCCATTCGCGACGAGGCGTGTGATCAACTCCGGGGTGAAAGCTCTTCCCGCCGAGGGCATCTCGGCGCTGCCTGTCTCCGTGGCGTAGACCGTCTGGTAGTAGCCCACCGGCCAGCTCTCCTTGACGTAGCGGTACCGGATGGGTGATCCGTGCCGGTCCAGATACTCATTAAAGTTCGCAGGAAGGTTCAGGGTGGAGATCCAGAGCCGGTTAGGCTCCCCACGCCGTCGCCGCTTCTCAGGTAGATAGGGGGTGTGCAGGACCAGATTGGCACCTTCCGGTAGCGCCAGGACCTCTCCTGGCTCGCCGTCGAGTACGGGTTCATCGCCGGAAGAGGATCTTAGTTCGACCACCCACAGGTCCGCAGGCAAGTGGGTCGAGAGGTGCACAGTAAGGGGCGTGCCGTCCTTGCGCTCGGCGGGGAGTGCGGCGTTCATGGTGCCGCTGGTGTTGACGACGAGGGTGTCGCCGGGTCTGAGGAACTCTGGGAGGTCGCTGAACCTGGAGTGGACGACGCGGTCATCGTCGAGGTAGGAGACCATCAGGCGGACCTCGTCGCGGTGCAGCCCTCGCGCCTCGGGCGGCTCACCGGCCTCCAGTTCGGCAGGCAACTCGAAGTGAAGTGGGGAATTCGTCTCGGGATAGTCGGGGAAAGTGTCTATGGTTTCCAATACTCCTGTAATCGCGTTGGACATACTGCCTGCCTCTCTAGGAGTCCCGGGTTGTCGTACTCGCGGCAAGCGCACGTGCTTCGTAGCGTCCGCTCGGCAAATCGCCAGTCAGGAGCTCGACGAAGCCGGGCACGCTCTCTTCGGGTAGCGGGCGGTCGCTTATGTCCTCGTCGGGGAAGGCTTCCTGGTGCATCGTGGTCCTCATGTCGCCGGGGTCCGCGCGATAGACTCGCAGGTCAGGGTTCTCGGCCGCGAGGATGTTGGAGAGCTGTTCGAGCGCAGCCTTGCTCGACCCGTATCCGCCCCAACCTTCGTACGGCTCGACGGCGGCGTCGCTCGTGACGTTGATAACCCGCGCCCCTGGTTTCAGGTCGGCTCTGATCTCCTGTATGAGCGCGAGCGGTGAGATCACGTTCTTAAGGTAGACCTCTCCTAGTACGTCGAGTGGGTAGTCGAGCAGCTCCGGCTGGGGACTCGGACCGAGGATGCTCGCGTTGTTGACGAGCGCGTCCACGCCACCCGCCTCGTGCGCCGCCTCCGAGATCTCAGCCCGGTGCGCTCTGTCGGCGACATCACCAGGGATGGCGATGACGTGGGTATGCCTGGAAAGCTCGGCGCGGGCGCTCTCGAGATCTTCCTCGCCGCGGGCGTCGACGATCAGGGTCCAGCCATCCTCGGCCAGTCTGCGGGCGAGCGCCAGCCCCAGCCCTCGGGAGGCGCCCGTGATGATCGCCGTGCGCTGAGATGATTCTCCACTCATTTGGTATCCTTCCTGGTCTCCGTTGAATACAATGTATCGCTATGGCCAGGGCCGGGAAACGTCAGTAGGGACGGTTTTGGGCCTGTACCAAAGTACAGGGAGTAGGGAAAGGGTCGAACTCTCGACTCTGGGTGACCGGCGCCTTAGGGGGACTCCACGAGACCGCGGCGGACGGCGATTCTCGCTGCTTCGGTGCGGTTCTGGGCTTCGAGTTTGGCGAGGATGGAGCCGACGTGGAACTTGACCGTCCGCTCGGAGATGTAGAGTCGCTGCGCGATCTCGGAGTTCTTCAAGCCACTGGCGAGGAGCGCGAGCACCTCGAGTTCTCTTGGTGTGAGCCGGCGGTTCGGCGGGACGCTTTCTTCACCGTCTATCCGCTCGAGCAGCCGGTCGGCGACGGTCGGTTCTAGCAGGGAGCCCCCGGCCTGGACGGTGCGAATGGCGCCGAAGATCTCCTTTCGCGAGGCGCCCTTGAGCAGGTAGCCGCGGGCGCCAGCGCGTAGCGAGCCGAGAATCCTCTCGTCCGTGTCGTAGGCCGTAAAGACGAGGGTACGGGCACGCGAGCCTGTGTCGCGGAGCTGTTCGAGGGCTTCGACCCCGTCGGTCCCTGGCATTTCGAGGTCAAGCAGTATCACGTCGGGGTCAAGGCTCTCTGCTAGCCTCACGACCTCGTCTCCATCGGCCGCCTCGCCCACCACCTCGAAGTCGGGTTGGGTGCCTAGCACGGCGACGAGGCCCTCGCGCAGCATCGGGTGGTCGTCGGCGACGAGGAGCCTTACCTTATCCACCCCGGAGTCCTCCGAGCGGCACGGTAACCTCGACGCTGGTACCCTCGCCAGGAGTACTCTCTATCCTCAGGGAGCCGCCCAGCATCTCGACCCTCTCCCTCATGCCGACGATGCCGTGCCGCTCGTCCGCGGCGCCAGAGGGAGCGAAGCCGTCTCCGTCGTCCTTGACGAGGAGTTGCACCGCCTCCGGTGTGGCCACGAGCCTGACCGTCACCCGGTTTGCGCCCGCGTGGCGCGCGACGTTGGTGAGGGCCTCCTGGCAGACGCGGTAGAGGGCGACTTCGACCCGCGGCGGGAGCGGGCGGCTGCCGTTCACGGTCCCGAACCTGGTGGCCACGCCCGTCTGGGCTTCCCAGCGGTCGACGAGGGTCTTCAGCGCCTCGGGTAGCGAGCGGCCTTCGAGCGGGGCCGCCCGGAGGTCGAGAACCGAGCGACGCGCCTCGTCGAGGTTGGACCGGGTGAGCGCGAGGGCGCGGCGTAGCGGTTCGCGGGCGCGCTCGGCGCCGGACCCTTCGAGTAAAGCTTCGGCGGACTCGAGCTGGAGTCCCGTAGCGGTAAGACCCTGGGCGAGGGTGTCGTGGATCTCCCGCGCCAGGCGATTGCGCTCTTCGACGGCGCCAAGCCTGGCGCTCCGGTCGAAGAGGCTGGCCCGCTCGATGGCGATGGCGAGCAGGTCACCTATGGTGGAGAGTAGCTGCAGATCTTCGGGGGAGAGGCCCCGCCACTGCGGGCTCGCGACGTTCATGACGCCGAGCTTCTTCTTCCCGGCGTAGAGGGGGATACTGGCGTGGTAGCGTAGACCACCCGTGCCGTCGACCAGGCCGTCGAGGCGGCTGCAGGTCAGGACGTTGACGTTGGCGGCGCCTCCAAGGTCGCCCTTCTTGTAAGTGTCGAGGCAATAACAGTACCGCGAGCCATCCATGCGGCGCGGGTCGTCCGCCAGGGCCGGAGGGAGGTTGCGGGCCGCGGCGAGGTAGGGCTGCGGGGAGGAGTCGTCCACGAGCCAGATCCAGGCCGTACGCAAGCCCAATAGCTCGGCCACCTGCGAGAGTGTGAACCCGAGCGCCTCGCCAAGCTCTACCGAGCGGTTGAGCTCGCGGGCGATCTCGTTGAGCACCGAGAGCTCGTGGTTGCGCCGCTCCAGGTTCTCTTCTCCCCGGGTGTTCAGCTCAGACATCGTCACCTCTCTCCAGCCGTAGATGAGTTTATCAGCGCGGGACCCGGAACATGGCCGTCCCAGAGGCCTACAGTGAAGGAGTGGGGTCCTCTCAGTGCCCCGGCGCCAACTGGGCCAGGTACTACTGCTGCGGGCTGCTGGTGACGATCAGTCACGCTATAACGTGCGAGCACCACTCAGCTACTTGGAACGGCGAGGCTATCTCCGAGGGAGAGCTCCTCGAGCGCCAGACCGAGGCAGGTGTCCACAGTGCAGTCGAGAGCTGGCCTCCGGCGAGGCGCCGTTAATCAAAGTGGGCGGCTACAGATAGCCTCTAACGGGCTTGACGGTCCGCAGGGGCGGGCTTCGTTGCGGCGGGCATCATCTATCCCTATCCTATGTCCCAGGCCGCGAAAAACCAAGTATAAAGGGCACGCATGAGGTTCAAGAGATTGTTCAAGAGGTCGGATCCTGCCGATCCCTTCGCCGTCTTCGCAGAGACCTACGACATCAGAATTCCACGAGATACCCCGCCGAATGCCGAGCCCGACGAACCCATCCAATTGCGTCTCATGCGTGCCCACCTGATTCTCGGCGTAGCCGTCGGCGCATCTCGTCAAGAAATCGGCCAGGCCTACAGAAACGCGCCCTCATGCATCATCCGGACAGGATGGCAGGCATGGGTCCGAAGGCCAGGGAGCATTCCGAGGAGCGGATGAAAGAGATAAACGCGGCCTACGCCGAGCTAAGGCAGCGCGAGGCTAGCTTGTAACGAGCTTGACGGCGCTTTACGGCCTCAGAGTAGACGGGAAGGGCTCTGGTGGGGGTATGATGCGCTCTAAAGAGGAAGACGATCCAGGAGGGTCATGCATGGCCGAAGGACGCGTGGAATTTGCAGATTGGGTAGGAGAAGCAGTGATGGTGTTTTATCCGGCAGGCGCAGGCTCCGCGGATTACGGGGTGCTAGAAGAGGTGAACGATTGGGGCTTGGTATTGCGCCGCGGCCGTTGGGTTCATTGGGTCCCGAAGGGGGCCGAGGAGCGCAGGGAGAGCGCCTATCGGACGGTCTACGAATTCCACCCTTGGCACATCGTGAGCAGTGTACGTATGTTAGAGCCAGAGGAGCAGGAATACCACGGCGTCTAACCCCTACGAATTCTTGTGAGGCGCACGAGGATGGCTTCTGAGGTCTTTCGGGTTCGACGTCGGTTCAAATATCTTCTTCGGGAGTGATCCGGGCGTCCCTGAGAATGCTGTCTAGGGAGTAAACCCCGCCGTCCTCGGTCCCTGTCTCTTATACACATCTGACGCTGCCGACGATCCAAC
>JBKPNW010000071.1:0-18346 GCA_046732815.1 Actinomycetota bacterium | reverse complement strand
CTCCTCCAGGGACACGTCCCCCGCCTTGGTCCGAGGTCCCATCTGGATCCTCGTGGTGCCGGGGAGAAGCTTTGAAGCGTTCGCGCAGCACGTGCAGGATCTTCTCGTTGCACGCGTAGTCCCCCGGCGCGATGTCCCTGGTGGCGCGGCCGAAGCGGAGACCCCAGGAGATCATGTCCTCCCCTTCCGCTATCGGCTCGACGGCGAAACGGTGGCCTTCGAGAACCGTATGTCCGACGGTAAACTCAGAGCCTTCGTAGCACACGCGCGTACCCGCCTCCAGCCTGCGCGTCGCCATGGCCACGTTGTCGCCACGCGCGGGGAGGCGTCCTACCTCCCCAAAATCCCATGCCCTCTCCTTCACAGCCGTGCCTCCCGTCATCCTCTCAGAGATACGTCCTCCTGACGAGTGTATCGCAGCGCGCCTTATTGGCCGGGATGGTAACTGGCCGGGCGCGTGCCCGGTGGTGTCGGAGGTCCGGTCGAGCGGCGCGCGAGGCGCCTGTTGTAGACGTGGGCCATGTTCTCGGCCCACTCCCTGGCGGGAAAGGCTCCGTCCCTCTCGAAGCGGGCGAGCCAGTCTTCCGGATCATCGGCCCTGACCACCAGGAACGCTCCCTCTTCCTCGCGGACGGCAAGCCTGCCGTCTATCTGGAGGCCTTGCTCGTCCATTCCGCCTGTACCTCGCCGTGTTCCACAAGCCACTCTAGTGCCTCCCTTACGGCCTGCAGCGAGCTGTAGCGGGGCTGATAATTCAGCAGGCGCCCGGCTTTGGCGATGCTGCAGTTGGGGCTATGGGCGATGTGGTCCCAGGTCCCCTGGGCCTCCTCCTCGGATACGCCGGCGCGCCACTCTTCCCACGGCGCGAAGCTGAGGAGGGGCGGCTTACCGAACCAGCCGGCGACGGCCTCGGCGTAGCCTCGTAGGGTCAGCGCGGCGGGAGAGACTACGTGGAAGCTCTCCCCCACCGCGACGCTCCAGTTGTCGATGGCCCTCATAAAGGCCTGGGCCACGTCGTCGGCGTGGACGTGATGCACCGTCTCCATCCCCAGGTTCGGTAGGACCAGTTCCTCCCCCCGGTAGAGCCGTGCGAACACTCCGGGGTCGAAGTTACCGGCGGGGCTCACGGGCGCCCAGCCCGGTCCCACGATGTGTCCGGGATGCAGGATCGTCGCGGGGAACCCGTTGCGGCGGGCTTCGTCCAGCAAGTAAGCTTCGATCCTGGCCTTCTGCACGCCATACTCGCCAAACGGATGACGCGGCTGGTCCTCGGTGGTAGGCACCCGCGTGCTGTGGCCGTGCACCCAGATGGTCCCGCAGTGCAGGAAGTGTGTCACCCTTCCCTGCAGCTCCTCGACCAGCTGGTGGGCGCTTTCGGGCGTAAAGCAGATCATGTCGACCACGACGTCGGGTCTCAGCCCGAGCACCCGCTCTCCGAAGGTTCCCTCCGCTTCTTCGATCTCGCGATCGAGTGTCACCTGCTCCACCGAATACCAGGCGAGATGGACCTGGTAAGGTTCCCTCTGTCCGCGGCTGATCGAGACTACCTCGTGTCCCGCCTCGACCAGCCGGGGCACGAGGTAGGTTCCAACGTGCCCGCTACCCCCGATAACCACGACGCGCATCGGCTACCTCCTCACAGTCGCATCAGATTCCACCAGCTAAAGCCGGACCTTCACTTTTCCCCCGTCCAGGAGCATCTCGTAGGTGCGGAGCGTGACGTTCGGGTAGGCTAGGCATCTTCCGCTCGGCACGTGGTATTCGAGTCCGTGCCAGGGGCAGGCCACGATCTCGCCGTCGTGAACCCACTCGAATTTCCATTCCCTTTCGGCATTGGCTATGAGAGTTCCCAGAGTGGGCTTGCCTTCGCACAAAGGACCGGTCTGGTGCGGGCAGACGTTGGGGAGGCCGTAGAGCTTGCCGCCGATGTTGAAGACCCCGATCTCCCGCCTCCCGACCTTCACGACCCTGTGGGTTCCTTCCGGGAAATCCGAGAGGTCGCCCACGATGTGCTCCTCGCGCCGGGTACTCATCGTAGATTGAGGCGGTTGCCGCCCGAGTCGATGTTGAAGAGCCGACACGCGTTTTCGCCGAAGACCTTGCGTCTGACCTCGTTCGTAAAGGGGATCTGGTGCACCTTCGAGGGATGGTCGAAGTCGTGGTGCGGCCAGTCGGAGGCGAAGACGGTGTTGTCCTCACCATCGTAGAGGTCCATCATCGTCACCAGGTCGGAGAGGTTCTCGGGCTCCTCCACCGGCTGGGTGGCGAAGTACATCTTCTTCAGGTAGGTGCTCGGCTTGTCTTCGAGGAAGGGGACCTCGCGGCGGCGCTCGATGTACTCCTTGTCCATCTTGTGCATCAGGAACGGCACCCAGGAGATACCCGCCTCGGTGACGGCGACGCGCAGCTCGGGATACCTTACCGGCACGCCTGTGGTGATCATGTGCACTATGTTCGCCATCATCGAGAAGGTGTGGCTGCAGATGTGCCGCCCGAACTCGGTCTCGAATCCCTGCGTGTTGAAGGGGAAGACGGGATGGATGACGGTTACGCTGTGCATGAGCACTGGCAGGTCGGCCTCCTGGGCGGCCTCGTAGATCGGGTCGTACTGCCTGTGTCCCCAGAGCCGCTCCAGCCCGGCACAGGGCAGGAACACCCCGACCATGCCTGGCTCCCCTGCGTACTTCTGTATCTCCCTGGCCGCGTCCTCGGGGTCGTGCGGACAGGCCAGGATGCAGCCGAGCAGGCCGCTCTCGGGCGAGCACCACTCTTCGAGGAGCCAGGCGTTGTAGGCGCGGGCGAGGGCCGAGGCGTAGTCCACCTGCGAGATCACCGGTAGTTTGAGGAAGTGATCGGGGAAGAGGATCCCTATGTCCACGTGGATCTCGTCGAGCTCCTCGCGCATCTGGGAGGCGGAGTGAACCATGCGCGTGCCCTCCTGCCCGGAGGGAAACTTCGCCTCGTAGACGGTCGTCCCCGGCGAGAAGCCGGGGATGTCCAGGTAGAACTCCTGCACGTCCTTTATCGTCTCAAGCGCTTTCCGCCAGGGCATCTCGCAGTAGGGCATGATCGCCTGCGGCGACTCGTGGACGTGGACGTCGCAGTCCACGACGAGTATGTCCTCGAGTCTCTCCTTGCGTTCTCTTGTTTGCGTTGCCGCTTCGGCCACGATCCCTCCCTGGTTCTGTTCTAGCGCATCATCCATCCGCCGTCGATACCGATGGTCTGGCCCGTTATAAAAGAGGAGGCGTCGGAGACGAGGAAGGCGACGAGGTTGCCTATGTCTTCCGGCGTGCCGCGGCGTTTGATGCTCTGCTGTTCGAGCACCCAGCGGTTGTAGCCTTCCTGGTCGGGGTGGATCTTCTCGGCGTCCGTGGGGAAGGCGCCGGGCGCTATGGCGTTGACGTTGATGTTGTCCGGGCCGACCTCGCGGGCGAGCGTGCGCGTAAAGCCGACGATGCCACCTTTCGAAGAGACGTAGTCGAGCAGGAGCGTCCACCCGATAGAGAAGGTGATCGAGGCCACGTTCACGATGTTGCCCCGTCCCCGCTCCTGCATGTAAGGGTAGACCGCCCGCGCGCACAAAAAGTAGCCTTTGAGGTTCACGGCCATCACCCTGTCCCACTCCTCTTCTTCGATCTCCGTCCAGGCCCGCCGCGGGTAGACGGCGGCGTTGTTGACGAGGATATCCGCCCCGCCGAGCTCGCGCGCGATCTCATCGGCCATGGCCTCGACCGAAGGGCGGTCGGAGACGTCGGCCTCCACGGCCACGGCGCTCGCGCCGTTCGCACGGACCTGGTCTGCCACCCTTTCTGCCTTCTCGCGGGAGACGTCGACCGCGGCGATGGCCGCGCCGTCCGCTGCGAGCCTCGCGCAGATTCCCTCGGCGAGGCCCCCGCCCCCGCCCGTCACGATAGCGACCCGACCCTCCAGAGGACCTGCCACGAAAACCAACCTCCTAAAGCAGCCTGCGATGAGGTTGAACCTCATCGCAAGCATATCAGCAGGTCAGTATGTCAGCACTTCAGCAATTAGAAAGCTGGAACCCCGCCCAGGGCTCCGGTGACTGTGTAGAGCTTGGCGCAGGATTCAGGATCTGAGCAGCCGCCGCACGAGGATCGAGGCCAGGATGGTCGAGGCTGCGGTCGTCGCCCCCTTGAGAATCGCCTCTATGGCGTCGTCTTTGATCCCGGGCTCATCGGGTATGTCTATGAGCCTGTCGGTAACGTATCGGCTGATGAGGTAGCCTATTGCGGCTGCGAGTATGGTCATGAGCCGCTGCTGCATCGCGTCGTTCATGCGGTCCTTTCCGCCTCTTACGGTCTGCCCTGGTCGGTACCCACGATGGGCCGCGCGAAAACCCCGCGAATCGGGAGATCTGCTCTCAGGCGCTCTCGTCTCTGAGGAGCCTCATGTAGAGGGATCTGGTCTCCGGCGAGGGTGAGGTACCGTACTCCTGCCTGAGTATCTGCTCGCACATCCTGTACTGGTGCAGCGCCCTGGCCCGCAGGCCGAGACGTGCGTAGCACTGCATCAGCAGGCGGTAGCTGTCTTCGTGGCAGCGATCCTTCTCGAGCACCTTGTAACAGGCGCGGATGCTCTCCTGGTGCTGCCCGACCTCCATGTAATAGACGGCCAGCCGGCCCAGCAAGTCTATGTAGGCGTTGGCCAGCCGCTCGCGCTCGACCATGGTCCAATCGTCGTACAGGTCCTCTATCAGATAGTCGCCCCTGTACAGCTCGATGGCCTTCTCATACTCGATGGCAGCATCCTTTTTCCGACGGTTCTTCTCCAGCCGACGACCTTGCTCGTGATGTCTATCGAAGTCGTCCACGTCCGTTGTCACCCCGACATCGGGAGCCAGTCGGTAGTATCCGTCCTCGAGGAAGACGTAGTTCGTGGAAGCGGAGGACGAACATCCGCTCAAGAGCTTGCGCAGGCCGTGGATGGCCGAGTTCAGGGACCACCGGGCTTTCTTGAGGTTGGACTCGGGCCACAACCAGCCCATGAGGTGATCCTGGGAGACAGGGCGGGTACGGTTGGCCAGCAGGTATTTGAGTATGGTCAGCGCTTTGCCGTTACGGCCGAGGGGCATGTCTTCACCGTCGCAGAGCAACTCGAAGTGGCCGAAGAAGCGGGCCTGTAGCGAAGGCTGGACGGCGACGGATTTCTCTCCCTGGACGGTCTCCCTGACCATCCGACGCACGTCTTCGGGTGCGGCGCCGCGGGCGGAAAACGCGCCCACCATAGACCCGTCGGGCCGGCGCAGAGTCAGTATGTCCGGGTCTCTTTCCAGATAGTAGCCGGTTGGCATTTCCAACGACAATCCTTGCATGTCACTCTCCAGACCGCTGATCCTCAGCCCGAAGGCCTCGGTACTTTCCTCCTACCCTCGTTTGCAGTTGTCGGATGCGAACATTCTGTGGACCAACCGCTGCAGCTCCTTTCCCGTCGGACGAGAGCCGAGGTTTTCGGCTCCTCCTGAACCACACAGCGGCATCAGCATATTACGGAGGTGGGGTCTTTTGTATCACTCAAATGAGTGATTCTTTATCGTTTGGCGAAAATTGCTATGTAGCGGTGTCGAGCTCCTGGTGCGCGTGGTCAGCCGACGGAGTTGGCCCGACGGTCGCCGGGAGCATACACGACCTCGAGAAGCGCTCTTACGATGCGGGGATCGAACTGGGTCCCCGAGTTCTCCTTGATCTCCCCGAGGGCGGCTTTCCGGGAGATGCCGTAGCCATAGGGCCTGGCGCGGACCATGGAGTCGAACGCGTCGGCCACCGAGACTATTCTTGCTATCAGGGGGATGTCCTCGCCACGCAGCCCGTCGGGGTATCCCTTGCCGTCGAAGCGCTCGTGGTGGTGTTTGACGACCGGCAACGCGGGTGCCAGCTCTTTTACGGGGGTGAGGATCGAGACACCCAACATCGGGTGACGCTTTATCTCCGCGTACTCATCCTTCGTCAAGCGACCGGACTTTTGCAGGATGCGATCCGGTATTCCTATCTTGCCCACGTCGTGCAGCAGGGCCCCGCTCGTCAAAGCTTCCATCTGTCCTGGAGGCAAGGATATCTCGCTGCCGATGCGCCCGGCGAGGTTCGACACGGCCCTCAGATGCTCCTTGATGTAAGGGTCTTTCGCTTCCAGGGCTTCCACGAGCGTCCCGGCGATCCCAAGCACCTGCTGCTCGCCTTCGACGAGACTTTCGAGGTTCTGTACCCCCACAGGTAACCCGGCGATTCCTTCAGGCCGGTCCCTGGCTCTCTCCAGGGCGAGCAGGGCTCCGTCGAGAACAGAGCCCTCGTCCCCGGCCTCGGCGAACACCCAGCCCACGGCGGCGGCCGAGGACGGATTACCGGTGCTCCCGGTCTCCTCTGCGACCTGTTGCTGGAGCGCGAGCGCCGCCTGGCGGGCCCTGCTCTCGCCCGACCCACTCAGGACGACGACGAACTCCGCGTCCCCCAGGCGGAAAGCGTGCTGTCTAGCGCCGGTGAGCCTCTGGCCGATCTTCTGGAGGAGGGCTTCGCCCGATGCGGTATCGTGGTCGCCAGAACCTCTCGGTTGCATCGCCAGAACCGTAAGCGGTCTGCCGTGGGAGAGCTCCTGGCGCAGAATGCGGTGGAGCGACGCGCGGTTCGGTAACCCTGTGAGCTGGTCCAGCCCGCCCGGGGCGCCACCGGCGTCTTCCAGGACAGGACCTATCCCCCCGGCGAGGAGCTTCAGGGCACGTTCTTTCTCGGTGCCATACTCGCCACCCCCGACGACCACCGCCCCCCACTTCTCTTCCTCGTCCGTGCCGAGAGGCACGGCCATGAAACCCTCTATGCCGTGTATCTCCTCTTCGCTGCGCACGGTGTCGCCCTCGCGACAACTTTGCAGCACGAGACGCTGGATCGAGGGATGCCACCAGCTGGGGCAGACGTCGGAGTCACCCTCCAGGATGGTGCTGTGACGGTTGCCTTTCAGCGCGGCGACGTGCGCGTACGGTCCGCCAGCCATCGTGTGGGCCGCTTCGACGGTCCATCCGAGTATGCCTTCCAGGCTCAACACCCTCATTACGGGCGCGAACTTCGAGATCAGCCGCTCGTCGCTCTCCACCCGGTCTATCTCGTTTGCCAGGGTGGAGGAGAGCCTGACGGCGAGTTGTCTGAAGCCTTGCATCTCGGAGCCGAGAAACGCGACGGCCACGCAGAAGAGCGCTATGAGGCCGGTCCGCAAGGCTACTGGCGCAGTACCGAGCGCACCCACCCCCCCAGAGACAACCACCGCTGCCGGGTACCCGGCGACCAACGCGGCCGCTGCCACGGCGACTTTCGGCCGGGCTTCGATCCAGGCTATCCCCAGCGCCGCGAGCAGGTAGAGCGGGAAGAATGGTGAGCCAGCTCCCCCGGTGAAAGCGACCAGCATCCCGACGAGCGCGGAGTCGACGAGGATGCACACGAGCCTCTCGCGCAAAAGGATTGCGGGCCGTCCCGCGATCAAACACACCCCGAAGAGAAGCGCGAGTCCAGCCGCCAGGTAAGCACCTACGGCCCCGGGAAAAGAGAGGGCCAGCATAAGGGCCACGATCACCGTCAGCGCCACGCGCATCAGACCGGCTCTGGGCGAGGCCAACGTAGATGCCGTCTTGATCTGGCGCATTCTCCTGCCTCACCCCCCTCTCTACAAGACTACTAACGGTTGGGGAGGATCCGGCCGAGGTCATCCTGGTCGCGCGGGTCGGGCACGTCGAGCCTGGCGCCTCCCCTGCCCTCCGGGGCCGGGAAGACGAACCGGTGGTCGTCGGCCCTGCGATACCCTTCCGATTCGGTGTCCAGCAGCCTCAAGAGCGCCCGCACGACGACCCCGTCGAACTCAGTGTCTATGCCCGCGCTCAACTTCTCCCGTGCCTCCACGGGCTCCATGCCGGGACGTCGCGGTTGGTCGAGAACTATGGCGGCGTAGGCCTGCGCCACGGCGAGTATCCTGGCTTCGAGCGGTATCCAGGGGCCGCGCAGCTTGTCGGGATACCCCCTGCCGTCGGGACGCTCGTGGTGCCACCTGACCCAGGAGGCCATCTCTTCGAACTCGGGTACCGCGGCGAGCGCCGCTTCGCCGCGCGCCGCATGCTCGGCCAGCCGGCTCTGGGCGATGGAGTTGAGCTTGCCCGTCGCGAGGAGCAGATCCTCCGGCAACCCGAACAACCCGATGTTGTGCAAAAGTCCGGCCATCCGCAGCCGCCCCACACGGGCGTCGTCCAGCTTCATCTCGCGGGCCAAATCCGCCGCGTACGTCGCCGTGGCCGCCGCGTGGCGATCCGTGTACCCATCCCGCGCGCCAAGGTCTCTGATCACCATGGTCCCGAACGTCGTGTTGGAGGCCGTGAGGGCCTCTTCGAGAGACCCCACCCGCGCCCGTAACTCGCGGTTCTCTTTCACCTGCTCTCGCGAGCGGTACACAAGCATCTGACTCGCAAGGGAGCCGGCGACCACGACGAGTGCCGCAACCGGACCGCGTGTCAGCAGGGTTAGCACTCCCAATACTACTGTGAGAACGGCCATCGCATGCGGGAGTAGATAAGGTTCTATGGCTTTCCAGGACTCCTCGAATCTCTGGCCGTATTTGACCTTCAAGACACCCGCGCCGACCGTGATATTAACGCTCAGCAGCATTATTCCTGATGCAAAAGTCGCGTAGACGACAGGGGCCGTAGATTCTGGAGCGCTTGTTAGCAGGGGTCCAGACGCAAAAGAGAAAACCAGGCCTGCCAAGTACGCCTCTATGGTAACGCAACTCACCTCGTAAGCCGTACGGAGCCAATCTCTATTCCCTCCGCGGACAGCATAGGGCAAGGCCGCAATAGCAGCCCAGAACGGACCAAGCACCACGACCGCCGCTATCTGGCCAATCTCTACGGTGCTCAGGTCCCAACGCTCACTTAACCTTACAGAGAACGTATCAGCCAGAAGGAGCAGTACGGCAAAAACCCCCGCTCCGAAGATGAAGCGTGGCTCGACCACTACGTCATACCAGTAGGTCCAAGACGCAGTGAGTGCTACGGCAAAAGCCGCCAGAACAGCGATGTATCTTTTGAGGTTAGTCTCGCCCAATATCCATCATCATGCAGAGCCTACGTCTTGGCGCTCATATTGTCGCACACGACGCGGGCCCGGCACAAGCGGTACAAGAAAATTCTACCAGGCGCGGTGGCGTCCCTTAGCCATCTCTGCACCCCCTCTCTGCTCGTTGTTCATTTACTTTCCTTACCCCGGCTTCATCTTACCAGGCGCGGTGGCGATCCTTGGCCATCTTTGCATCCCCCCTCTCCGCTCGCCTCAATAGGATCATTGCTACTTGATTGTGCCAGAGAACCGCCGGAATCGAAAGGACAAAGGAACAAAAAGTGCGTTCGATGGTATCAGCTCTATCCTGCTTTGCACAGCGTTTACTCTCCCTTTTCGGCTCGGTGTTGCGGTGCTCGGTCGGCTTCTCCCCAGCCCCTTGTGGCAACAGCTACCAGAGCGAGCAGGACGAGGAGGCCTGCTGCTGCGGTCGCGAAGCCTGCGAGAATGTATGTGGAGCGAGGCCCGACAGTATCGACAAGCATGCCTCCGAGGGGGTAAGCGAGGGCCTCTCCGGCGCTGTAGGCCAGGAACCTGATGGAGAACACGCGTCCCAGGAAGGCATCGGGAACCCGCTCTTGTAGGATGGTGTCGGTCGCAACGTTGTCTATGCCGGTAGCTGCTCCCTCGACCGTCAGGGCGCCGAGGGCGAGGACGAAGGCGGGGGCCAGCCCCGTTCCGACCAACGCGCAGGCCCCGACGAAGATGCTTAGGAAGTACAGGAGCACCAGGTTGATCCTATTCCCCAGCACGGCCATCACGGCGGAGCCGAACACCATACCGCCGCCCCAGAGGCTCACCAGCAGCCCGTAACCCGCGTCCCCGGCCCCGAAGGTATCTCTGGCGAGGAACACCTCCGCCGGTACCGTCGCGTTGATCGTCAGTATGGTGAGGAAGGCTCCCAGGACTATCGCCAGCGGTACACGCGCACCGAGGAGGTAGCCTAACCCGGACCGCAACTCCCTGACGAAACCCTCTTCTTCCTCGCTCTGCCGAGCGGGGCGGGGCAAGGGTATCGTGGAGAGGAGGACGGCGGAGATCAGGTAGGTCACGGCGTCCGCCAGGAAGGCCGCGTCGACCCCGATACCCGCGACCAGCAGACCTCCAAGTGCCGGACCGAGCATTATGGAGGTGCTGAACGTGCCGCCGATGAGGGCGTTAGCGCGGGTAAGGTCGCCCCCACCGACCACGCTCGGGAAGGCGGCTCGGATCGTGGGGTTGAAGACCATGCGGGCCAGGCCCATGAGGAAGACGAGCGCGTAGATGGTGGCCAGATCCCTGGCAAGAAGCAGCCCCAGAACGAGTACCGCCCGCGCCAGGTCGCTGGCTACGAGGACGGCCCGACGATCGACGCGATCCGCGAGGACTCCGGCGAGCGGGCTCGCGATGGTGGGCAGCAGACGGGCGACGAGCGCGCCGCCCACGGCCGAGGCGCTACCGGTGATCTGGACTACCAGGACCACGAGCGCGACCATCGAGACCGCGTCGCCCACAAACGAGGCCCCCTGGCCGATCCAGAGTCGCAAGAAGCGCCCGTTTCTCAGAAGAGAGTCGTTAGTGGAGTCCATACTCCGCCCCCGCAACGAGACCCACTACCCGGCCCCGGTCGAACGTCCTCCTTGCAACGGGGCCACTACTCAGCTTAACCGACCTAGCCTTCGGAAGGTTGCAGCCTGATGCCGACCCCTGCTCGCCAGCCCCAGACGTTGTCCGTGGTGGTCAGCATGTCGGCTTTTTGGTTTCGCCCCTAACCTATCGCTCGCGGTCGAGTGTGCGATCTGCTGTAAGTCGCGTCGAGGATCCGTCTGGGGGGCCACCGCGCCCGGGACGTTGGTCCTCCCACCGTTCCAGGGTGCGTCCCGGAAGGTATACGACGAGGAGCCAGAACAGGGTGACGATGGAGAGCCCTACGACGACCAGCAGAAACTGCGAGATCTCCGACGCCAAAATCAGCGCTCCCAGAAAGGCGGATCGAAAACCTGAGGAGCCCAGATCCGCGTGTACTCGGGCCAAAGCATGGTGTAATGGTTCGCGCCTTCGAGCAGTACCTCCGTGCGGATGTCGAGCGGTCCCGCCATCACGTCGCCGACCTCGTCCGAGATCAGCGGTTCGCTGCCGGGGAAGAAGCCCTGCGAGGCCCTGACCAGCGCGACGGGACAGGTTACGCCACGCATCTCTTCTGCGGTCGGGCTGGTGGATGACACCGAAGGCGAGTCCTCTTCCGCTGCCGCTCGCGAGGCCTTGGGCCTGTAGCCGCCCTCGACCTCTCCGAGGTCATAGCGGTAGTAGTCGGCGAGTTCGGGCGGCAGGTCGTCTAACGTCAGGCCCCGATCCGGAAACCAGAAGTCGAGGTAGGCTTCCGGGCTCTCGAAGGTCATGTCCAGGCGCCTGAAGGCCCGCGCGAGGCCCTCCTCCAGCGCCTCGGCCTCCCGTTTCTCCTCGGCTGTCATCTCCTCGGGTGACTTTTCGACGCGGGGCCAGCCTCCGTCGAGCAGGACGAGGGCACGCACGCGCTCGGGGAACTCGAGGGCCGTCTTGAGGGCCACAAAGCCGCCCATAGAGTGTCCTACCAGAACGGCGCTCTCGAGGCCGAGGTGGTCCAGGACCCGCACCACGTCCGAAGCGTGCTCTTCGAGGCCGTAGCCCGAATCGGGTTTGTCGGAGTCTCCGCGGCCGCGCAGGTCCACGCCGACGAGGCCGCGCGCAGGACCGAGGTGACGTGCAGCGGCGTTGAACGCCCTGTGCTGGGCCGTGATGCCGTGCAGGCAGACCACGGGGTCGGGGCCTTCCCCCGTGCGGCCGATCGCGAGTCCCACCTCGCCGGGGACGCGTTCGCTGTTCCAGATACTCCCTTCCATGGGCGCCGATTATACGCGAAGGCGCGCCGCGTTCGGAGGGGCCGGTGGTGGTAATCTACCCGCATGGACTATTTCGAGAACGTGCTCGAGGCCGTCGGGAACACGCCCCTGATCCGTTTGGGCAAGATCGAACGCGACGAGGGCATAGGGGCCACCCTCCTCGCGAAGCTCGAGTATATGAACCCGGGAGGGTCCGTGAAGGACAGGCCGGCCGTCAAGATGCTCGAGGTCGCGGAGAAGGAGGGGCTGCTCGAGCCGGGTGGGACCGTCGTCGAGCCGACGAGCGGGAATACGGGAGCCGGCCTGGCCCTGGCCGCCGCGGTCAAGGGCTACCGTTGCATCTGCGTGATGCCGGACAAGGTGAGCAAAGAGAAGCAGGACCTGCTGAAGGCATTGGGCGCCGAGGTGATCGTCACGCCGGCCGCGCCGCCGGAGGACCCCGAAAGTTACTACGCCGTCGCCGAGAGGCTCGCCGAGGAGATCCCAGGCGGTTTCAAGCCGGGCCAGTACGAGAACCCGGCCAATCCTCTGTCCCACTACGAGACGACGGGGCCAGAGATCTGGCGCCAGACGGAGGGCCGCATCACCCATTTCGTCGCGGGGATGGGTACCTGCGGTACCATCACGGGAACGGGCCGGTACCTGAAAGAACAGAGCGCCGACGTTCAGGTCGTCGGCGTCGATCCCGAAGGTTCTATCTTCTCAGACCCCGATAACGTACACGCCTACGCCGTCGAGGGCGTCGGGGAGGACTTCTATCCGGGAAACCACGACCCTGGCGTGGTGGACGAGGTGATCCAGGTAGACGACCGCGAGTCTTTCCTCATGACCCGCCGCCTGATGGCCGAAGAGGGCCTCTTCACGGGGGGCTCGTGCGGGATGGCCGCCGTGGGGGCAGTCAGGGCGGCGAAGGGACTGCCTGACAGCGCCGTGGTCGTCGTGCTCCTGCCCGACACCGGGCGCAACTACGTCTCCAAGGCCTTCGACGACGACTGGGTGCTCGCCAACTCGGACGCCACCAAGGAAGATCTCGAAAGGCCCTACCGCGTCTTCGGGGAGGGATCTTGAAGTTCGAGGACAGTGGGTTCTCCACACGCGCCATACACGCGGGCCAGGATCCCGACCCCGCAACAGGAGCCACGATAGTCCCCATCTACCAGACCTCGACCTACACGCAGGAGGCCCCGGGCCAGCACAAGGGCTACGAGTACAGCAGGTCCGGTAACCCGACGCGTACCGCCCTCGAAGAGTGCGTGGCTGCCCTCGAAAGCGCCGAGTACGGCCTCGCCTTCGCCTCCGGGCTCGCCGCGACGACCGCGGTGATGAGCCTCTTCTCCCCTGGGGACCACGTCGTCGCCGGGGACGACCTCTACGGCGGCACCTACCGCCTCTTCGACAAGGTCCTCCCGCGCGCCGCGGGTCTGGACTTCACCTACTCTGACACCACAAGCGCCGACTCCGTCGAGGAGGCGCTGAGGCCCGAGACGAAGCTGCTCTGGATCGAGACCCCGACCAACCCGATGCTCACCCTCTCCGACATTGCGATGCTCTCGGAGATGGCGCACGAGAGGGGCGCCGTCGTCGCCGTGGACAACACGTTCGCCTCGCCTTACTTCCAGAACCCGCTCGCCTTGGGCGCCGACATCGTGGTCCACTCGACGACCAAGTACATGGGAGGCCATTCCGACGTGGTGGGCGGGGCCGTGGCGACCTCGAATGAGGAGTTCCACGAGGGGATAAAGTTCTACCAGAACGCCGCCGGCGCCGTAGCCGGTGCGTTCGACGCCTGGATCGTGCTCCGCGGCCTCAAGACCCTCGCCGTACGCATGCACAAGCACGAGGAGAACGCCCTGGCGGTGGCGCGGTTCTTGCAGGGTCATCCCGAGGTCGACAAGGTGTACTACCCCGGCCTGCCCGACCATCCCCAGCACGAGCTGGCCAAGAGGCAGATGGGCGGATTCTCCGGGATGGTCTCTTTTACCCTGAAGGGCGGGGCCGAGGCCGCCTACGCTGCCGTGCAAAAGACCCGCATCTTCCACTTCGCCGAGAGCCTGGGCGGGGTCGAATCCCTCGTAACCCACCCAGCGACCATGACCCACGCCGCCATCCCCAGAGAGCAGCGCGAGGCCAGGGGCGTAACCGACGGCTTGCTCCGTCTCTCCGTCGGCATCGAGGACGAGCAGGACCTGATCTCTGACCTCGACGGGGCGATCAGCGCCGGTTGATCAGCTGGCGATCTCTTCTGCGTTGCGCTCTCTGTAGTCGTCGCGCCAGGCGACGAGGTCCTCCAGGGGGCTCAGATCGTAATCGGGGCCGCCGACGCCGACGATCAGTTGCGTTATGCCGTTCTCCACATAACGGTCGGCTTGCGGGATGTGGTCCGGCCTGACGCTGATGGAACGCTCTATCTCGGCGGGATCTCTTCCCACCTTCTTGCACCAATCGTCGAGGATGCCGCTCTTGCGGGCGGCCTGATCGGGGTCTCCGAAGCCGTTCCAGATGTGGGCGTGTTCGGCGACGATGCGCAGGGTGACCTTCTCGCCCCCACCGCCGATGAGGATCGGGATTTCCCGCGTGGGTGGCGGGTTCAGCTTCCCCAGACGTTCCTCGATGACGGGCATTGCGGCGTCGAGGTCCCTGAGCCGGCCCCCCGCCGTCCCGAACTCGTAGCCGTACTCGTCGTAATCCCTCTCGAACCAGCCGGAGCCGATACCGAGGATCAGACGCCCCCCGGAGATGTGGTCTACGGTGCGCGCCATGTCGGCGAGCAGGTTCGCATTTCGGTAGGAGTTGCAGGTTACCAGCGCCCCGAACTCCACCCTCTCCGTGAGCTCGGCCATCGCCGCGAGGAGCGTCCAGCACTCGAAGTGCTTGCCGTCGGGGTCACCGTAGAGAGGGTAGAAGTGGTCCCAGTTGTAGAGCGTGTCCGCCCCCATCTCTTCGACCCTGAGCCACGCGTCGCGCATCTGCGCGTAACTGGCCTGCTGCGGATGAATCTGCGCCCCGACCTTTACCATCAACCTTCGCCTCCTCGTTCTTGTCAACCAGGAGATTATTCCACGCAGGCAGTCGACGGAAACCATGCGAGAGCTTCACCAGCGTCGGCGCGGGGCCTGGATTTCCGGCGCGTTCCTTTGCGTCCGGGCTACAAGAGTGCCCAGGCCGCAGTCGCGACGCCTAAGGTGCCGGTCAGGAACACGAGCCCCAGGGTGATCGCCCGAAAAGCCCTCTCGGAGACGTGCCTGAGAATAGCCGTGCCGGCGGCCTTTCCGACGATGGCGCCGGGGATGAGCAAGAGCCCGAGGGGCACTTCCGGGGCGTCCACGAGACCGCGGAAGGAGAGATCGATGAACCCGACGACGCTCATGGGCAGGAAGTAGAGTGCGCTCGTCCCCCTGAACTCGTGCTTAGGGAGGCCGCGCGAGGCCAGGAGAAGCACTATCGGGGGACCGGCGAGCCCGGTCGAGGTCGAGAGCGCCCCGCTGGCCGAGCCGGCGATGAGCGTTCCCCATCTCGTATCTGCTCCCGGCAGCTTTATGTCCCTGACCAGGAGCAGGGCCGAAAAGAGTACGATGGCGCCAACCCCGAGGCGCACGTAGTCGGGGTCGATCACCTTCAGTACCTCGGCGCCCAATATGACACCGAAGACGGCGGGGATCAGGAGCGCCAGCGAGAGGCGCCGCCGCGCCTCGTGCCAGGAATCCCACACTACGGCGGCGTTTATGAAGATCGAGAAGATGGCCGTCAGCACGATGACCGTACGCGGCTCGTAGACGAACAGGAGTATGGGGGTGCTGATCAGGGCTAGCCCGAAGCCCGTAAGCCCCGTGACGAACCCGGCGAGCAACGCCGCAAAGAGCGCCACGAGCAACGCCGCACTCAACAAAACAGCACCAGAAGATGCCGTCCGGCTCCTACCCGACAGCTAGCCACAAGCCAATTGCTCTTGCTGACGGCTGACTACTGATAGCTGTAACTAGCGCAGGATGCCCGCGTAGAGGCGTTCCCAGGCCTCCATCTCGGGCGTGAAGTAGCGCACCCGCGTCTTCTTGTACTCGCGGGTGGAGTAGAGGGAGGTGTAATCCGTAAGGCCCGTCTCCTCGGACATCGCCGCGAGGACGTTCTCGCACTCCTCGACGGTGCGGCCATGTACCATGGAGAAGACGGCGTAGGGCCAGTCCTCGTAGGTGGGCCGCTGGTAGCAGTGGGAGACGGCCTGGTAGTGGGCGAACGTATTGCCAACCTCGTCGATGCGTTCGTCTGGCACCCTCCAGACCCCCATAGCGTTGGCCCTGAAGCCGGCCTTGCGGTGGTAGAGTACCGCGGAGAAGCGGCGCATGATCTTGCGGTCGCGCAAATCGTAGGCCCTCTCCAGGAGCTCCTCGTGGGTGAGACCGACCTGCCTCCCCCACAGATCGAAGGGACGCGGCGTTAGCGGGACGTCCTCCTGGAGGGCCCTGATGGCGGCCTTGTCGTCCTCCGAGATGTTCCTGTCGGCGCTCTGGCGGTCGGATTCGCCGTACTGCGGGGCCTCCTTCTTCGCCGTGGCGCCGGCGTTCATATCCAGGGTCACCCCGATCTTGAAGAGCTTCAGGGTGGGCAGGATGCGGGTCTTCTCGGCGCCGCTGATGTGGTGCAGCACGTCGACGGTGCCTTCGAGGCCCAGGCGGGAGGCGGGAGGAACGGCTACCGTGTACCAGAGGTTGAACTCATTGTTGCGCTCGTAGTTGTGGGAGACGCCGGGGTGGGAGTTTATGGCCTTGGCGCCTTCGCCCAGATTGTGGGCCGGAATGGTGGCGGCGACCAGGCTCGACTCGTAGCCCAGTACGCGGGTATCGAAGATCGCGCTGATCTGGCGTATCACGCGCCCCCTCTTGAGCGACTCTATACGACGGATGACCTCGTCGCCCGCGATCCCAAGGTCGCGCCCGATGGCCTCGAAAGGCTCCCGCTCCAGCGGGACCTCGCGCTGGATGCGGTTGAGTATCTCCCTGTCGGTGCTGTCCATCATGCGACTGCCGGTAGTTGTGCTTACCACGCTTTAGGTGCCCTTCTCGACGATTTCTTTCTGCACATTTGCACTATAACAGGCGCGACCAGAACACGGTATGAGAACGTTTACTCAGGACTCTCGCGCCTGCATCGCCTTCTGGTACTCGGCGTAGACGTTCTGTATGTCTTTCCAGACGAGGCGCTTGGTGTTCGTCAGGTCGTCGCCGCGCTGGCGGAGGACGTAGGCCGGATGGAAGGTCGCCATCGTCTTGATGCCGTCTCTCTCGTACCACGTGCCTCGGTCCTTGGTGATCCTGAAGTCCTTGTCTATGATCGTCTTCGCGGCGGGACCGCCGAGGCAGAGTATGATCTCCGGCTTGACGGCTTCGATCTGGCCCTGCAGGTAGGGGTTGCAGGCCCTTATCTCCGTGGTCTTAGGCTGGCGGTTCTTCATCCTGCCGCCCTCTTCGACGGCGGCGCGGCATTTCACGATGTTCGTCAGGTAGACTTGCTGGCGGGTCAGGTCCACGGCCGCCAGGATATCGTCGAGGAGCTTGCCAGCCCTCCCTACGAAAGGCAGTCCCGTGGCGTCTTCGTTCTCGCCGGGCCCCTCGCCGACGAGCATCAGCGGTGAGTAGGGATCCCCGGTCGCGAAGACCGTGTTGGTGCGGCTCTTCGCCAGGTCGCACTTGGTGCACACGGAGACCTGACGGGCAAGCTCCTCCAGCCTATTCTCGCGGTCTTCGCCGCCGTCCGCGGTATCGAAAAGACTCTCCAAGGCTCCTCCAAGATGTTAGCGTGCCTATCGGCTATTCTACACTGCAGGCCAGGGACTCCGGGGAGCACTTGCTCCGGGCCGTCCGATGGCCCACAATGCCGACAGCCTTGCAACGTGAGGGAAGGAAAAACAATTCTCATAGAAACGAATTACGCGACATGGCCGTGACGAGAGGCGTCGGCACGGTTGTATTCCGATTTCAGATAGGAGTCTCAGTAAAGGAGGGTTCGTAATGGCTACGCAGACAGAAGAACGGGGATCGGCGCAGGAGGGTCGCAAGCTACAAAGAGACGTAAGCACGCTCGGGCTGCTCTTCTTCTCGCTAGGATCGATCATCGGGTCAGGGTGGCTATTCGGGTCGCTATACGCGACGCAGGTCGCCGGCCCCGCGGCGATAATCTCCTGGGTGGGAGGAGGATTGGTGATGCTCATCCTCGCGCTCGTTCACGCCGAGCTCGGGAGCATGTACCCGGTTGCGGGGGGATCGGCCCGCTACCCACACTTCGCTTTTGGGAGCCTGGCTGGGTTCTCGATTGGCTGGATCGTGTGGGTCGGGTCCGTCACGGTCGCGCCGATCGAGGTCCTGGCCGTGACCACGTACCTGGTTCAATGGT
>JBKPNW010000070.1:0-7765 GCA_046732815.1 Actinomycetota bacterium | reverse complement strand
ACTCGCCCTCTGCGCCTTCGTCCTGGTCCTCGCCCTCGTGCGTTAGAGAAGGCTACAGGTTTCAGGCCTCATACCGGGTTTGGGCGAATGGCACCGCACACGGGCCTACCTCCTCGGCCACCCGTGGATTCCCGCTTTCGCGGGAATGACGGGTGAGGGGTGCGCGGGAATGACGAATGAGCGGGGCTCGGCGTCCCGCGGCCGGAAGGCACGACCGTCCATGCGGACTTGGTATGAGGCACCAGTGTTTCCCTGAAGCCGGAGGGATCGTCGCCGACAATCTGTGGGGGCGGTTTGCGAGCCGCACTCAAACGAACCACGGCTTCAGAACTTCTCCGCTTCCACCACGACCGTCATTCCCGCGAAAGCGGGAATCCACGCCGCTGCAGCGTCCTGCGTCTCCGAAACTCTCCGCTTGCGTGTCAGGAACTCGTCACGTCCACCGGGAGCTCGCCCATGAACTCGACCCTGCCTGGTGTGGTGAGTTGCTGGAGGATGCGCTGGTGTTGGTCTGCGTGGGTGTTGGTGGTAGGCACCGGCGAGCCGAAAATGGTGTACAGGTCGCGAGCGCCGGCGTATCTGACCAGCGCCTCGACTCTGCTGCCGTCAGTGGTGGGACGGGTGATGAGTTCGAGATCTCCCGTAATAGCTCCTGCTTCGACGGTCATCACGCCGCCGGTCGTGGAGCCGAATGGAGAGCGCAGCTCTGTCGGAGGGTCTTGTCCGGCGTTGCTCACGATGCCTCACACTCCTGCAGCATCTCTCCGAGCATTGCTTTCTCCTGAGTGTTTACCGTGAGGTCCCATTCGTGCTTGACCGAGATCCAACGTCTTGCATACTCGCAGCGATAGTCGGCGTTGGGCGGTCGCCAGGCTTCGGGACCTTTGTCGCCTTTGGCCTGGTTGGCGCCGTCGTCCACCGAGAGCAGTCCGCCGGGGTCGTTGGCATAAGCTTCCCTCTTGCCCTCGTTCCAGTCGTCCGCGCCCGAACGCCAGGCGTTGGCCAGTGGAACGATGTGATCTATATCGACGTCTTCGGGGTCTTTCAACGTCGCGCTCGTATAGGGATCCAACCACTCGCCGGCGGTGAACGAGCAGTCCTCGTCGATCTCGACTCCCCGTCCGTCCCGGATCAGGGCGTCGTCGCGGACATCGCAGCTGCCGTCGGGTTCGTTCCATCCGAATACCGTGCCGTCGGCAGCCCAGTGCGGGAACTCCTCGCGCGAGTAGCCGGCCATGCTACCGACGGGCGCTTCCTCCAGCTTCCCGAGCATCTTGCGCGCCGCGGCAGGCGAAGGCACCGCAGGCGCGCCCGGAGCCGTAGAGGGCCCCGACGGCGACCGGTCCGACACCCCCGAGCCGGTGTCACCCCCGAGCAACTGTCCGGGACTGATCTCACCGGTGTACAACCCGTAGCCGAGCACCAGTACGACGACCAGAATGCCAACGGCCCCGGTCTTTCTCAGGTTGCCTCCTCTACGTGTGGCACTCTCTTGGACGCAGGAAATATGCCACAAAAAATAGCAGCGGGCCAAACCTCGCTGTCACCGTCCGTAGACCGACACGACGTTGTGCTTACCGGTGAACGGTTCGCGGTTCCAGCCGTCCCAACGCTCATTCAGGCGCAGCCCGGCGATGCGTGCCATGAGGTCGAGCTCGGCCGGCCAGGCGTATCGCTGGACGATCGGATCCAGGCGCACGCCCGTGCGAGAGATGGATACGTGGCTCTCGTCGAGCATCTGCTTTGCCGGATCGTGACGAAGCACATCTAACCGTACCGCGTCGACTTCTATGGACTCCGCATCGACGTGTTGGTCGTTACGCAACCCGTAGAGGAAGGCTGGCGAGCCTGCCTCGATCACGAACGAGCCGTCAGCGGTGAGGTGGGCGGCGACGTTCTCGAAGCAGCGCACCTGGTCCTCCTGGGTCAGCAGATTGAACAGCGTGTTGAAGACGACGTAGATCAAACGGTACGCGCCAGTGACCGGCACGTCGGCGAAGTCGCCGATCGTAACCGGGATCCTCTCGCCGCCCGGCTTGGTGCGCAGCTGCGCGACCATCTCTTCTGAGATGTCGACTCCATCCACGCGGATCCCGCGGGCGGCGAGAGGCAGTGCGATCCGACCGGTGCCGACGGCGAGCTCCAGCGCGGGACCACCACCCGCCAGCTTCTCCAGAAACGCGACGGCCGCATTCTCGTCGCCGCGCGGCTCGTCGTCGTACTCCCTGGCGACGTCCTCGCCAAAACTCATGATTGGCTCATAATCTTTCATGGTAACTCCCTTTGCGCTAGACCCGCCGTATAACGTGCAGCAGGTACTCTTTGCGGTTGAGCGGGTTGTTGTCTGTTCGCGGCCGGGTCGGGGGCTTGCCGGTGACGGGCTGGTAGCTGGTGACCGCGAGGTCGCACTCGAGCAGGCCCTCGCCGCGGGTAAGCGCCGGCAGCTGCTGCTGCAGCCCACGGACCCGGGACGCAGGGATCCCACCCCCAAGGACGTATGTGTCGCCCCGCTTTTCCTGCGTCTCGGGGTCGGCGCTCAGCTGCGCCAGAACCGGGGCTATCGAACCGAAGGTGTCGGCCGGGATCTCCAACCGGAAGGGATGGACCGGCTCGCACACCACGGTGCCGGCACTTTTCAGCGCGCTCATCAGCACCAGGGGCGTCAGCAGACGGAAGTCATAGGGGGAGGTTCCCGGCCACCGTCGGGGTGGGGCCCGGTAGTCACAGTCGGTCATGGTGACGGTGCAATCAGTGACCTCCCATCCGTGGATCCCCTGGCGTAGGGCCTCTAGCACGGTGCGCTCCATAGCCTCATGAAAGGCCTCGACGGTCTTGTAGACGTGAAGCGGTATCGACCCCACCTTGACATCCAGCTCGAACCGCCCCCCCGAGCCGATCGCTGCCTGCTCGACGCGCAGCCCGACGGTGGCGAGGAACGGAGTACTCGGCGAGCGTTCCTTGGGGAGTACTTCGACGGCCGCTCCGGTGCCGGTGGGCCGTTCGATGCAGATCGGCGTCGTCTCGCGAAACCCCGCCTCGACGCCGAACTCGTCCATTAGCGTCGCCTGGATGACCTCCTTCTGCACCTCGCCGTAGAGCGAGACGTAGATCTCCTGCCGGTCGTCGTCCTGGTGCACGTTTATCAGGGGGTCTTGATCGGCGAGCTGCGAGAGTGCGACGTGCAGCGCCCCTTTGTCTTCGGAACGCCGCGGGAAGACGACCGTCTCGAGCGTCGGCGGGGCGAAATGGTTGCCGTCTTGGGGCTCCCGCACCTCGCCGATAGCGTCCCCGATCCTGACGCCGTCGAGTCCCCAGAGCTTCCCGATACGTCCCGCGCCCACGAAATCTTGCCTGACAGCCTCGCCGCGGTCGAAGACCTCGAGGGCTGTCACCTTGCCTTCGCCATCCCCGTTGAAGTGAAGCCGGTCCCGCACGCCTACCGTTCCGGAGAAAAGGCGGACGTACGAGACCTTCTCACCCTCCTTTCCCCGCTCGATCTTGAAGACTGCGCCCGAGACGGGTCCGTCGGCATCTCCCCGTGTCGCGGGCAATTGCTCCGTGATGCCGCCCATCAAGGCCTCAACACCCGCGCCGGTGACCGCCGATCCGAAGTACACCGGGTGGACGAGCGCCCGCCCGGTCTGCGTCGCGAGTTCGTCGCGGAGACTGGCGTACGAGACCGCCGTAGCGTCGTCCAGGTACGCCGCAAGAAACGCGTCGTCGTGGTCGGCCAGCTCGTCGGCCAGGGTGGCAGTGTACGCATCGTCGTCGGCCGCGTACGGCGTAAAGAGGGCTTCGCGGGTGCCGAGCCCGTCGACGTACCCCATCTGGACGATCGCGGGCGTCAGTTTTTCGGAGATGCTCTGCAGCAGGCCGTCCTGTTGCGCGCCGGCACGGTCGACTTTGTTCACGAAGATCAGGGCGGGTATCCGTAGTCGCTGCAGCGTCCGCATCAGCAGGCGGGTCTGCGCCTGCACGCCCTCCACGGCCGAGACGACCAGCACGGCGCCGTCGAGCACGTTCAGCGCCCTCTCGACCTCGGCGATAAAGTCAGGATGGCCGGGGGTGTCGATCAGGTTCACCGCCACGTCGTCCACAACGAAGGAGACGACGGCGGATTTGATGGTGATGCCGCGCTTCTGTTCGAGCGCCAGGGTATCTGTCTGGGTGCTTCCGTCATCGACGCTGCCGATCTCGTCGATGACGCCGGCGGCATAGAGCAGCCGCTCGGTCAAAGTGGTCTTACCAGCGTCTACATGCGCCAGGATTCCTAGGTTCAAGGTACGCATCGAGCTTCATGTCCTTCGAGTAGGCGAAAATCATCCCCTGGATAGACACGAAAGCTCGACGCATCTTCTTCTCCTCGGTAGACTGACCTCTGCCCCGAAAAGTACACCACAAAACCAAGACCAACGTCAACCGTCCCTTCGAGCGGCCACTGCACAGAGAAAATCCGGAATGGCCGATGGATCCAGGTGGCACAGAATTACCTTACGATGTAAACTTACGGTGTAAATCCTAGTCGTGGAGAGAGGAGTCTGGCATGGTGCGTTTGGGTCGGTGGGGATCTGGTATCGGCGGGCTGCCTGGCAGGAGAGCATCGGGTGGTGTTTACGTGCGGCACAGGTTGGATCTCCCTGTTGGCGACATCTTCTTCGGCGTTCTTGCGTGTGGCCGGATGTGGGGGAGGGAGTGCTTGGAGACGGAGATCTCGGATCTTTGCTCCGTGGGAGACCAGGGGCTTATTTGCCTCTGCGTGCGCAGTGGGTGGGACCTGTGGCTCGGGGCACAGGGTCTGCGGGCCGGGGATGCGGTTCTCGTCTCGGCCGTCACGCACCCTGACATGGTCAGGATCATACGCGCGCACGGTCTGCGTGCCGTTCCTGTGGACATCGACCCGGAGACACTCGCGCCGCTGCCCTGGATGCTCGAGGCGGCCCTCACGCCGCGCACGCGGGTCGTCCTGGTCGCGCACCTGTTCGGCGGGCGCATGGATCTCCGTCCCGTAGCCAGGTTCGCGGGGGAACACGGCCTGCTCCTCGTCGAGGACTGCGCCCAGGCCTTCCAGGGGCCGGATAGCATGAGAGGCTCGCCAGCAGACCTCTCCATGTACAGCTTCGGCACCCTCAAGACCTCGACCGCGCTCGGCGGCGCGGTCCTGCGGGTGGGGGACAGGAAGGTACTGGGCAGGATGCGCAGCATCCAGGCCTCCTATCCCGTGCAACGCCGGGCCACCTACCTGAAGAAGCTGCTAAAGGTCCTCGGCCTCGTCGTCGTCTCGCATCCCCGCCCTTACGGTCTGATTGCATGGGCCTGCACGGAGCTCGGCTACGACCTCGACGCACTCCTCAACAGCGCGGTCCGCGGGTTTCCCCCTTGGGAGTCAGAGGCGACCTACTTGCGGCGTCTGAGGCAGCGGCCCTCCGCGCCGCTGCTCGCGATGCTCTCGAGGAGGTTTAAGACATTCGATGGGGAGTGGGTTGCCCGGCGGGCCTCGATAGGTGAGCAATTCGTGGGCAGACTGCAGGTGGGAGAATTGCACCCCGGCCGGCGATCTTTGGAGAAGACCCACTGGCTCTTCCCTGTGGTCGTGGAGGATCCTGAAGCCCTGATCCTGGCCCTCCGTGAGCGAGGCCTCGACGCCAGCAGGGCTACCAGCAGCATCACCGTCGTTGGAGCGCCTGAGGGGTATTCTACGCCGACCGAGGCGTCAATGATGATGGCGGGCGTCGTGTTCCTGCCCGTGTATCCGGAGCTCCCTTCGCAAGCCCTCGATGTCATGGCCGGCATCGTCGACGGGTGTGCCGCTCGCGGAGCCGTCGAACGTGTGGGCATGTAATGGTAGGGCTTCGAGAACGCGCGCTGGAAGAGCTCGGTTCTGGCGTGTTCGACGTGCTCGTGATCGGTGGTGGCATAGTCGGTGCCAGGGTGGCTTTCGATGCGGCGCAGAGGGGGCTCCGGGTGGCGCTCGTGGACGCGGGGGACTTCGGCGGGGCAACATCGGGGGCTTCGGCGCGATTGGTCCACGGCGGGCTTCGTTATCTCGGAACGGGCGATTTTCGGCTCGTGCGCACGGCATTGAGGGAGCGCGACGTCCTCGCCTCCCGCGTCGCGCCGCATCTCGTCAGGCCGCTGCCCTTCGTTTTATCTGCGGCTAGAGGACGGCGCTCGAGGTGCGCGGCCGGACTGCTCGTCTACTCCGCGCTGGGCGGCTTCAGGAGGCCGCTTCCCCGCTTCGTCACCACCGAGGAGGCCGCCCTTCTCGTGCCGCCCCTCAGTGTGGGGAAACCAGCCGCGCACGCCGTCTACTACGAGGGCCAGACCAACGACAGCCGTCTGGTGCTCGCCACCGTGACCGCCGCCACGCGCTTTGGCGCCGTGGTGGCGAACTATCTCCGGGCGGTGAACCTGGATCTTGCACCGGGCAAGATCTCACGAGTATCGCTGCAGGGATGTGGGGGAGAGGTCATCGTCCGGTGCAAGTCCGTGGTCAACGCTACGGGTCCGTGGCTGGATGGCCTCAGAAAGATAGAGGATCCCGGCTGCGAGCCCGTCGCCCGCCTGAGCAAAGGTGTCCATGTCGTCCTCCGGCCGGACGAACGGTGGCGGGCGGGCGTCGCCGTCTCAATGGAGGGCGGACAGCACCTCTACGCCGTGCCCTGCGAAGGCAGGATACTGCTCGGTACCACCGAACAGGAGTACGGCGGCGATCCTGCCGACGTGGCCGCGGAGCCAGACGACATCTCTTATCTCCTGCAAAGAGCCGAGCAGTTCCTGCGCCCCGAGATACTCCACAGGGAGCGCGTCGTATCCGCTTTTGCGGGGCTGCGTGTCTTGCCACGGGGGGAAGGTGCGACACTCGATGCCAGCCGGGACCACCTGCTGAGCGTCGGGCCTGGCGGCATGGTCTCGGTGGCAGGGGGCAAGCTGACCACCCACCGCCGCATAGCCCTGGATGCCCTGCGACACCTGCCCGATAGGGTAAGGCCCAGGAGACTCTCCCTCAGCGACGCACCTCTCCCCGGCGCCACACCTGTCCGTGGGCCGGGTCTCTATTCCCGTCTGGACGGTCCGACGGTCGACAACCTATTGCACCTCTACGGCTCAGAGACCAGCAGGCTGCTCGAATACATCAACGAGTACGACAAAGCCCTCGAAAGGATAACGCCGGGAGCGCCGGATCTCTGGGCGCAGGTCTACCACGCGATCCGCCAAGAATGGGCCTTGACCGCCGACGACATTGTCTACCGCAGGACCACCCTCGGTCTACGTGGTTTCGATACACATGAGATCCGCCAGAGGATCTCCGCAGCCCCCGAAGTCGCGAGCAGACTATCCGAGCAATCTCTGTAGAGCGATTCGCATGTAGGGGCGGTTCGCGTACCGCCCTCGCATCGCAATTCAACCCGCCCTTACCGAATCCGGGTGGTTGGCAATAGCAAAGCGGACCGTCAGCGCACGGGCCTACCTCTTTGGCTGCTCGTGGATTCCCGCTTTCGCGGGAATGACGGATGAGAAGGCCCGGCGTCCCGCGGCCGGAAAGCACTCCGTCCAGGCGGACTTGGTATGAAGTGCTGAGTTGTGCGGGTTGGGGAAGGTCGGTCCCTCCGCAACCCGCTATGATTATTAGGTCAGATGTTCGGCTAGACAGGGGAGAGGTGTGATGGGTGAAAAGCGAGACAGGGACATCGAGAAGGTCTACTCCACTTCGGAGTTCGTGGCCAAGCTCAGGAGGCTCGCCGATGCACTGGAGGCGGGCGAGCGC
>JBKPNW010000069.1:0-8678 GCA_046732815.1 Actinomycetota bacterium | reverse complement strand
GTGCTGGAGGCGACGATGTCGATGTCGCCTATGGTCTCTTTCATGCGGCGCAGCGAGCCCCCGACCTCGGCCCTCTGTGTCGCCGGGTGGGAGCGGATGAACGAGAGGATCTCATCCCCCAGAGAGGTCGCCTGGTCGAGGAGCATCCTGCGCTCGGTCGCGTTGTAGGTCCTTGCGGACTGCAGGATCTTCTCCGCGCTCTTCTTCCCAAAGCCCTTGAGCGAGGAGATCCGCTCCGGCTCCTCGGCGGCCAGTTCCTCGACGCTCGTGACGCCGAGCTCCTTCCACAGGCGCCCCACCGTGCGCGGTCCGACGCTCGGAAGGCGCGTCATCTCGACCAGGCCCTCGGGGATCTCGGCCGTCAGTTCGGCGAGTAATTCTGGCGTCCTGTCTTCGGCGAGGTCCCTGATCACCTCCGCGGTCGTCGCGCCCACGTGGGGCAGCGTCTTGAGGTCTTCTACCTCGGTCGCCGGGCGTCCCAGGGCGGCCACAGACTCGGCGGCCCGCTGATAGCCGAGCACGCGGTAATACGCTTCGTCTTTGATCTCCAGGAGCGTCGCTATCGTCTCCAGCGCCCGGACGATGTCGTTGTTCTGCAAGGTTCTCGCTCCTCCTTCTCCGGAGATGGCGTCCGCCAACGGGATTATACGCGCCGTCCGCCTACCGAAACGGGCTAGAATCTCTCCATGCTCGAAGGCAGGAAAGAGATCGTCCGGTGGATCGCAGAGCGCCTGAGGGTAATCTCTGCCGTCTGGCTCGCGGCGGGGCTGGCGTTTTCGGTCTTCGTCGTCTGGGCTTCCATCGAGCTCGCCGACGAGGTCGTCGAGGGCGAGAGCCGCGCCTTCGACACGGCCGTGCTGCTCTGGATCCACTCGACCTTCCCTGGCTGGCTCGACGGGCCGATGCGTATCATCACGGCGCTCGGTTACTACTGGGTCGTGCTGCCGCTCCTGGCCGCGGCCGTCTTCGTCTTCTACCGCAGGGGTTGGAGGCTCTCCGCCATTCTCCTCCTGGTCTCGACAGCGGGGAGTGTCGTGCTCACCACCGTGCTGAAGAGCGTGTTCCAGCGGGCGCGTCCCGAACTCTTCGACTCGGGCTACCAGGCCTCCTTCTATTCGTTTCCGAGCGGCCACGCCACCGTCGCCGTCGGGTTCTACGGGATGCTCACGCTCATCCTGGCCTACCGGCTGCGGGGAACGGCCCGCTTGGCCGTGGCCGTCTCGGGGGCGATCGTGGTGCTCTTGATCGGCTTCTCCAGGCTCTACCTCGGCGTCCACTACCCGACGGACATACTGGCCGGCTACCTCTCAGCCCTCCTGTGGCTGGTCTGCGTGGGGGCCGTGTACGCGCTGTGGCTCTCCATCAGGGGCTTGAGGGCGGCCGAGTCGAGCCGCGACGAAAGGTAGCATGGACAGCATCCTCCACCTCATCTCCCAGTATGGGTACCTGATCGTCTTCTTCGGGGTGATGGCCGAGAGCACGGGGGTGCCGCTGCCGGGCGAGACCATCCTCCTCGCCGCTGGCATCCTGGCCCAGCGGGGAGGGCTGGATCCCTGGCACGCGATCTTCTTCGGTATCCTCGGGGCGATCGTGGGCGACCAGATCGGCTACTGGGCCGGACGCGAAGGGGGACGTCCTTTCATACTCCGCTACGGACGCTATGTCCTAATCACTCCCCAGAGGCTGGGGCGCGCCGAGGCGTTCTTCGCCCGCCACGGCGGCAAGGCTGTTTTCATGGCGCGCTTTTTCTCTGGCCTCAGGGTGTTCGGGGCCCTGGTCGCCGGGATGAGCCGCATGCACTGGGGAACTTTCATCCTCTACAACGCCCTCGGCGGGGCGGTCTGGGCCACGGCTGTCGTATTGGCGGGTTACTTTCTCGGAAGCAGCCTCGGAGTGGTGGAGCGCTGGACGGGTCAGGCCTCCGTGCTGCTCCTCGCGCTGGCGGTACTGGCGCTTGTCCTCTACCTGGCCTACCGCTGGGTAATACGGCATCCCGAGCGGATCAAGGGCACGTTCGAGCGGATCGGGGGCCGGCGCGTCTACGCTTTCCTGGAGAGTCCGGCGGGACTCTGGCTCCAGCGGCGGTTCTCCCCGAACGGCGCCTACGGCCTTGCCCTCACCCTCGGGCTCGTTCTCACGGGCCTCTTCTCCTGGGCATTCGGCGGCGTGGTGCAGGACGTCGTAGCCAGGGACCCCCTCGTGAGGACGGACCTGGCGGTACTGCGCTTCTTTCACTCGCACGCAGAGCCTTTCCTGACTACCGGCGTAAGCGTATTCGAGGTCGCCTTCTCGCCTGCGGTGCTCCTCTCGGTGGCGGTCCTCGCGGGCTTCGCGCTCTTGCTCCTGGCACGCCGGCGTGGTGACTTCGAGGTGAGGTTCTCCGGAACCGTCCTCCTGGCGACGGCTTTCGGCACGGGAGTGTTGACCATACTCTTCAAGGTCCTCTTCCAGAGGCCCAGACCACCTTCCTCGTTACAGCTCGTACACGCGAGCGGCTACGGTTTCCCTAGTTCCCACGCGGTTGCGGCGGTCGCCATCGGCGCGGCAGTCTGGTACCTGTTCGGCCTCCGCCCACTCGTCCGCTGGGGTGGCTCGTGGCGGGCAAGGGCGAGGGTCGGGCTGGTCGTCGTGGCGCTCGCGCTGCTGGTGGGGCTCGGGCGCGTGTACACGGGGGCGAATTACCCAAGCGACGTGCTGGCCGGGTGGGCCCTCGGCGGCGTGTGGGCCTCCGTCTGCCTGACGGCGGCCGAGGTCTTCAGGCGCCTCTTCGACGAAAAAGGTGGTGGATAGACGTTGTACATCCGTCGCCGTAGATGGTAGCTTCTCACCGTGCTCGAAGCGATCCTGCATCCGCTCATAGAGTTCGTCACCGAGACCATCGGCAGCTACGGTCTACCCGCCGTCTTCTTGCTCATGGTGCTCGAGAGCATGGGCATCTTGATCCCCTCGGAGGCGATCTCACCCTTCGCAGGTTACCTGGTCTCGGAGGGCAAGATGGGCTTCCTTGCGGCGGTAGGCGCCGGGGCCCTCGGGAACCTTCTCGGCTCCTGGGTAGCCTACTTTATCGGGCTCAAGGGCGGACGCGAGCTCTGGTTTCACTACGGGAGATACGTCGGCGTCAAAGCGCATCACCTGCACACCGCCGAGAAGTGGTTCGACAGGTACGGCGAGTTCACCGTCTTCGTCTCCCGCTGTTTGCCCGTGGTCCGCACCTTCATCTCCTTCCCCGCGGGAACGGCCAAGATGAACTTCGCCAAATTCACGCTGTACACCCTCCTCGGGTGCATACCCTGGGTCTTCGCGCTGACGTACTTCGGATACCTGCTCGGCGAGAACTGGGAGACCATAGGCGATTACCTGCACTACCTCGACTACGCCGTCGCCGTGGCGCTCGTCGCAGGAGCCGTCTACCTATTCTGGCGCTGGAGGCGTTCCGCGTCGTAGAGCATGTCAGCACTTCAGCACGCTCGGCCCTTCGGGCTTCGCTTGTCAGCATGTCAGCAAGGGCTCGCGAATGCTGAGATGCTGACAAGCGGAGGCGAAGCCGAAGCGTGCTAGCTCATCTAGAATTCCTTTTTCTTGGGATCATAGGAGCCATCGGGGGGATGCTCTCGGGACTCGTCGGGGTCGGTGGCGGGATCGCGTACGTCCCCGGTCTGTTATACGTCGGTGGGTGGCGCATCCAGGACGCCGTCGCCGCGAGCCTGGTGATCATTGTCTTTTCCTCCCTCTCTGGCACGATCCGCAACGCCAGGAGCGCCGACCCCGTGAACTGGCGGGTCGCCGGTCTCCTCTCCCTCGCGGTCGCCCCTTCGTCCTTGATCGGGGTCTTCATAAGCCGCGTCTCCCCCGAGGTCGTTGTGAAGATCGCCTTCGCCACGCTCCTCTTAGCCCTGGCCTACCCGACCGCCCGCGGCGGGGGCGGCTACGACGACGAGCGCAAGGACATACCACTCCCCTTCGTCTTTTTGGTGGGCATCCTTATAGGGTCGATCTCGGGTCTGGTCGGGGTCGGCGGCGGGGTCGTGATGGTCCCGCTGATGGTGCTAGGCATGGGGCTGACGACCAAGCAGGCCGTCTCCACGAGCCTCGCCGTGGTGATGTTCACGGGTATCGTGGGGGCCGCCGGCTACGTGGCGACCGGCTTCAGGGACGTACAGGATCTGCTAAGCCTGCCGCCCCTGATAATCGGGTCCGTGATCGGCGCCCCCTTGGGGGTACGTATCAGGGACTTGCTGCCGGAGAACGTGGTGCGCATCGGCTTCGGGGTGTTCATGGTGATCGTCGCCCTGCGCCTCTTCGGCGAGGTCGTCGGGATATTTTAGGGAAAGTGGGTGAATCTTAGGGTCATTTCCGTCAAGGTGCGTTATCCTACTACTTCATGACCGAGAAGCCTTATTACCGCGACCAGCAGTTCCAGACCTCCAGCGAGGAGCGTCG
Organism: Actinomycetota bacterium; assembly: GCA_046732815.1. Lineage (GTDB taxonomy): Bacteria > Actinomycetota > Rubrobacteria > Rubrobacterales > Rubrobacteraceae > Rubrobacter_D. Next base: position 4,238 of record JBKPNW010000069.1, on the reverse strand, counting down.
CCCGGCCACCAAGAAGGGCGGAGGGGCGCTCGAGTACCTGGTCATACTGCTCATCTCCTTCGCGCTGGTCTTCGGCTTCGTCAGGCCTTTCGTCATGGAAGCCTTCTGGATCCCTTCGGGGAGTATGATCCCGACGCTAGAGATCGGCGACCGGGTGCTCGTAAACAAGTTCATCTACCGTTTCACGGAACCCGCGCGCGGGGACATCATCGTCTTCCAGAGCGTCGATAACGGCGAAGAGGACCTGATAAAGCGGGTCGTCGGCCTGCCCGGGGATACGATCGCCGTCAGGGGCGGCAAGCTCTTCGTGAACGGCCAGCCCCAGAGAGAACCCTACACGAACAAAAAGCTCCCCGACAGGAGCTTCTTCGCCAAAACCACGGTCCCGAAGAACCACGTCTTCGTGATGGGCGACAACCGCGCCAACTCAGCCGACTCTCGCGTCTTCGGACCACTCCCAGAGAAGAATATAGAGGGCGAAGCCTTCCTACGCTTCTGGCCGCCCGGCCGTATCGGATTGCTTTAGAGCCAGTCAGCACGCCGCTTCGCGGCTTGTCAGCATTTCAGCTTTCGCTCTTACGAGCCCTGGCTGACTGGCTGACAAGGCGCCGCAGGCGCCGTGCTGACAAGCGAAGGCCTGAAAGGCCGGAGCGTGCTGAAGTGCTGACTGGCTAAGAAACCACCTGAGTGCTGACGCTGCGGGGATCGAAGTACGCCCGAAAGCGGCTGACCTTGCCATCTTCTATCTCGAGGAGGCTCACACCGTCGTAGGAGACGTCTTTGCCGTTGGCCTCCCCTGTGGTGTTCCACTCCAGTGCGGCGTGGCCCGCCTCGTCGGCGAAGACGTTTCGGAACTCGCTCCTCATCTCGCCGAAGGTGTCACGATAGCCCGTCCAGAACTCGCGCAGGCCGTCGTGACCCGAGAAGGTCCTCGGCACGGCGACATTCCCAACGTCACAGTTATCGGTGTGGATCTCCACCAGGGCATCGACGTCTCTCTCTTCCTCCAGACTCCGCAGCGCTTCCACGAACTTCTCGGCCACCTCTCTGGACACAAGACCACCTCTCATGCGGCTTCGGTTCCTCAACGAGGGTATTGCTTACCCCGGTGAGAAGGCTGTAAATCCGCACCCACGGGGCGATTCGCATGTAGGGGCGAACTGACAAGCTGAGGTGCTGACCAGCTGAAATGCGTGCAAGGAGGCGAAACCTCCTTGCACTAGGAACTCGGGAGCTCTTCTACCTCGATGCGTTCTATGCTGTCACCCGGCTCGCGGTCCCGCTGTGGGTCCCGCTCCCTAATGGCGTTAACGACTTCCATCCCATCGACGACCTCCCCGAAGACCGCGTGCCTGTCATCGAGCCAGGGCGTCGCCACGTGCGTGATAAAGAATTGCGACCCTCCGGTATTCGGGCCCGCGTTCGCCATCGAGAGGACACCAGGCTTGTCGTGGCGCAGATCAGGATGGAACTCGTCAGGGATCCTGTACCCTGGTCCGCCGGTCCCCGTGCCCGTGGGGTCCCCGCCCTGGACCATAAAGTCCTCTATGACACGGTGGAAGGTCGTCCCGTCGAAGTACCCATCACGAGCCAGGAACACGAAGTTGTTGACGGTCTCTGGAGCCTCCTCGGCGAAGAGCCTCACCTTCACGGGACCCTTCTCGGTGACGAAGTTGGCGTAGTATTCGTAGCCCGGCTTCAGCGCCATCTCGGGCGGCCGGTCGTAGGTCTTGTCTGGCATCGAGATCCCCTCCGTCACTATTCATCTCAACGTCGAACGCACATGCTACCGCATCCGGCGCCCCGTTTCGGCGACGCCTACCCCGGGCGCCACTCGTAGAGACTGATCCTGCAGTATTCCTCGAAGCCCAAACTCTTGTATACGGAGTAACCCATCTCCGAGGAACCGAGTACGCCTACGCTGAAGCCGAGATCTCTTGCTTCGTGCAGTGGCGCGAGTGTGATTCCCGCCCCGATACCCCGCCTCCTGGCGCGCTCGACGGTGAAGACGAAGTAGATACCTGCGACCCCGGCCCCGAAGAACGCCGTGGCCGTGGCCACTGGCTCCCCATCCAACAGCCCGAGGTAGTGCCGCCACGGTTCCTCATCGCCCAGGCCCAACCTGCGGTACATCTTCCCGACCCACTCGGCCTCGACGGGTCCCTCGCCGAAGCCAGAGCCGAGGGTCTCGACCCACGCCGCGAGCCCCGCTTCGTCCCTTACCCGCTCGATCACGAAGTTGGTCGGGGTCGGTACCACTTCGGGCAACGCGGAGAGATCCACCGCCATTCCGATGTCGTCGCCTCCGTACTCGAAGCCGTGCGCGACGAGGCGAGTGCCGAGGTCTGGCGGGCACATCGAGGGCCCGACGTGCCAGGAACCGGGGACCCCGTGCGCCCGCATACGCTGCAGGGAGGCTTCGATCTTCCCGTCCGCCTCTTCCTCCGTCAGGTCGGCACTTACGACACAGTTGTGGTAGTTGATGGGGGAGTTCCCGATCGTCCAACGCACCCGCCCGTCGTCGCGTTCCTCGGCCCCTGCCACCCTTCCGAGATCCATCAGGAACTCCGCGCCGTTATGCTCGATAGCCAGGACCTTATCCACGTACTACGGCACCCTCCAGATCGTCTGAAGCCTCCCTACAACGCGTAGTCCGCGTCCGAGGCCTCTTCGAGGTAGCGGGCGAGGAGCGTTGTGGCGGCCTCGACGTCCGCCGCGCTCACCATCTCGTTTGGGGTATGAACGTAGCGGCAAGGGATGGAGAGCGTGACGGCGGGGATCCCACCGTGCAAGCGTTGGACTCCCCCAGCGTCGGTGCCGCCCGAGGGGAGTATCTCCATCTGGTAGGGGATGTTCTCGCGCTCGGCGATGGCGCGCAGGTGTTCCACCAGCTTCGGGTGGGAGATGGAGTAGCTGTCCATGATCTTGATGGCGACGCCTTTGCCCAGCTCGGTTATGGTGTTCTCGTTGCCCCCGCCCGGCACGTCCATGGCGAGCGTCACGTCGAGCGCGATGACGGCCGTAGGCTCGAGGGACGAGCCGCTGGCCGCGGCCCCGCGCACGCCGACCTCTTCCTGCGAGGTGGCCGCGGCGAAGATGGTCGCCTGGTGGTCCCCCATGGCCCTCAGCGCCTCGTACATCACGAACACGCCGACGCGGTCGTCCATCGCCTTTCCGACGTAGTTCTCCCCGACCTTCTCCAGCGTACGGTCCATGACCACGTAGTCCCCGACGCGCACCTTCTCCTTGACCGTCTCGGCGTCCATGCCAAGATCTACGTAGAACTCGTCGGCCTTCGGCGGCTTCTGCTCCTCGCCGTGCGAAATGTGCGGCGGCTTGCGCGCAGGCTGGAGCGCACCGCGCAACGTCTCGCCACCGGTAGTCGTCACGAGGACCCTCTGCGAGACCATGTTCGCCGGGTCGTGGCCGCCCAGGGTCTGCAGGCGAAGGAAGCCCTTGTCGTCGATGTGTTTGACGAGGTAACCGATCTCATCGGTGTGGGCGGCGATCATCACGCGGGCGTCGTCGCTCCCCACTTTCGTCCCGATCACACTCCCCAGCGCATCGGTGCTGACCTCGTCCGTCAGCGAGCCGAGCTCCTCGCGCGCGATCTCGCGCTGCAGCTCCTCCCGCCCGGAGACACCCGGTGTCTCGATCAAACGCTTCAATAGTGTCTCGTTAAGCGCCATGCTCTTCCTTTCCAAAGGGTACGGAGGGAGCCTAACAACAGCGCGCAGGCGCGTCAAAACATAACAGGCTGTTGCAGAACGGCCGGTTTGACGGCGCGGAGCTCGGGCCGCGGCTAGCATTACCTCCCCAACCTTTTCCGAGGGAGGCTGCGTCGTCATGATGGGCACAAAGGAGCGTCGGTTCGACCCGCTACCTCGCGAGATCTCGCTCGAGGATCTGGTACCCGAAGACAGCTTCTACCGCCGCCCGGAGTCGAGGCTGGATCTCTCCTTCGTGCGGGACCTGGTCCGTCCGTTCTACGCAGGGGGCGGTAGGCCGTCCGTGGACCCGGTGGTCTTCTTCAAGCTCCAGCTAGTCCTCTTTTTCGAGGGCTTGAGGAGCGAGAGGGAGCTCATGCGGGTGGCGGCCGACCGCCTGAGCGTGAGGTGGTACCTAGGCTACGATCTCAACGAGCCTTTGCCTGACCACTCTAACCTCACCCGCACCCGCGAGCGCTTCGGCCTTCCGGTGTTCCGACGCTTCTTCGAGGAGATCGTGAAGGAGTGCGC
>JBKPNW010000068.1:0-7995 GCA_046732815.1 Actinomycetota bacterium | reverse complement strand
GGGCAAGACCCAGGGCAAGGACCTCGCCTCGTCCTTGACCCTGAGGACGGCGGTGAAGCCCGAGGGGGAGGGGTCCTCAACCCAGTTCCAGCGGACCGCGTACTCGGGGAGCCCCTCCCTGTTCGTCCACCCTTCCGGCAGAACCATCTCAGTCATGCGGCAGGCCTGTGGAGGTATAGTGCATTATCCGAACAGCTCTGCCAGCGCCCGCTTTACTCGAAGGGGTATAAGGTTACGCGCCCTGGCGGGGATCAGTCGCCTCGCCAGGGCCCACCGCGAGTTCGGGGCTGGCTCCGGCTGGGCGGGCGGGGGACTTACCAGTTGATTAGGCCGAGCGCTGGCCAGTCGGGCCGCCACGCTCGGTTTCGCCGCGACGGATCTGGATGGTTTCTTCTGGAGCAGTGGCCTGGTCGCCGCCAGCGTGGTCGACTGGGCAACATGTTCGGCATGGCGGTAGAGGGACACGTACTCCTCGCGGTGCGCATCCAGGCGATCGAACACCGCTTCGTCCCCGTCTGCCTCGGGGTCGGCGAGCGACAACAAGTCCTCCCACACCTGCTCGATAAGGTAGATCAGGCCCTTCGGAATGTCGAGATCCTCCCAGGTCGCCCTCGAGCGGTGCAGGGAGCTGTCGACGATGCTGTCGGCCGAGAGCTGTTCCCTGGCCCGCGCGTTCACCAGGGTCGGAACCTCGAGCTGGGCGCTGACGCGCGCGATCGGCTGGGTCCAGTCTTCGAGTAGATCCTCGAACCGTACGTAGGCCCTGCGGTGCTCGCGGGTGGCCCGCTCGGTGAACAACATGGTATTGAGCCACCCCGCCGCGCGGTTGGCGTCGAAAAGGGTCATGTTGTAGTACCAATGGAGCTTGCTCCTCACCACCTCGGCCGGGTGGCGGAGCATGGTCACCACGTGAACGTTCGCATCCAGTTCTTCGCCGACCCGGCGCCACAGCGGTAGAAACCATAGCAGCCTGGGATCTTTGATCAGCACCTGCTCGTGGTTCGAGAACTGTTCGCCCAACCACAGGCGCACCTCGGTGCTGACCTGCTCGTCGAGACAGAGCTTGGCGGTGTCCGCCCATGCGGTCGGTCGGGCGTCCGAGGCGTGAACGTTGGCCTGGCGCAAATACTTCGTGTGCCTGTCGACGACCCACTGCGGCTCGCCGAAGCCTCGTGGATTGCTGTCGTCGGCCTTTACCCACGGCCTGGGCACGTGGAAGCCGAGGTTGCCGACGACACTCGCGAACAGGCTGGTGCCGCTACGGCCGGAACCGGCTACGAGCAGCAGGTGTTTACTCACGCGATGTTCCCTTCCCGTTGTGCGCCGGATGCATGGCATCCCTCCCGGCGAAGAGTCCTGCTTCGCCGCGGCCCTCGACCAGCGGCGGCCTCTCCTCTATCCTGGCGAGACCACGCAGGATCGCTTCGGTTCGAGCATTACGGCGCACCAGGGGCACGTACGTCTGGCGGAGGTGCTCGATGACATGCAACCCCTCCGGGCTCTCTACTCGCACCACCCCCTCCGGCAGCGACGCCCCCCCCCTTAGCGCGTGGAACAGATCCCACTCCCGACGCTTTCTCCTGTTGATCTCGACCTTGAAGTCGGTGTGGGACCAGTGCCCGAACTCGTCGGCGTCCAGCCACTTCAGCTCGAAGCACATCCAGTCCGGCGCCTGGAGGTTGTAGTCGGAATCGGGCCTTATATGCTCCCAGTCGAAGCACTTGATGAACGTGTGCTCCGGGGAGTTCCGCCAGCCCCACGGCTCGGCCTTCCCCACCGCAGTGTCGACGTAGGCGACGCGTTCGCTCTCGACGTAGACAGGATCGCGCCTCATCGTGATCGCGGCGTCGATGCCCTCAAGCTGCCAGGAGAGGTCGCGCATGACCCCCTCCCCCTCCGGCGTCAAAACCATGTCCCCGTCCCACTTCAGCGCGTAGCGCGTCCTGACGTGCGAGAAAGACCAGTTGTAGAAGTAGGTGAGGCTGTGCACCGAGTCTGGGTAGGTCCACAGGTGCTCAGGCCCGCACCGCGAGACGGAGAACGGGTAGGAGAGTACCTCAAGCCTATCGCCCAAACCCAACCCTTCGGCGACCTCTCTTGCCACCTCCGGGGTGGCGTCGGTGGAGCCGTTGTCGACCACTATCACCCGCTGCACGCAGCGCAAGACCCAGGGCAGGACCCAGGGCAGCGATCTCGCCTCGTCCTTGACCCTGAGGACGGCGGTGAAGCCCGAGGGGGAGGGGTCCTCAACCCAGTTCCAGCGGACCGCGTACTCGGGGAGCCCCTCCCTGTTCGTCCACTCCGCCTGGCTTCGCGCTTCGATCACCCATCTCTCCCGAAATCCTGGAGTCTTCTCAAATCGTGCAGCACCGTACCCCTCGGGTCTTCAAACTTATCGGTGCCGGCTCTGATCGCATCTCATTCTACACCTTGAATGGTCCCTGATTGACGATCGAACCGTATCAGGTTTTCTGCTGTTTTGCGAAGTGCCTGGCCGAAGTATGGTTCAATGCCGGCTATGGATATCTGCACGATTATCGCGAAGAACTATGCCGCCCATGCGAGGGTGCTGGCGGAGTCCTTTCTGGAGCATAACCCCGGACAGACGTGCTACGTGCTCGTTATAGACGATACCGCAGGTTACATAGACGCCTCCTCCGAACCGTTCGAGCTGGTTGCACCGGCCCAGTTAGGCATCGACGACTATGAGCACATGGCGGCGATCTACGACGTGCTGGAGCTCTCGACTGCCGTGAAGCCGTGGCTGCTCGCGCACCTGCTCGAGGAGCGCGGCCTGGAGCGGATCGCCTACCTCGACCCGGATATCCGCCTCTACGACAAGCTGGAGGAGATAGACACCCTGACCCGCGAGCACGGGCTCGTCCTCATCCCCCACATCACCACCCCTCTCCCCCGCGACGGGAAGAGGCCCTCCGAGGCTGACATCCTGATCTCGGGCACCTACAACCTCGGCTTTATCTCCCTGGAGCGCGGGGCACAGACGAACCGCCTGCTCGACTGGTGGTCCGAACGCCTGAGGACGGACTGCGTGGTCGCCCCCGACGCCGGTTACTTCGTCGACCAGCGGTGGATGGATTTCGTGCACGGCATTAGGCCCGACTTCTACGTCCTGCACGACCCCTCCTACAACGTGGCCTACTGGAATCTGCACGGCAGGGAAATGACCTACCGCAAAGGCCGTTACTACGTCGACGGGCTACCCTTGCGTTTTTTCCACTTTTCCGGCTTCGATCCCGACCACAGAAAGCGGCTCAGCAAGCACCAGACCCGCGTCGAGATCCGGCGCGGCTCCGCGCTGGCCCGCGCCTGTAACACCTACGCGGACGAGTTGCTCGCCAACGGCTACAAGGAGGCGATGAACTGGCCCTACTCCTACGGCGTGCTGCCGAACGGCGTGACGCTGGACTCGGTCATGCACAGGCTCTACCGCAAGGGCGAGGGAGCACCGCAAGAGTCCATCTTCACCCAGGAAGGCGCCGACAGGTTCGTCGCCTGGCTCAACGAACCGGCTCCGGTGGGCGGGGAGCACGGCGTCACGCGCTACCTCTACGAGATCTACTCTTCTCGGCCCGACCTCAGGCAGGAGTTCCCGAACCTCGACGGTCCCGATGCGATGCGCCTGATCGAGTGGCACCGCGTCCACGGGCGGGTGAAGCTGCCTTATCCTGTGCATCCTTCTGCCGCACAGGACGGCGAGGATGCTACGCAGAACTCGGATGCCCCCGTCGGGGTCAACGTCGCGGGGTACTTCCGCGCCGAGCTCGGCGTCGGGGAGACCGCGAGGCAGGTGGTCACGGCGCTACAGAGCGCGGAGATGCCAGTGGCCACGGTCGGCCTCTCCGCCTCAGCGAGCCGCCAGGAGCACGAGTACGAGACGGACGCGATCGCGCCGACCTTCCCCGTCAACCTCATCTGCGTCAACGCCGACATGCTCCCTACCTTCGCCCAGAGGGCGGGACCGGGTTTCTTTTTCGACCGCTACTCCATAGGCCTCTGGTGGTGGGAGATAGACGAGTTTCCCGAACACTTCCACAAGGCCTTCGACCACCTCGACGAAGTCTGGGTCGGCTCGCACTTCGTTGCCGACGCGATCTCGGCCGTCTCCCCTCTTCCGGTGGTGAAGGTGACGATGCCAGTGTCCATGCCCGAGATAGAAGAGTTCGACCGGGCTGACCTGGGGCTGCCCGAGGGCTTCGTCTTCCTGTTCGTTTTCGACTACCACAGCGTCTTCGAGCGGAAGAACCCGCTCGCCCTCGTCGAAGCGTTCGAAAGGGCTTTCCCCGAGGGCTCGGGGGCCTCCCTCGTGCTCAAGTCCATAAACGGCGAGCACTACCCACAAGAGCACGAGAGGTTGGTCGGGGCCGCACGCAAGCACAGGGACATACACGTCGTAGACCGCTACGTCACGGCGGCCGAGAAGAACGCGATGTTCGCCGGCTGCGACTGCTACGTCTCGCTGCACCGCTCGGAGGGTTTCGGCAACACCCTCGCCGAGGCCATGTACCTCGGCAAGCCGGTGATCGCAACAGGATACTCTGGCAACATGGAGTTCATGACGCCGCAAAACAGCTACCCCGTCGACTACACGCTGAGGCAGGTCGGTGAGGGCGCCGGGCCCTATCCGGCCTCCGGCGAGTGGGCCGAGCCCGACGTCGGGCACGCCGCAAGCCTGATGCGCCGCGTCTTCGAGGACCAACAGGAGGCCACCGAGCGCGGCCGGAGGGCCTCAAAAGACCTCCGCCGAGACCACTCCGCCGAGACCGCGGGAAAGGCGATGGCTGCCCGTATCCGTCGTGTCCGTGCGGGGCGGGGGGCTAGAGATGTCGGGGACAGACCTCTCGTGCACAGCGCAGCGGGGCTCGATACGAACCCGCTCACGCACCGCATAGCGACCACCCCCCGGCCGGCGCCTTCGGGCTCGACCCTCGGCAGGGCCCTCGCCCCCTTTCGGCGTGTTCTGCTAAAGCTGATGTGGCCCTTCGCCCTGCAGCAGAGGACGGTGAACGAAGAGCTCCTGGCCACCACGAAGGAGGCGGACCAGAACCTGCGCGCCACTCTCAACCAGCTCGAGAAGCGCCACGCGAAAGACCGCGCCGAGTTGCTGGGCGCCGTAAACCACCACAGGGAGCTGGCAAGGACCCAGGCAGCGCGGCTCGAGCGTCTGGAGGAGCGGTTGACGGAGAGCGGACCGGCCATACGGTCTGGTGGTGGATCAGGGGGCCGCTCTCCGAAAAAGGACGACACGGGCGGATTCCGTAGGCAGACGATATCCCGTCTCATAACCCCGTTTACGGCACAGCAAGAGAAGATCAACGACCAGCTCTTCGCGGCGGTCCGCACGCTCGGCGAGAAGCTGGGCGGGCTCGTCCCCCGCGTGGAGACCGCAGAGAAGCTCGTGGCCGAGACCCGTACCCTCCCCTACGTCTCGGGTTCCCCGTTCGAGATCTTCGAGGAGCCGGTGGCGGGGCGCGTCCAGGGTTACGGGCGCCGCGACGGCGACCCTGCGCGCGCGGGTACCTACGACGCGTTCGAGGACATCTTCCGCGGTCCCGAGCACTTTATCCGGGACCGCCAGCGCCGCTACCTCAGCCTCCTCGGCGACCGCGAGCCCGTACTCGATATCGGGTGCGGACGCGGGGAGTTCCTGGATCTCCTGCGCGAGCGTGGGCTCGAGTACGCTGGTATAGACCCTGACCCCGACATGGTCGGGCGGTGCAGGGAGAAGGGCCACGAGCGCGTAAAGGTGGCCGACGCGAACTCCTACCTGGAGAAGTGCGCCGACGATTCCATAGGCGCCATCTTCTGCGCCCAGGTGATAGAGCATATGCCCTACCAGGAGCTCTTGCGCTTCTACGAGCTCGGCCGGCGCAAGCTCAGACCCGGAGGCCTCTTTATCCTCGAGACCGTCAACCCGCACTCCGTTCCAGCCTTGAAGACCTTCTGGGTGGACCCCACCCACCAGCATCCGCTCTTCCCCGAGGTGGCGCTGGCGCTTTGCGAGATCAACGGCTTCGAGAGCGCCTACGTGTTCCATCCCAACGGGACGGGCGAGGTGGAGGTCGACCGCTACGAGACGGGGGAGTACGCGGTCGTCGCAAAGAGGGCGGCGCGCGAATGAGAGGTTCGTAGGATGCCGGTTTTCAGGCAGCGCGTGGTAGTTGCAGTCCGGAGCGTGAGGGCTTTCTTGAACCTGGAAGCAGGTCTCGTCCACGGCGGGGTACCAGAACCACAGGGCTCCGGTGGGAGCCCGAGAGAGCCTGCGGACCAGAGGATCGAACGCCTGCGCCGGGAGCTCGGGGAGAAGAATAGGGAGAACGCCAGGCTGCGCTCCCGGCTGGCCGCGGGGAGTTTCGGCTTGCCCGGCGGGGACGTAAAGCCGGAGAACATGATCTGGATGTTCGGCTCGGGACGAACGGGGAGCAGCTGGCTAAGCACCATGATGGGAGATCTCGACGGCCACGCCAGGTGGAACGAACCTTACGTCGGCGAGCTCTTCGGCACGGCCTACTACATCAGGGCCGGGGACAGGATGCGGGGGCGCAAGGACTACGCCCTGGGAGACGATTACAGGGAGGCCTGGATCCACTCCATACGCAACTTCGTGCTCGAGGGCGCCAACGCGCGATTCTCGGGTCTCGGCGAGAACGGCTACCTGGCGATCAAAGAGCCCAACGGCTCTATCGGGGCGCCGCTGCTCGCGGAAGCCTTCCCCGATAGCCGTATGATCCTGCTCGTCCGCGACCCTAGAGACGTGGTCTCCTCGGCCCTGGCCGCCCAGAGGAAGGGCAGCTGGGGCGAGGGCTGGCGGACGAACGGGGGCGGCGATTCACTCGCCGACACGGACCCCGACGAGTTCGCACGCCAATGGGCCAACATGTACGCGATGAGCCTCGGCAATGCCAGAGAGGCCTACGGGAAACACGAGGGTCCCAAAGCCGCCGTCCGCTACGAAGACCTGCGGACAAACACCCTGGAGACCATGAAAGGACTCTACTCGGCTTTAGGTATACCTGTGAATGAGGGTGAGCTCGCCGCGGTGGTCGAGAGGCACGCCTGGGAGAACGTCCCCGAGAACAAGAAGGGGCCGGACAAACCCCACCGCAAGGCCACCCCGGGAGGCTGGAGGCAGGACCTCACCCCCGAGCAGGCCAGGATAGTAGAGGAGCTAACGGTCCCCATAATCGAGGAGTTCTACCCCGAGTGGAGCTCAACTTACGGGAAGGTGACTAATCTCGAACGGTGATCGGGGCGAACCGGCGGGTGGAGCACCTGAACGGAGAGAGTATTGCCCACTCTGAAAAAGAAGATCACGCTCAGCCTCGGGCGAAACACGAGCCTCCTCATCGAGTTGGAGACAGGGGTGACGGGCCTCGATGTGGCCACTAGGGGTCTGAGATCCCGCCTCGGCAAGGCGCTCGCACGCGTTCGCCAAGGCGCCTCAGGGATCGAAGCGGCGAGACCTTCGGCCGGCAGACCGACGTTTCGAGTACGGGACACGCCGAAGACGGTCCGAACCCCGGGCTCCAACACCCCTGTGTTCTTCGTTACGGGGTTGGGCAAATCGGGCACCTCCTGGCTGATGAGGACGCTGGACGGTCACCCCGAGATACTCTGCAAAGGGGAGGGGCGGTTTTTCGCCGCCGACTGGAGGCGGGCGAACTTCGATCCCGAGGGGACGCGGGCCCTGGCGAGTTCCCTCTACTACGCGCTGCTCGACTCCGAGTACCTGAGGCTCTGGGTCGAACGCTCCGTGTGGGCCAGGGAAGGCGACCCCGCCACGCACCTCGATAACCTGACCCGCCTTGCGACCGAGCACTTCCTCCTGGGGCAACTGCGCAAGACCGACAAGAAGCTGGTCGGCGACAAGTCGCCGCTGCTCAATACTGACTTTATCGAGGAGGTGGCCAGAGTCTATCCCGAGGCCAGGGTCATCCACATCATAAGGGACGGCAGGGATCAGGCCGTCTCCATGCT
>JBKPNW010000067.1:0-5332 GCA_046732815.1 Actinomycetota bacterium | reverse complement strand
GACGTGGTGGTGATACCGGCCGGTGTCGGACACTGCAACAAGGGGTCGAACGGTGAATTCTCGGTCGTCGGGGCCTACCCGCGCGGACAGGAAGCTTATGATCTGCGTACCGGTGAAGAGGGCGAGCGCCCGGAGGTTCTGGAGAACATCCGCGACGTACCTTTACCAGGAGCCGATCCCTTACTCGGTGAGAAGGGTCCGCTGACTCAGCGCTGGTCGAGATAGCGGGGGAGCGTAGGCGAGAATAACGATCCTCAAAGACCCCGGCAACCTCGGAACTTGCAGCAGACGCTATCTCCTTTATGCGGAGGACATCTAGCGTCTACCGGAGAGAGATCTCCGGGCTGTCCTCTTCCACGATGAAGGTCGCCGGCTCTGCGCCGAAGTGACGCCTAAGGCCGCTGGTGAAGTCCCCAAGGACGGCGTTTGCCGCTCCCCCGCCGACCTCCCCGAGCACCTCGGAGACCAGGAAGAGTGAGGTGGTGGAGTCGTCGAGGAGCGCTTTGCGGGACTGTTTGTAGACGAAGTGGCGCGTCAGGATCTCGGTGCCGCTGGCGTAGGCGACTTCGCCCTCTCCGACGCTCTCCGGAGCAGAGCCGTCCAGTGGATGGAAGGCGTCTCCCGCGCGGGTGAGCCTCAGCTCCAGCGTCTCGACTATCTCGTCTAGATCGAAGCCTCCAGCGGGGACCACGTGCCGCAGAGAGATGGCATTGTAGAAGTCCACCAGCGAGTTGATGCGCGGGGGAGCTCCGCCCTTGAAAGCACGTCGCAGAAGCGATTCTATAGAGCTCGGGAACTTCCTGCCCGAGATCCCCATCTCACTCATGGCCGTGCGCCAGGCGGCGACCCGCGGGTGAGACTGGGGATTGTCGTAATCCGAGGCCGAGCGAGCAGCATCTTCCCAGGTCTGCCTCCACAGATATTCGATCTCCGCCACGTCGGCGGAAGGAGAGACATCCTCCGCCACGGCGACCGGAAGTTTGAGGCCGGGGAACAGCTCGAAGATTTCCGGGGCGACTACGAACCTCATGGGGTGTCTCCTTTGAGGCTATTGGCTTCTCAGAGGTACTCCTGGTCCGCATTCAGTGGACCACCAGGAATCCTCACGGTGGCTGCGCTTGTGTCGGCTATCTTCAAGGTTCTCCCCGGCGACCGCGGGACTATTCCGGGAGTCTTACCCCGAGGGCCGCGAGCAGGCCGCCGTCGACCCTGTAGTCTGCCCCCGTTACGAAGCTCGCTTTCGGACTGGCGAGGAAGCAGATCACTTCGGCGACCTCTTCCGGTCTGGCGACCCTCCCCAAAGGGTGCATCCTGCCCCAGTCCCCGACCGTCGCCTCGACGGTGCTCTCCGCCTTGAAGAGGTCCGCCGCCCATCTGAGCATCGGCGTGTCGACGGAACCCGGGCACACGGCATTGACCCTTATATTCTCCTCGGCGTGATCGGTGGCCATCGCCCTCGTGAGCGCGTTGATGCCGCCTTTGCTCGCGGTGTAGGCTGCCACCCCCGTTTGCGAGGCTATCGCCTGCACGCTCGAGACGTTGACGATCGCACCTCCTCCGCGCTCTCTCATCGCGGGGATGGCATGCCTGGCCGCCAGGTATATCCCCTTGAGGTTGATGTCAAGGACCTCGTCCCAGACTTCTTCTTCGGTGTCTACGACCGTCCCGTAGCGCTGGACTCCGGCGCTGTTGACGAGCACGTCTACGCCTCCATAGGTCTCCACAGTGAAGTCGACGAGGCTTTTCATGTCAGTAGAGGAGGTCACGTCCCCCCTCATCCCACTGACTTCCAGGCCCTCTTCGCGTAGACTGCCGGCCTCCTGCCTGGCCTGATCTTCACGGTCGCTGCAGATCACGACGCAGGCCCCCTCCTGGGCCAGCCTCCTTGCGGCCGCGAGCCCGATGCCGGCCCCACCACCGGTTACGATCGCCACCTTGCCGCGAAACTCGTCCGCCATATTCTACCTCCCTCGCTCCAGATCCACGGCCAGGGAGACGAGACCCCCTGCAGAAACGGCGAACCGGATGTTCTCGCCCTCGACCCTCGCCTCTTGCAGGTGCCTTTCGAGATGCGACCCTACCCAGGCCCGGGCGACACTCAGCATCCCGAACGAGACGCAGACTTCCTCCTTCTCGGAGGACAGGGACTGGAGCATCACCGTGAGGTCGTGCCCCCGCCTCGATGGCGTGAGGGCCACGACATCTATCCGGGGATGGTCTACGGAGCAGAAGCTGCCCCGCTCCGGAAGGTCGTTCTCGGCGGATGGCGCAGAGAGGATCCCCAGTAGGGGCGTCGTCAGCGCCGCCGCGGTCCTCATACCAAGCTCGGGCGTCTCCATATCGTCCCCCGAGGCGACCGCGTAGGAGAACACCATCTCGCCCTGCTGTTGCGAAGGGAAGTTGGTGTCCCAGATGTTATTGAGGGCCCAGGAGTACACCGTCGCGGGGTTGGCGATCTCCGGTTCGATGGTCTCTGGGAAGGGGAGGTAAGGGAGGTGGATGTTTCCGAGTTGGACCAGCGGGGCTTCCATGGTGGCCCACGCCAGCCTGACACTCTCGTTCTCGAGGCCGACCCAGTGCCGGACCGCCCGCATGTGGTCGGCCGAGCCGGGGATGTGCGGCGCGCCGGGCGAATCTACCCCCCCTGTTATCTCGTAGTGGAACGAGGGGTCTCTGATGGCGAAGGGGAAAGCGAAGTACACGCTCTCCTTCTCGGGCGTACCAACCTTGTGTATGCGGTTGGTGATGTCCACTCTCCGCACGCCGCGGAACAGGGTCAGCGTGGACTCCACGATGTCTGCCCCCTCACCGACCAGGCGCACGGTTAGGCGGTCCCAGACCGGGTTGGACGACCGCTGTGTCACCACGGCGAGCCCCCTGGCCGAGCGCCCGCCCAGCAAAGCCAGGTCGTTCGCCCGGATGCGGCTGGAGAGGTGGTTGAAGTGCGGGGCGCTGGCGTACCGGTCGTACACGTACTGGTCGAAGCCGAAAGGGGCGTCTGCGTCGACCAGGTTCAGGCCGGAGGTCTTGTCGAGTAGTTCGGTGATCCGTCCTCTCGCAAGGTCGAAGCTCACCCGATAGTTCTCGTTCTCTATACCAGGCTCGTCGCCTGCCTCCGGACCTTCGTGCTCCCCGTCCCCCTCGACGAGGTCGTAGCGCCTGTAGCCGCAGGCCGGGACATCTCCGGCGACGAAGCTGAGGTGGATTCCGCGTGCCCTGTGCCTGGCGTCTCCCTGGCCCTCGACCACGCAGGGCACGCGCTCTCGTGTGGCGGCATCGACCACAGCGAGGGGGCGTTGGAGCCCGGTGCGACTCTCTGGCACGAACACGCTGACAGGGTCGGTTCGCTCCCAGCGACTTGGATTGAAGACCGTCACGGAGGCCAGGGAGTCGCCGGATCGCCCGAAGACATGCGAGAGGCGGTGGACGCCGGATCTGAGGAGGGCGTTGGATCTCTCACAAGCGTCCCGCGCGAAACCCGCCTTTCTCTGCCATTGGAGCGCCCCTGATTCCCCCTTCTCCAGGCCGTCCATCCAGGGGTTCGCGGCCCCCCAGGTATGCTCGTCGAAGAGCGCCATGCTCTCATATGCCTCGTCTATCTCTTCCTGCGGGTCGTCGCCATCTTCGGTGAGAGCGCCGGCGAGGGTGTGCAGCGTCTGGGCAGTCCTTACGTCAGCCTGGGCGCGCCGGTTGAAGCCGAGGTGGCGTGCCCCCGAGCCTATACCATCGACCCACCAGTCGGTCCAGTCGCCGGAGTAGGTCTCGATCACCTCTCCAAGTTTCTCTTCTGCCGCCGCAAAAAACTCGCTGTTGGTCGCCAGGCGCAGTCGCGGATAGGCCCACTTCTCGTTCCATTCGCGCACGATCGCGGCTGGCACTATGCTCGGGGCCGCGTTGTCGGCGAAAGCGCCCTGGACCCTCAGGTGGAGCACATCGTGGGGATAAGGTACTTTCGTCACCTCGGTGTCGGGGTCGAGGCCCGTCCACCCGAAGATGCTCTCCCCGCGACCCTGGTACGGGTAGGGACGCTCCGCGAGGGCCGACAGGTAGCCAGGCAACGCCTCGACCGTGACCTGGTAATCCTCGGCCAGGCCGACGAGGTTGCCCTCCATGTACGCGCTGCCGTGCGGCGAGTCCGTGTACCACACCAGAAGGCGCCTACCGTTGGGGGCGCGCCAGTAGAAGGGGCGTGTAAGCCCCTGACCGCCGACCAGGTCCGGGGCAGAGCGACCCGCATAATTGTGGGCTACAGACAGGTAGCGGACGTCCGCGTCGACCAGCGAAGTAAGGAGGCCGATCGTTGCCCCCGGCACGTCGGTCTGCATGGCGGTCTGTATGGGCACGTTGTGATGCTCGCGCAGTTCGTCGGCGAAGCGTAGCTGGCGCGCCAGCTCGTCGATCGAATACGCCTCGGTGTGCATGCTAAAGGGGAGGGCGCAGATCTCTACGCGTCCCTCGCGAACGCGGTCGAAGAACCTGCTCCTGTCGCGTTCCGGCCTGCTCTTTATCCAGTGCAGCAGTGGCCAGGTGGCTTCCACGTTCCAACGGAACTTCGCGTCCTCCGGCCAGTCGTCGGTGGCCGAAGTGAGATCCAGGACCGAGTCCAGATACTGCAGGTGGTGCTGTAGTACCGAGCCCTGGGTGTCGGTGTAGCCGATGTCGAGGTGCGAATGGTGGACGAGAAAGACCGACCATTTGCGCTGAGGACGAACCTCTACTCTTGCCTCGAACGGCTCCCTGTCCGTGGCCTCGACCCTGAGGCTGAACGTGCGAGGCTCGTAGACCTCGGGGACGAAGAGATCCAGGATAGTCCGACCCTCGTCGATCCTGGCACTGGCCGTGTCGAGGGTGGTAGCCCTGTCGGAGACCGTAAAGGTTACGCTTCCTGCCATCGATTCAGCACGCACCACCAGCCGCAAGACCTGCGCGAGATTCCCGTCCTCCGTACGGCGGAAGAGTGGCAGGTTCACGGCCCGCATGGAGAAGCCGTGGACATCTAGGTCGACGCCGGCAGGGCCCTGGATCATCTCCTCCCTGGCGCCTCGCGTCCGTGGATCGCCGCCGGCGGGACGTTTGCGGGGCATCATAGGAGTATGTTAGCCGCTAAGCCACTTTTCGTGCCAGTCTAAGACCAGTGTGCCGGATTGCGGAGTCCCTGATCCGAAGCGCCAGCAGGCAGTCATCGAACTTTCCCGCGAAAGTCCTTGCGGACCTTATTCGTCGCGAGACGTCCCTGGATCGTTGGTGTAGAGCTTGAGTTCTATCAGGTAGCCGTCAGGGTCCCGTACGTACAGGGCTTCGCCCCTCCCTCGGGCACCTATGACATTCTCCG
>JBKPNW010000066.1:0-5058 GCA_046732815.1 Actinomycetota bacterium | reverse complement strand
GGGCGAGGACGCGACGGAGGCGCGCCAACGAAGAGTTCCCCCCGACGTCCAGGATCAGATCGTAGCGCCGCTCGCTTTGGGCGAAGTCCTCCCGCGTGTAGTCGATGACTCGATCCGCCCCGATCGAGCGAACCATCTCTGCCTTCGCGGTGCTGCACACGCAGGTGACGTGCGTGCCGAACGCCTTGGCGATCTGCACGGCGAAGGTACCCACGCCGCCCGAGGCGCCCACGATCAACACCTCCTGCTCGGGCGCGGCCCTTCCGTGGTCGCGCACGGCTTGCAGGGCGGTTAAGCCGGTGACGGGGACGGCAGCCGCCTGCTCGAAGCCTAGGTTTGAGGGCTTAGGCGCGAGTTTGTCCTCCCGAGCGCGCGCGTACTCGGCCCACGAACCCTCGCCGATGCCGAACACCTCGTCGCCGGGCCGGAAGTTGCTCACGTCTTCGCCGATCGCCTCCACGACCCCTGCCACATCCGAGCCAATGAGGGGGTTCTTGGGGGCGCGGAGTCCGTAGCCCGCCAGGCGTATGGGGTAGGGTAGTCCGGCCATTACGTGCCAGACGTCCCGACCCACGCCGGCAGCGTGAACGCGCAGACGCACGTCGTCGTCTCCGATCTTGGGCTTGTCTATGTCCCCGAGTTGCAGAACATCGGGTGAGCCGTACTCATCTCGGAAGATCGCCTTCATCGAGTTCTCCTCAGACTCGGGGATTCACCCGTCCATTCCCCAGATGGGTGGTTTTTGAAACTATCCTGACGAACTTCGGAGAATTTCCCTTTCACGCACTCCGCTGAATAAGGCGGCGGCTAGTCTTTCTGTGCGCCTTTCAACGCCTTCTCGGGGCGCAACCATAGCGAGACGTGGGCGGGTTGCATCGTCTCCTTGACCACACCTACCAGCTCGGCGTTCAGCGCCTCAAGGTCCGTCTCTTCGCGTAGCTTGGCCGAGAAGGCTTCCAGGGTCTTCCTCACGTCGTACTTGCTGCGGTAGAAGCGACGGTCTATGAACGACTGGATTCGCCGTCTCAAGGGGTTGAACAGGGCCGCGATCAGGAGGGTAGAGGCAACGACAGCTAGAGTGGACTGCTCACCCGTGAGCAAGACGAAGACACGCTGCAACACCACTATGCCGCCGAAGTAGAGTCCAACCAGCGTGACGGTAAGAGATCCGTAGACGAGCGTGCGGTTAATGAGGGTGTCTATCTCGTAGAGCCGATAGCGAAGGATCGCGATGCCGGCGCAGACGGGCATGCCCGCGACGGCGAGGAAGAAGGCGCAAAACCAGACCCACCCCGGCACCGCAGGCGACCACAAGACGGTCGGGCCGGCCAAGAAAACGAGGGCCAGGAAAGCGCCCGCGTAAGCGAACCACTTGATCTGCTGGCGCTCCAGCAGACGGGCGCGCCTGAAGCGCACGACGAGCGAGACCGCGGAGACGAGTACCGTCCCCAGCATCAGCAAGAAGGCCGCGAACTCCAGGAGGTCCCGGACGCCGGCGAGGGTCTCGATGCCGAAGGGGTTGGTGACGGAGGGAAAGGCGGAGTTCGTGAGCGGGCCGGGGCGGAAGGCGTGTAGGAAGGTTACGACCGCTATGGCTAAGGCGGCGACCCAAGCGACGGGCCGCCAGCGGCGGGCGGGCAGCCGACCATCGGGGAACAGCAGGAGCAGGAACGCGAAGATACCCAGCAAACCCGGGCCACCGAGCCACGCGGAGGCCCAGGCTGCTATCCGTCCACCCGGGAGCGAACCCGAGCGCGCGAAAAGGGCTAGGTTGGCATACGATTCGGTGAGGTCTTCCGTAATCAGCACGAGACCCACCGCGCAGAAGAACCAGCCTATAGCGTTCTCTGAGCGTCGCGAGGCGACGAGGGCGCCGACGGTGGTGAAGGCGAGCGCGTCCGCGAAAGGCAACAACCCGGCGAAACCAACCACGCCACCCGATGAGTCCCTGGCATGCCAGCTGAGTCCCACAAAGACGAAGCTACACACCACGAGCGCCAGCGAGAGCACCCACAAGGCCCCGGCAAGGCGTGAGGACCGACGGGCGCTTCGACGACCGCCTCCTCCACCCCGGTTCCTTCTCTCTTCTGCCACGGTTTCACTCTACAACAGCACCGTCTCTCAGGCGTTACGGCAAGGGGTACGAAACCTATCGGAGTGTGATCTTCTCGGACCCCGCTACCCTTACGAACTTCCTAGAACCGTAACGCGGAAGTTCGCGCGAGGCACACAGCTTTGGTCTCTGTCGATTACCAAGAACATCCGCCGGGTACAGGACATATCAAGCAAACTCTCTAGGAAGGAATAGAACATGAATGGTGGCAAAGGAATCTACGTCGGAGGGGCCCTCCTCTCTATCCTGATCTCGCTTGCGCTCTACGCCACCTCTTATACGAGCTTCAGTGCAATAGTTTCCTCTCGGAAGTGGAGCGGCGGTGGTATTGGCCATCCCTGCCAGCGCACCCAGAAAGACGGAGGCGGTGTCGAGGAATTGCACCCGCTGAGTATCTGGAACATATAGGAGTAGAATTTAATAAGGGAAGCAACGAAGGAGATGCCCAGAGCATGTCGAGACGAATCGGAAGAACCACAAGCGCCAAGAGCAAAGGAGGAGCTTACGGCACAGGTGTGGGGCTGGGGATTGCTGTTCTGCTCGCACTCATAGGAATTTCGCTCGCAGTTTGGCTGCTTCGAAGAATTGCCAGAGACGAAAGCACCCCCGCCACTCCGAAGCCGGAAGAAGGCGCAGAAGCTCCGCTTGAGGAGGAAGCGGCGGCGGTGGTAGGCGAGGCGAGCACGCCCGGGGAAGCCGGTGAGCAGAAGGATAAGGCGCGGGCTACGCCCGCCGCCGAACGCAAGGCGGAGGCTCTCGGGGTGGACCTCTCTAAGATAGAGGGCACGGGTTCCGGAGGTCGCATCACCGTCAAGGATGTGACCGCGGCCGCCAACCAAGCCTGACCCGACTAGGGCCACCCTACTCCTGGCTCGAGTCCCTGAGGATTCGGGTACCAGCCTTTCGCACCTTCGTGATGGCTAAACTTCGGAGAACGTACCTTGCACGCACTCCGGTGAATAAGGCTCCGATCGATGCGCCAGACCCCCTCGGGTGGCATTATGGATGTTGCCAACCCGTCGGAGAAAAACGCGGGTGGGCAAGGAGGGACTTCCGTGTCGGTAGAAGAGAACATAGCATTGGCCCGCCGTTTCTTCGAGGCGCGAGTTGAGACGGATCTAGACACGTTGGACAAGATGCTAGCTCCCGACTTTGTCAGCCATGCCGCGACCCCCGGCCAACAGCTTGACCGTGAGAGCTACATGCGCCACGCGGCCGAGTCTGTCAATGCCTTCTCCGACGTCCGCTTCGTCATCGAAGACCAGGTGGCCGCAGGCGACAAGGTGGTAAGCCGAATCAGCGGGCGTGGCACCCACGCTGGAAGTGAACTTCTGGGCACGACGCCTACCGGCAGAGAGATAGCCTCCATAGCCATCTTCATCCACCGCCTCTCCGGGGGCAAGATCTCCGAGGAGTGGGGCGCGGGAACGGGCCGCTCCGAACTTCTGGGCCAGCGTCTCGAGCAGGAGATTCGCGAGCGAGAGCGTGTGGAGCAGGAGCTTAGGGTTGCCCGAAGCATCCAACAAGCCTCGCTTCCTGAGGAGGTGCCCACCCTGGAAGGCTGGCAGATCACTCCCTACTACCGGCCCGCTAGAGAGGTGGGAGGAGACTTCTACGACTTCCACCTCCTCTCTGATGGTCGACTCGGAGTGGTCGTGGGAGACGCAACAGGCAAGGGAGTGCCCGCCGCGCTGGTTATGTCCACCACCTGCGGCATGCTGCGCCTCGCAGCCCAGGGCTATTCCTCACCAGGCGTGATGCTCGAGCGGGTCAACGAGGCGCTCTGTCCCAACATCCCTGCCAACATGTTCGTCACCTGCTTCTGCGCCATCCTCGATCCCGAGAGTGGGCTGTTGCGCTACGCCAACGCCGGTCATGACCTGCCTTACTTACATCATGATGGTGACGCCGTGGAACTGAGGGCGAGAGGGATGCCCCTCGGGTTGATGCCGGGGATGAACTATGAGGAGAAGGAGGGTTACCTGGAATTGGGCGACAGCGCCCTCCTCTACACGGACGGCTTGGTTGAGGCCCACGACCCGCAGCGGGAGATGTTCGGCTTTCCGCGCTTGCAGGCGCTCGTGTCCGAACACGGTGAGGAGGAGTCGCTGGACGAGGCACTCTTAGAGGAACTCTATTCCTTCGTTGGAGAGGCTTGGGAGCAGGAGGATGACATAACCCTCCTTACGCTGATGCGTTCTGCAGCCCGCAGCTGAATTTTTCAGAACTCCGTCGACGTGAAGTCCGCAGAGGGTGCCCTGCGAGGTTAGCGCGTAGCCCCCGTCGAATCGCCTGCCGCATCAGGGTTACGTACCCTACAAAACACAAACGGTTTCTGGTTGCGTTTCCGCGCTCGGCTCTCGGAGGTGCACACGCCCCGCTTAGAACTAACGAGGGGCTAGCGATGGCAGAGGAGGGGAAACCACTGCAGGCGCACGTGGTGGCGCTTAGGCGGCAACGTCGAGCCGCTGGTGGCACCTCCTAGGGTAGTCCCGGCCTGGCAGCGAACCTCAGGAGCGTACACCCGTCTCGCCGTATAGCGGTACGCAGGGGGTCGGCCCATGGCTAGGCGCAGTGGCGTCACCGATAGGACCTCTGGGACCGGCACTGTGTGCCATGCACGCGAACTTCGCCCTAACGCAGTTCTAAGAAGTTGGCCATCTCATACGGATCTGGTCAGCCCGCCGTCCACGCGGATGTTCTGTCCCGTGATGTAGGAGGCATCGGACGATACGAGGAACGCCACGGTCTTCGCGATCTCTTCGACTGTGCCCCGCCTCCGCATCGGTATCGACTCTCGGGTCTGTTCGTCTATCTCGAAGCTCTCTATGTAGCCCGGCAGCACGTTGTTCATCCTGACGCCCTCTGCTGCGTAGCGGTCGGCATAGAGCTTCGTGAAGCCGGCCAGGGCGGCGCGCAGGGAGGAGGAGAGGGGGAAGGTGGAG
>JBKPNW010000065.1:0-2166 GCA_046732815.1 Actinomycetota bacterium | reverse complement strand
CTCCGGCGGGCCGTCGGCTACTTAGGGTACTTCGAGAAGGTCTCTGCCGAACTTCTTAGAACCCCGTCAATCCAAAGTTCGCAGAATCGTGATCAGGCGAAGTTCGGTGAATAGGCGGCGCCCGGCGGGCGGAGACGTGCCCGACCTCTCAGAGCCCTCCGAGAGCCGCGAGGATGGCCGCTGACGGGCACGGCCGGGTAAGAGTAAGATACGCGGTGGTGGGGAGCGAGCAGAGAGGGGGGGCGATACGTGGAGTTCGACAGGGACAGGGTTGCAGACATAGCCCAGCGTCACGGGGTAGAGGAGCGCGAAGCCCTTATCCTTTACCACCTCGGTCATGCCTTCGAACTGTACTTCGAGATCGCCAAGGAAGAAGATCACGGTTACGACGTGAACCTACAGGATTGGGTCGATCATCACACAGGTCTGATAAATCTCCTGATGCGCCGGGTTGTTAGAAGAGATCATCCCGGAGGTTGGCGCACCGGGGAGGAGATCATCGCTATGAGGGAGGCAGAGCGGCAAAGCGAAGCCGACCAAACCTAGATGCAAGATCGAGGCTTCTACACCGTCGAGCAGGCGGCCGGTCCGGATATGGGACGCTTAGGGGTATGTGAGCCACGAATCCCGGCAGTTCACTGATGATGGGCACAAAGTCCTCCTCGGCCACCTTGGCCACCCTTTGCGGGTGGGTAACACCCTCGTATCGGCGCACTGCAACGTACATAGCTTTAGCCCACCTCCCCGTAAGAGAAGGCGGGGCCGATGGGTCCCGCCTAACCAGTTGATCAACGAGCCCAGTGTGAAAGGTTAGAAGGGCTGTCGCAACTTCGGAGAATTTGCCTAACTAGGCACTTCGGTGAACAGCGATGGGCACAGCTCGCGGCCTGCGTAATATTAGCGGGCACTCAAATCACGAACGAAAGGACTCTTGAGATGTCCGACTTCCCGAATAGTAGCGTAGGGGGCGCTGGGTCGGTGCGCTACATCGACCCTGATTCCCTAAACAAGAACCCCGCCTTCACCAACGTCGTCGTAGTTGAAGGAAACGTCAGGACCGTGCACATCGGCGGTCAGGATGCCATCAACGCCTCAGGAGAGATAGTTGGTCAGGGCGACATCGTGGCGCAGGTCGAGCAGGTTTTAGCCAACCTGCGCGCGGCGCTGGAGGCTGGAGGTGCGAGACCAGAGCACATCATCAAGTGGAACATCTACGTGGTCGAGGGGCAATCGCTGCAGGCGAGTTTTGCCGCCTTCCAGAACGCTTGGCCCCAGGCACCCAACCCACCGGCTATCACGGGGGTGTTCGTGTCGGCTCTAGCGCATCCGGATTTCTTGGTGGAGATGGACGCCGTCGCTGTCGTGCCGCAGTAGTAGGCCACGAGCCGAACTTCGGAGAAATTACCTTCCAGACACTTGGGTGAATAAGCTTCCGGTCAATGCGCCCAACCTCTCCGGGTGGCATCATGGATGTTGTTGCCGACCCAAAGGAAGAAGTTAGGTTGGCAAGGAGGAGAGAAGCATGTCGGTAGAGGAGAACAAGGCCCTGGTCCGCCGCTTCTTGGAAGCGCATGCTAAGGGAGACCTAGACACCGTGAAGGAGATGCTGGCCCCAGACTTCGTCGACCACAACCTGATCCCCGGCGAACGGCCCGGCCGCGAGGGCTACTTGGGGGCATTCACCGAGTATCAAGCCGCCTACTCCCACACCCGCTACGTCATCGAGAAGCAGGTTGCTGAGGGGAACGAGGTGGTGACCAGCTTCAGCGCAAGAGCCACCCATGACCGAGGTGAGTATATGGGCATAGCTCCCACTGGCAATGAGTTCAAGGCGCTGCTGATCCTCATCCATCGCATAGTGGGGGGCAAGATCACCGATGAGTGGAGTCAGGGGAGCGGTCTCGCGGAGCTGATGCAGCAGCGTTTAGAGCAAGAGATGCGCGAGCGGGAGCGTGTCGAACAAGAGTTACAGGTGGCCCGAAGTATCCAGCAAGCGTCCCTGCCTAACGACGTGCCCAGGCTAGAGTGCTGGGAGATCGTCCACCACTACCAGCCAGCTAGGGAGGTTGGAGGTGACTTCTACGACATCTTGGAGCTATCTAATGGACACCTGGGCCTCCTCGTGGGAGACGCAACGAGCAAGGGCGTGCCTGCTGCCCTAGTGAT
>JBKPNW010000064.1:0-44873 GCA_046732815.1 Actinomycetota bacterium | reverse complement strand
TAGAGCAGAATCCGGCTTACGGGACGGCCCGAACTTTGACAGCTTGCAAGGTTGCGCCCTCCTTTCTACACGGGGTAAGCTCCGTACGGTGCGTTACGTGGGGCTGGTTCGTCTATCCTCGCCTCACAGCAGACTAACAAGGGGTAGCAGAGCATGGTCGAGCAGCCGGAGAGGTACTGCAGCAACTGCGGGCACGAGCTACAGCCGGAAGACCAGTTCTGTTCGAACTGCGGAATGCCGGTTCATCGGGCCGCGAGGGTGCCCACCCCGGAGGCGGATAGGCCAGTGCCTCCGCTACCTCCGCCAACACGGGAGGTCGCCAGGAGGAACTTCAGGCGCTCCGGCGCCTTGAGGGGCCGGGGGAGGAAACTGGTAGTCGTTCTGGTGGTGGGCGTGCTCCTCCTCTTCCTGGTGCTTCCGCTCGTGGTAGAGAGCCTGCTCGCGTGGAGGCTGCAAACGGCCTTCGGGACCCCGACGAGGCCAGACGTGGAGATCTCCTCGAACTTTCCGCCCGAACTGCTCCTCGGCCGCATCGACCGAGTCCAGGTGGGCATGGACCAGGCAAGCCTGCAAGGCGCTGCTCTCTACAACGCCCAGGCGGACCTGAAGGGCGTAAAGGTCTCGGTGCCGAGTCTCCTTGCGGGGAATCCCTCCATCGAGACCCAGAGTTGCTCCTTGAAGGCAGAAGCGCCCGCGATTTTCATAGACCAGAATCAGCCGTGCCTCGATTATCTAGGTCTGGGGACGGTCTACTGAGCTGATCCAGGTTTCAGCTTCCCACAAAGTACTGCTCAGCCTAACCGCCTCGTTGCAGTCGTTTCTCCGAAAGAGCCGTTCGTCGGGGTCGGGAATCTGCCGAACACCTGAAGCCTGAAACCTACTTCGGAACGGATTCACAACGTGCCGCTATGCGATCCTCTATACTTCCCGGGCGCAACAAACGACTTTAGTTACAAAACGTTACAAGCATGTAGATGGGAGATAGAGCTTGTCGACTATAGCCGCCGCCTGGAAGAGATTACCGTGGTGGGTCGAGCCGGTATCCGTTGTGGTTGTTTTGAGTATTTTCGGACTTTACTCGTTCGTGATCGTGTCGTTTTTGCCTGGCGAGTACAAGGATTATCTCTCGCCTTTCTACTCGCCGCCGATCCCGCGACCTGACTGGATGCCGGCCTTCATAACGGCGCCGATGTTCATAATCTGGATGCCTCTGGGCTTCCGGGCGACGTGCTACTACTATCGCAAGGCGTATTACAGGGCGTTCTTCTGGGACCCGCCGGCCTGCCAGGCCGGGGCGCAGGAGAGGGAGCCGCGCAAGGCCGAGAACTACAGGGGCGAGCGGGCCGTGTTCGTGCTCAACAACGTCCACAGGTACTTTCTGTACGCCTCCTTTGTGGTGCTGGCGTTCCTCTGGTACGACACCGTACTCACCTTCATCCCCGGCGGCTCCTTCGGGATCAAAGTCGGTTCCATCATCTGGCTGGTCAACGTCGTCCTACTCACCACGTACAGCCTCTCGTGCCACTCGCTCAGGCACATCATCGGGGGCAACAAGGATTGCTACACGTGCGTCAGGGGGGGCAACGCCAGGCTCAAGCTGTACAACGGCGTTAGCCGTTTGAACCTCAAGCACCCGCAATGGGCCTGGTTCAGCCTGTTTTCGGTATTGCTCACGGACGTATATTTCAGGCTCATTCAGGCTGGCGTCATACCAGACCTGACGATTTTGGGGTAGGTGGTGGAGTTGCAGAGAGACGGACAGAACGGGCGCCGCGAGGCCTACGAGACGCGCGAGCACGACGTCCTGATCATCGGCGCAGGAGGGGCCGGCCTCAGGGCCGCGGTCGCCGCGGCGGGGCACGGCCTCTCGGTCGGCATCGTCACCAAGAGCCTGCTCGGCAAGGCCCACACTGTGATGGCCGAGGGCGGCATCGCCGCCGCGGTCGGGAACGTCGACCCCGACGACTCCTGGCGCCAGCACTTTATCGACACCATGAAGAGCGGCAAGTTCCTCAACAACTGGAAGATGGTCGAGACGTTTACCAAGGAGGCCCCTGACAGGGTCTACGAGCTCGAGCAGTGGGGCGCGCTCTTCAACAGGACACCGGAAGGCAAGATCTCCCAGCGACCCTTCGGGGGGCATTCGTACAGGCGTCTGTGCCACGTCGGGGACCGGACCGGGCTGGAGCTGATCCGGACCATGCAGGAGAAGGTGCTCGCCACCGACGCCGAGGTCTACATGGAGACGACCGTAACCAAGCTCTTCAAGAAGGAAGGGCGGGTCGTCGGCGCCCTGGCCTACACGCGGGAGAACGGTAAGTTCATCCACTTCAAGGCCAAGGCGGTCGTCATGGCGACCGGTGGGTGGGGACGCATCTTCAAGGTCACCTCCAACTCCTGGGAGGGGACGGGGGACGGCGTGGTCCTCGGCTACGACGCTGGGGCCGAACTGGTCGACATGGAGATGATGCAGTTCCATCCGACGGGGATGGTGTGGCCTCCTGGCGTGCGCGGGCTGCTCGTCACCGAGGGCGTGCGCGGCGAGGGGGGATTGCTCCGCAACTCCGAGGGCGAGCGGTACATGGAGAATTACGACCCCGAGAAGATGGAGCTCTCCACGCGCGACGTGGTGGCGCGGGCGAACTACACCGAGGTGCAGGAGGGCCGAGGCAGCGAGCACGGCGGCGTGTATCTGGACATCACCCACCTCGGCTACGACGGGATCATGAAGAAGCTGCCGACCATGTACGAGCAGTTCCTCAAGCTCGCCGACATAGACATCTCCAACGAGCCCATGGAAGTGTTTCCGACCGTGCACTACACGATGGGTGGGATCAAGATCCACCCCGAGAGTGCCGCCTCCAGCGTGCCCGGCCTCTTCGCCGCCGGCGAGGTCGCCGGTGGGCTGCACGGCGCGAACCGGCTCGGGGGAAACTCTCTTTCGGACCTGCTCGTCTTCGGCCGTAGGGCCGGCGAGGGCGCCGCGGCCTACATCGAGGAGAGCGTGCATTCCGCGGAGCTAGACGAGGGCGAGGCGCTGCACGAGATCGGGCGCGTTCTCGAGCCCCTGGAGAAAGAGGGGGATGGCGAGAGCCCCTACCTGATCCAGCAGGAGCTCCAGGAGGCGATGATGGAGCACGCGAACCTGATGCGCGACGGGGATTCCCTCGAGGAGGGACTCGGCAAGATACTCGCGCTCAAGGACCGGCTGCCCCAGATAAGCGTTCCGGGGTCCAGGCTCTTCAATCCCGGCTGGCACACGGCCCAGGACGTGCGTTACCTGGTCCAGATCTCGGAGATCATCCTCAGGACGGCCCTGGAGCGCAAGGAGCGTCGCGGGGCGCAGTGGAGGCTGGATTACGACGGGCCCGACGAGGAGCTCGGGAAGATCAACTTTATCGTGCACAAGGACGAGCAGGGTGAGGTGGGCATCGAGCGGCGCGAGATACCGCCGATGCCCGAGCACCTGGCTGCGCTTGTGGAGGAGGAGAAGGCGAAGGCATGAGCGAAGGCAACGGCAACAACCCGGGGGGAGTGACCTCGAGGGCCCACTCCCCCGTACCGAACGAGGATCTGGGCAAGAGCGACGAGATGGCGAGGCTCAGGATCTTCCGCGGCGACGCGGAGGGCGGCGAGGAGGTCGCCTACGAGATACCGCTGGTCGAGGGCATGGTCGTCCTCGACGCCGTGCTCGCCATTCAGGCCCAGCAGGCCCCCGACCTGGCGGTGCGCTGGAACTGCAAGGCGGCCCACTGCGGTTCGTGTAGCGCCGAGATCAACGGCCGTCCCAAGCTGCTCTGCAAGACGCGCGTCGAGGAATACGATGGGGGAGAGATACACGTAGGTCCCATGAGGGCCTTCCCCGTCATAAAGGACCTCGTCTCCGACGTCTCCTGGAACTACGAGGTGTCCAAAGGCATAAAGCCCTTCCAGGCCAGCGAGCAGGCACCCTTCACGATGTACGAGGAGGATGTGGAGCGCCTCTACGAGCCGAAGCGTTGCATCGAGTGCTTCATGTGCCAGGACGTCTGCCACGTCCTCAGGACCCACCACAAGCACGCCGAGTTCGCCGGCCCGAGGTTCTTCGTCCGCAACCAGTGGCTGGAGATGCACCCCATGGACGAGGCCGACAGGCTCTCCGACCTCAAGGAAGACAACGGCCTCGGCTTCTGCAACATCACCAAGTGCTGCACCGAAGTCTGCCCCGTAGACATCCACATCACGGACAATTCGATCATTCCCTTGAAAGAGCGCGTCGCCGACGAGTACTACGACCCGGCCAAGTGGCTGATGCGGAAGATAAGAGGAAGCTAGTCAGCATTTCAGCACGCTCAGGCTTCGCCTTCGCTTGTCAGCACGGCGCCTTGCAGGCGCCTTGTCAGCATTTCAGCTAGTCAGCCAGGTCTGGGATGGCGCAGGGGGGCTTCTATGGAGAGCACCCATCGAGGCAACCGATTCGCGGTCGAGCACGAGCGGCGAACCGACACCAATAAAGCTGACTAGCTGACAAGCGACCGAAGGGAGCGTGCTGAAATGCTGAAATGCTCTAACAGAGCGGACGACGGGCTTCGAACCCGCGACCTCCAGCTTGGGAAGCTGGCGCTCTACCAACTGAGCTACGTCCGCGTGGGCCGGTATTTTAGCATGCCGGGCCCGGCTCTAGTAACCTGAGAACACCTTGGAAGTAGAGCACCAGTCCTCCGAATACAGCTTCTGCCCCCGATGTGGCGGCCGCCTCGAGGAACGTGTTCTCAAAAGGGGTGAACCTGGGCGACTCGTCTGCGAGAGTTGCAGCTTCGTGTTCTACCTTGGACCGAAGCTGGTGGCCGGGGCCATCGCCGAGCTTGATGGGGGCATAGTCCTGATCCAGCGCGACATCGAGCCAGGCTATGGCAAGTGGACTTTTCCTGGCGGCTTTGTGGAGCGCGGCGAGCGGGCCGAGGCCGCCGCAGAGCGCGAGGTACTCGAGGAGTCCGGGTTGGAGATCGAGGTGGGGGAGATAGTAGGCCTCTACACCTACGAAGACCAGGTGCCCGCCATAGCCGTCTTCGCCGCAAGGGTAACGGGCGGGGCCCCTAAACCCCTCGACGAGACCATGGACGTGAGGAGCTTCCCGCGAGACCGACTCCCGTGGACAAAGATGGCCTTTCCTAGCACCGAGCAGGCGCTCGAGGACTATTTGAACCAGGGATAGTCAGTCGTTCACGAGGAGCACGCTCAGGTCTTTCCAGCCGTAAGCGACCTCGGAGAGCTCGGCGCCACCCAACTCGAAGATGCCTGCCCCCAGGAGGGTGCCCCCGAGGGATTCGTAGAAGCGTCGGGCGGTCTTGTTCTCCTCCAACACCCAAAGGAGCATCGAAGAGACGCCGATCTCGGCCAGACGGCCGGCGATCGCGCCAATGAGTCGCCTGCCGATGCCCTCTCCCTGTCGGGAAGGGAGTACGTATAGCGTCTCCAACACGCCTTTGTACTCCGGCAGCCCCCGCGAGAATCTCGTTCTGGCACGGCCGGAGGAGAAACCGAAGAGTGTTCCGCCTTCCTCGGCGACAAACACACAGGCGGCCTGCTCACCACCCATAATCCGCCGCCACATCTCTTCCGACTCCGCATAAGAAAGGTTCGCCAGGTAGTCCTCCGGCACGATGCCCCGGTAGGCGGCCTGCCAGGTATCCACGTGGATGCGGGCTATCTCCCTTGCGTCTGGTGGGGTTGCGGCCCGGATCTCCACACCCATTACAGCAGGTCGGGACGCGTCCACTCCCGGCCGAGCGCGTGCTGGTCGATGAAACTCTTTACGGTCTGGTACCAGATGCGGGAGTTGTTCGGCTTGAGGATCCAGTGGTTCTCGTCCGGGAAGTAGAGAAATTTGGCCTCGACGCCGTGCCGCTTGAGGTCGGTCCACAGTGTGAGCGCTTCGCCGATCGGCACCCGGTAGTCTAGCTCCCCGTGGATGACGAGCATCGGCGTGTCGATATTCTTTATGTGCAGGTGCGGACTGTTCCTCCGGTAGAGTTCGGGAGCTTCGTAGGGATCGCCGAATTCCTGCTCCCACCATGCGCCAAGGTCTGTGGCACCGTGGAAACCTTCGAGGTTCCACAGGCTCGCGTGCGTCACGATCGCCCGGAAGCGGTCCGTGTGACCGGCGATCCAGTTGGCCATGTACCCGCCGAACGAGCCGCCCATGGCGATGGTCTTGCTCGCGTCTATGTCCTCGCGGCCCTCCGCGCCGTCCACCGCGCGCATCAGGTCTTCGTAGACCACGTCTCCCCAGCGTCCCCAGCCGCGCCGCAGCGCCTCGATTCCATAGCCGAGACTCAGGGCCGGGTCGGGCAGCAGGACTGCCCAACCGCCCTCAACGAATACGTGAGGGTTCCAGCGCCAGTGCCAGGTGTTCCACGAGCCTACCGGCCCGCCGTGGATGAAGACCGCGAGCGGCGCGGGGTTCTCCGGTGAGGCGTCCTGCGGCACTACGAGCCACGATGGGATGCGCGACCCGTCCTCTGCTATCGCAAAGATGCGCTCCGTACGGGAGGGGAGATCCAGCGCCAGCTCGGGGAAGTTCCCGAGACGCCGGGGTTCGGAGTCGGGGTCTCTCAGGTCTATTGCGACCGGGTGCGGTGGCTCCGCGATACCGGAACGGAGCGCGTAGAGCGTCCGCCCATCCGGGGCGGGACAAAGGTCGCTGAACGCTCCTTCTCCGGTCAGTCGTCTCGCCTCGCCGCCCGCGACCTCGACCGCGAAGACGGGGACGTGGCCGTCGTCATCGGCGGTGAAGAAGACGGTTCCGGAGTCGTGCGACCAGGCTGGTCCGTGCGGCCACCGGTCGAAGCCTGCGAGGAGATCTTTGCTCTCTCCGGTCGCGAGGTCGAAGAGGTAGAGGGTATTGTCGGCCATCTCCTCCGGGGTGGACTTGCCGTCCCTGACGGCCACGGCGTACCGGCCATCGGGGCTGCACGCCGGTGATTCGTACCACGCTCTGTCGCCAGCGAGCGTGCGCTGTTTTCCCGAGTCCACATCGATGGCGACCAGGTTCAGGTCGCGCTCCAGCACGTCGTCCGTGTCGCTCCAGCGGCCCGTGAAGACCGTCGAGCCGTCGGGAGCGATGTCGAAACCGGCGATCTCGAGAGAGCGGCCTGGGGAAGGGATCAAGTCCTCGACCGTGTCTGCGCGGTTCTCGCCTTCTGGTGCGGGGATCAGTTGCAGGTGACGCTCGCGCGGTCCGAGATAGTGGTCCCAGAACCGGACGGGATACTCGTCGAAGAGCTGCGCGGAGACCTCGGCATCCTTGCGCGCTTTCTCACGTTCTGCGTCTTCCTCCCAGTTCTCCGTGCCAGGATGGGTCCCTACCGCGAAGACTACCGAGCCACTCGCGCGCGCCACCGCGACGGCCTCCACGCCGCCGGGCGGTCCGGCCACGAGGCGCGACTCGCCGCCACCGGCGGGCAGAACCCATAGCGCCTTGGCCTCCCCGCGGGTGTCGTCGGGCTTCGCGTCCGGGTCGGGACGCTCGGAGGTGAACAGGAGCGATCCATCAGGGGCGAACGCCGCACCTGATTCTCCCGGCGCCGAACGCGTCAGGCGTCGCGGGACATCTTCGCCCCCGATGTCGAGCTCGTAGAGCGCGCTGACGAGCTTCTTTCCTTCCGCATCGGGACGCGCCACGGAGGCGACGAGCCGCGCTCCGTCGTTCGAGAGCGCGAGCCCGGAGAGGCGGGGTAGTGAGACAAGAGCTTCCACGGTGAAAGGCTCTCCGGCCATGCCGGACCTCCTCGCTGTCGCATGAGTCTTCCATTGCGTTCATCCGGCGAGCGACTCTTCGACCGCCGCCAGAATATCCTCTTCTTCCGCGAGCCGTCCGACTCCCGGCTCCTCCTCCGCCGAGGCCATAAGGCCCTCTGCGGGGCCGACAAAGCGGTGACCCCAGCTCTTGAGGGTCTCGACGTTGCGGACGGTGGCGGGGCTGCCCCACATCTCGGGGTTCATCGCGGGGGCCCAGAGAACCCTCTTCGCGCCGGCGAGGATCGTGGCCGAGAGGAGGTCGTCACCCAGTCCTATGGCTGCCCGTGCCATCGCGTCCGCGGTCGCAGGGGCCACCAGGACGAGGTCAGCCCAGCGGGCCAGGGAGACGTGCTCGACGCGGCCCGAGCGCTCCCACCAGGTCACGTCCGTGTGGACCCGCCCGCCGGCCGCGATCGAGAGCGTCTCCTCGGGGATAAAGCGGAAAGCCGCCGCGGTGGCGACGACCCTGACCTCGTTTCCGGCCTCTCTGAGGCGCCGGATCACCCCCGGCGCCTTGTACGCCGCGATGCCCCCCGTAGTCCCGACGAGTACCCTGGCCACGCGAATAGTATACAGAGCCGGAGGGCGGGCACGCTTTTCCGCACGTACCGGAGCGTGGAGCCAACCCGAAGTATTAGTACCCGGAAATTCTTTGGTAAGATGCGGGCGATCTTCTACAGGGAGAGGCAGCATTGGTTGGCGGTGAGCCTCTGGGGCTTGTATGGATAGATTGCCCGTATCCCGTGGTGGCCGCCGGCCTCGGGCGGGCTCTGGAGGGGCAGGCGCGGCTACACGTGGGGCAGACGGCCCCGGCGGCCCCTCCCCGGTGCGCCATATTCGACACGAGCGGAGAGGAGCCCATCCCCGAGGGCCTAGAGCGCATCAGGGAGGTCGACCCCGAGATCTCCATTCTGGCCTTTTCTCTGCACGTGGATCTACCGCTAGCCAGGGCCGCCTTGCGGCACGGAGCCAGGGGGTTCATCCACGCCGGGATGGAGCTGGATCAGATAGCCCGAGCCGTGGAAGTGGCCGTCGGGGGCGAGATCGTCGCCCCCAGGAAGCTCCTCGAGCACCTGATAACTGACGATGATCCCTCAGACCTCGACGCGCTCACCACCCGCCAGAGCGAGATACTGCAGCTCGTCGCCGAGGGCCTCAGCAACGCACAGATCGCCAAGAGCCTCTTCCTCTCGGAGTCGACCGTAAAGCAACACCTGCGCGCCGCCTATAAAGTCCTCGGCGTGAGCGACCGCAAAGAAGCCGCAAGACTCATCAACGGCAGATAGCGGGTTTGGGAAGGGAAACCTTCCCAAACCCGCGCTAGTCAGCTGGTCAGCACTTCAGCTAGTCAGCTTTCTCTATTCGCGCAAGCTGAAATGCTGAAATGCTGAAATGCTGAAATGCTGAAATGCTGAAATGCTGAAATGCTGAAATGCTGAAATGCTACAATTCGTGCCCCTATCGCTGGGGGCGTAAAGATGATCCGCCAGAAACGGAGGGACGGAAGATGGTGACCAGCAAGACGCAGAGCCTGCGCTGGCTGGAGAATCTGAAGCACTCGCAGAGGCTGACCGCCCGCGAGGAGCGGCGCAAGGAGGAGGTCGTGGAGATATTCCGCGAGCTCTACGACATCTCCTTGCGGTATCAGGACCCCTCCGTTTTCCCGCCCTGGCGTCCGTCCTGGTGACGGGCTGTTTGCGGGGCCGAGGGCACTTCGCTCGTCCAAGATAACCATCCCGTGAAGCGAGCACTCGAAGGCAAGGTGGCGATCATCACCGGAGCTTCCAGCGGCATCGGCGAGGCGACCGCCAGGGAGCTGGCGGCGCGCGGCGCTTCGGTCGTGCTGGCCTCCAGGGCCGCAGGCAAGCTGGAAGCCCTGCGGCATGAGATCTCTGCCTCCGGCGGTGTGGCCCTCGTCGTCGAGACCGACGTCTCGGACAGGGACTCCGTCGAGGCGATGGTCGGACGTGCCGTAGAAGAGCTCGGGTCCCTGAACGTACTGGTCAACAATGCCGGTCTGGGACTCTCCGGAAAGGTCGCCGAGGTGCGGGCTGAGGACGTGCGGCACGTGTTCGAGGTCAACACCGTGGGCCCGCTGAACTGCATCCAGTCCGCCCTGCCGCACATGGGGGAGGGGGGCCACATAATCAATGTCTCGTCCGTGGTCGGCAGGCGGGCGATCCCCAAGGTCGGCGCCTACTGTGCGAGCAAGTTCGCCTTGAACGCGCTCACCGACGCGCTCAGGGTGGAGATAGCCGACAGAGGCATCACCGTCACCAGCGTGTATCCCGGCACCACCCGCACGTCCTTCCGGGAGAACTCCAGGCGCACGAGGGACGAGAAGCGCGGCTGGCGCCCGAGCGGCGTGACGCCCGAACGCGTCGCGCAGAAGATAGCGGACGCGGCCGAAAGAGGGCCCCGCGACGTATACGTGACGCTCCCCGACCGGCTCTTCGTCGCGGCCGTCACGCTCTTCCCCACACTCGCGGACCGCGGGCTCAGGGGCTGGGCGAAGGATTAGGGTCTTGGGCTTCGAGGAGAGCGCGCTCGTCCGCCTGCGCCGCTACCGCGAAGAGGCCGACGGCTCCCTGGGAGAAATCCGGGAAGTAGAAGCCATAACGCGCCGCTTCTTCGGGCGTCTTTCGAGGGGACTCGAGTATACAGCGGTACTGGGGCGGCAGGCCGGATTCGAGATCGAGACCACCTACGCCGGCGGGGCGCTCGACCTCAGGGCCGTGGCAGGTCCTGGGCACGAGTCCGGCGTCTCGTTTGGGCTCGCGGCCGGCGCGGCCGCCGAGACCGACGAGGACCTCATGCACGAGGAGTTGAGCCGCTACAGCCTGGAGCCTTCGGGCTACTCGGGCCGCATCCTCGGCTGGTCGGAGGAGGTCACAGACGCGCCCTGCCAGATCTTCGCCGTATACCGCGACGGCGTGTGGAAGACCAAGGGTCTCTTCGTGTCGAAGGCCCGCGGCAAGGTAGATGACCCCGACGACGTCCTCAACGGCTTCTGCCTCCGGATTCTGGGGCGCCTGATCGACGTTGCTTCCCTCTCCGGCGGCGCGGGCAGACGCTGGACCGAGGGGCCGTACACGCTGAGAGACCTCCTCGAAGGCCGGCGGGCTCCGACGGCTCTCCGCTGGCCGAGGTAGCATTTCAGCACTTCAGCAAGCCGCCCTACGGGCGGCTTGTCAGCATTTCAGCTTTCGCGTGCGCAAGATCTGGCTGAGATGCTGACGAGCGAGGGCCTGCAAAGGCCCGATGCGTGCTGACCGGCTGAAATGCTGTAGAGCGATTGTCGCAAGCTTTGAGCTTGCGACAATCGCTCTACAAGACCGTGCGGACGGTCTCGCCGACGGCGGGGGTATGGATTTTATGGTCAGGGGCGAGCTTGAAGGCCAGGTCGCTAATCCGGCGTCGGGAGCCGTGGATCAGGATGATCTGGCGGGGGTTGAGTCGCTCGGTGATGCCGAGCAACTCGTCCTGGGTGCAGTGCGCCGCGAAGCTGACCCGCTCGACCCTCCACTGCTCCTCCTCTCCCTCGGCGCGGTGTGTACCGTAGGATGAAGCCGCGTTGGAGGGCAGGATAACGGCGTTCTCCGAGCCATTCTGCAGCCGTTTGCGGTAGAAGGCGCTGGCCCCGCCCTGCATCGTCACCGGCGAGGCGATGATGGCGCAGGGGTTCGAAAGGATACGCTCGCGCGCGTGGTCGTCGTTGGCGACGGCCCTGATGTTTTCGGAGAAGAAGATCTCCCTCGGGTCGCTGTGCTGAAGGTAGGGCTTCATATATCCGAGCTGCTCGGCGTAGAGCCTCTCCGAGGTCGTCACCACAGAACCGTCAATGTAGATGAAGACGTCTTTGTCCAGCCCGTACTCCCTGCCGTAGTGCTTGATGCCGAGGATGATCTCCTGCGCCTGCCCGAGGGCGTAGGTCGGGATCAAGACCGTCCCGCCCCGCTCCAGAGTCGTCTCGTTTATGACTTCGACCATCGTCCTGATCGACTCGGAGAACGGTTGTGGCTTCTGGTCGGCCAGGGTCGCCTCCATGATGAGGAGGTCGATGTCCCTGACCTCGGGAAGCCGGGCCGAGGGGATGGAGAAGTGGTCTTCCATGCAGATGTCACCGGTGTGGAAGACGGTCGCCGGTCCCGAGGAGAGAAGGACGCTCGCGGCCCCCAGGATATGACCGCTCTCGGTCAGGGTGATCTTGGTCCCCCCGACATCAAGCGGCTTGCCGAAGGGCACGGGGACCAGCCGCTTCCTGACCTCGTGGATGGGCGCGCCGCCGGGGAGTCCGCCGCCCATCGCGGCGTGGTCGTTGAGCGCGCTGACTATGAGCTTCGACGAAGGGGGCGTGCAGTAGATCGGCATCCGCGGCCGGTCTCGCACCAACAAAGGAAGCGCCCCGCAGTGGTCCAGGTGCGCGTGCGTAATGACGGCCGCGTCGAGCCCATCCAGCCCGCCGAAGTCGGGCGTCAAAGGGCCGCGTCCGTCGGGTTTGATCCCGGCGTCGACCAGAATCCTCGTCTTGCCGAAGTCGAGCAGGTGGCTGCTGCCTCCCACCTCTCCCGCCCCTCCCAGGGCGCGAAAGGACAGGGTCGGCCTCGGCCTGGCGTCGACCCTCGGGAGGGTGGCGCTACGCGCCGGAGAAGGGTCCTTGTCGTCGGGATCTTCTTCCGAGGAACTGGGGCCCTGTTCCCTGGTGCTGCGCAGGTCGGCGTGGGCCTGGAGCACTTTGCCCATGAACTCCATCAGGCGCGCGGCCTGCGCGGTGCTTTCGAGCGAGGTGGGCAGGCTCGCGACCTCGTTCTTGATGGCCCGCACGAGGAGCTCGCCGAAACCCCTGTCGGTAAAGCGGGCGTCCTGCAGAGCATTCCTTATCCTGTCGCGTTCCTCGACCACGCGGCCGAGCTCCTCGTGCAACTCCTCGACGCGCTCGGCCGCCCTCGCATAGGCCGAGCGCTCGCCATCGAGCGCCTTCTCGAGCTGGGCGCCGCGCTTCTCGAGGTTCTCGATGCGCTCATCGAGCTGGCCCCGCAGATCCAGCGCCGAGGCCGCCCTCTCCTCCGCCTTCCTTACCAGCTCGGAGGTGTCCGTGCGTTCGCCGGTAAGGACCTCGACCTCTTCGGCGAGGGCGGAGGCCCTCTCTTTGGCGGCCCTGGCCCCGAAAGAGAGCCTCTCGTTGTCCTGCTTCAGGCGCTCCAGCTCGGATTCGAGTTCCCTGACATGCGCATCCTCGGAGGCCCGTTTCTCCGCCTCGCCTCTCTCCTCCCGCCAGGCGCCGATGAGCGTCTCGACGACACCCTCCTCGGGCTCCTCGTCCGTGCTGAGGGCGGCGAGCAGCAGGCCTTCTGTGGTGTGGGCCTGCTGTAGTTCCTCCAGGTTCTCCGGGGAGAAACCTTCCAGGGCCGTGAAGGTCTCGGGTGGGATCTGCTCTTGAATGGCGGTGCGGAAAGCGCCCCAGGCGGCCGCATCGTGGGTGATCCTGCGCGCTATCCCCCGAAGAAGCGGCGCGCCGCCGCCGGATTTGCGCGTCAGGGCGTCGGCCTGTATGCCCCTCGGGAGCAGGACCTCTTCGAGGCCAGGCACGTCCCTGCAGAGCTCCGCGAGCGCGCGCCTGGTGTCGAGCCTTCCGAGACGCCGCAAGAGCAACTCCTCGGGCAGATCCTCGGGCGGCAGCCTGTCGAGCAGGGGTTCACCTGAGATCCCCTCTGAGGCTCCGGCCTCAGTTCCTCCGTCTTTGGGTATGGGATCTGACATGGCGACTCCCTCCACGGATATGAATGTCAATTGGTGTTTTCATGCTCCCGTGATTTTATCACGACCCTTCTCGGCCCCCTGCCGGTAGCGGGTTTTGGCACCTGCCAAAACCCGCGCTGGTCAGCATTTCAGCACGCTCAAGCCTTCGGCTTTCGCTCGTCAGCAGGTCAGCTTTTGGTTTTGCTGACAAGCTGAAGTGCTGAAGTCGCGGATCTCGTATAGACTCCGGGTATGGAGGATGAGAAGACGAACGAGAGCGTCAGGATCCGGGCGAACTCGCCCGGGGAGTACCCTATCCTGGTGGTCGAGCTTCCGTCGGGCGGGCTACGCGCGGTCTACTTCGAGACCGGCTATGACCTCGAGCGTGCCAAGCCCGTCGAGGAGGACTGGCTGCTCGAGAACGCTATCGGCCGCCACAGTTTCGTCGAGGTGGATCCCCCCGTGGAGATGCCCGCAGGGTCCCTCGGAGATTACGTGAGACGGGAAACCCCCTAGGGGCGGGTTTGAAACCCGCCCCTAGGGGCAAACCGCGGTTTCAGGTGTCGTGAGCTCTCAGTTCTGTGGCTTCTGGTTGTTCGTGGTCGACGATCCGCCGCCGGGTCCGCCGCCACCGGATCCGCCATTGCTCGGGGTGTTATTGTCCTGAGTAGTGTTACCCGGTCCACTGTTGTTCTGGGGGGGCTGGTTGCGTTGTGGTCTTTCGACCGGCTGTCTATCTTCAGCGGGTGCCGGGGTGTTATCTCGAACCCGGGCTCGCTGGTTCCTGGCCGGCGAGGGTCTGGGTCGAGTTGGAGCCTCGGGAGGTGTGGAGGCATCGTCCGGGGGGGTCGTTGTGGCGGGAGGGGGACCTGCGCTGTAGAAGAGACTCACGGTGGAGCCCGGATCGAGCATCGTGCCTACCTGGGGATCCGTCGAGAGCGCGGTGCCTGCCGGCTCGTCACCCTGTACTTCGATGGCGGTGGAGTTCAGCCCGGCCTCGGACAGTGCCGTCTGCGCGGCCGCCACGCGCAGGCCGTAGACTTCGGGGACCTCGATCTGTTCGGGACCCAGGCTGACGGTGACGTCGACCGCGCTCCCTGGCTCCACGTTCTCCCCTCCCGAGGGGCTTTGCATGAAGATGCTGCCCTCTGCGACATCACCGTTGTAGTCCCGGCTCTGGGTGCCCAGCTCCAGGCCGGCCCCCCGGAGTACCGACTCGGCCTGCTCCGGGGTGTTTCCGTACAGCTGTGGAACCGGCACGCTCGAGGGTCCTGTGCCGACGGTGATAGTCACCCCTGAACCTGCTTCGGCCTTCGAGCCGCCAGAGGGGTCCTGGCTCATGACCAGGTCCTGCTGGTCGAAGGAGCTCTCCCGCCCATCGACCTCGACCTCGAAGCCGGCGTCCGTCAGCCGTCGCTCCGCCTCGTCGCGCCCCGCGCCGACGACGTTCGGCACATCAGACACCCGCGTTCCCACGACCCTGACCGAGATCGTCGAGCCTTCCTCCGCCATTCCGGTGCTCGGATTCTGGCCGAGTATGGTGTCGACGGGCCTCTCCGCGGAGACGCTCTGCGCAACCTCGATATCGAAATCGCGATCGACCTTGTCTCTGGCCTCATCGAGATCCATGCCGACCAGATCGGGGACGCCTAGCTTGGGCGCATTGCCGGCCGGCCGATCCTGGAGCAGGCCGTAGGCGGTCCAGGCGAGTGAGGCCAGGATCGGGATCGCGAGGAGGGCGAGTAGCAGCGGCGTCAACCTCCTGCGCCGCTGCTTGGGGGCTATCCTCGGTGGAGATTTGATGCGCGTGGTTGCCGCCGGCATGGCGTGGGTCATCATCTCCGTTGTGGCGCCGGCGGGGTCGAGGCCCGCGCAGACGCGCTCCAGGTCTTCTATGAGCTCGGAGTCGCTCGCGTAGCGGTCGTCCGGGTTCTTGGCGAGCAGCCTTAGCGTTATGGCGTTTATGCCGTCCGGCACCGTGGGGTTGAGTTCCTGGGGGGGGACCACGTACCCGTTGACGTGTTTCATCGCGATCCCCAAAGGCGTGTCGGCGTCGAAAGGCAACTCGCCCGTGAGCATCTCGTAGAGGACGATACCCAGGGAGTAGAGGTCGCTGGCCGGACCGACGGGCTCGCCCATCGCCTGTTCGGGAGAGATGTAGTGGGCCGTGCCCAGGATGTGGCCCGTCCTCGTCATGGTCGAAGACGCCGCGGCACGGGCTATGCCGAAGTCCGTGACCTTCACGTCCCCGAGCCCCGTAACCAGGATGTTGTGGGGCTTTATGTCGCGGTGGATGACGTCGCGCTCGTGGGCAGCCCTCAGGGCCTCGGCCATCTGGAGCGCCACGGCCGCCGCCGTGTGGGCGGGGAGCGCGCCGCGCTGGGTGATACGGTCCTTGAGCGTACCCCCGGGCAGGTATTCCATCGCGATGTAGTACGTCCCCTCCTCTGACTCACCCCGGTCGAAGATAGAGACGATGTTCGGATGCGAAAGGGCCGCCGCGCTCTGGGCCTCGCGCTTGAAGCGCTCGACGAACTCCTCATCGCTCGCGTAGCGGCTGCTCATCACCTTGAGGGCCACATCCCTGTCGAGGATGTCGTCGTGGGCCAGGTAGACGTCGGCCATGCCACCGCTGCCTAGCGGCTTCAGAAGACGGTAACGGTTATCTACGAGCTGCTGCACAAGCCTAGATTATAGACGCGAGTGCCGGCAACGTTCATACCCCTTCCTTGAGGTAGGCCCTCATCAGGCGGGCCGCCACGGGCAGGGCCCCCCTGTCGGCCCTGCCGCCGTTCTCGATCATCACGCACATGGCGATCTTCGGGTCGTCGGCCGGGGCGAAGGTGATCCACCACGAGTGCGGGTCCCCGTTGCCCGACTCGGCTGTCCCCGTCTTCCCTGCCACCTTCATGCCCGGTATCTCGGCGTCGGTCAGGCCTCCCTGGATGATGACCTGCTGCATCATCTCGTTCAGGGTGGCTGCCGTGTCCGCGGGCAGCGCCCGCCGGGTGATGCGGGGGGTCGGTTTGTCCAGGATGATGCCGTCGGGGGAGCGGACCTCGCGCACGATGCGGGGCTCCACCATCTCGCCGTCGTTGGCGATGGCCGCCGCGACGAGGGCCATCTCGAAGGCGTTGGTCTGCACCTCGCCCTGGCCGAAGGCCGTCTGGGCGAGGGTGCCCGTTGTCCACTGCTCGGGAGGGAGGCTGTTGACGCTGCTCCCCGAGACGGGGATGGGGAAGTCGTCGTAGGGGTCCCCAAAGCCGAAGTTCAAGGCCATCTCGGTCAGGGGCTTGGCCCCCACGATGGTGACGGCGATCTTCGCGAAGACCACGTTGATGGAGTAGGCGAGCGCCCGCGTGAAGGTTACCTCCCCGTAGTGCTTGCCCTGGAAGTTGTGCACGGTGTACCCCGGCAGCTCGTAGGACCCGCTGTCGAAGAAGTGCTGCTCCGGGTCGACCCCCGCCTCCAGCGCCGCGGAGGCCGTTATGACTTTGAAGACCGAGCCCGGCGGGTAGAGGCTCTGGGTCGCGCGGTCGACGAGGGGCGCATTGGGGGCATTGGCAAGTTGGGGATAGTTCTCGTCTATGTCGTTGGGGTCGAAGGAGGGGGAGGTGGCCATCGCGAGGATCTCCCCGGTCTGGGGGTTCAGGGCGACCACCGAGCCCCTGCCCGTCGAGCTTGCACGGAGCTCCCGGTAGGCGAGTTCCTGCAGTTCGGGGTCGATGGTGAGGACGACGTTGTTGCCCGGTTGCGGGCCACCGGTGGCGCGGTTGATCAGGTCGTCTAAAGTTTCCGGCTCGCCTGCTACGCTCGAGAGATCCGTGTTGTTGCTGATCTCTATGCCCGTGGCTCCGTAGCGGGTGCTCCAGTAGCCGACCACGTTGGAGAACGGCTCGCCCAGAGGGTAGACGCGGTCGTAGACGGGCCCCCTCGGGGTGGACCGCTTGACGCTCTTGGCGAGAACGGTCTCGCCGTCGCCGGCCAGGATCAGACCCCGCGGCGAGGAGATGCTCCTCTGGGTCTGGAAGCCGTTCTCGGGGTTGTTGGCCAGCGCCTCCCGCGAGTAGACCTGCCAGTAAGAGAGCATCAGGACGAGCCCGACGAAACCAGCCACGAAAAGGTAGAAGGACCGCCTGAGGTGCGTGTTCATGGGGCCCTCCCGTCTCCGTAGGCGAGCCCCTCGACCTCGCGCCGCCCCGCCCTCTCCGAGACGAGCAAGAGGAGGCCGGTAAGCAAGAAGTTGCCCACCACGGAAGAGCCGCCGTAGGAGACGAAGGGAAGCGTGATCCCCGTCAGGGGTATGGCCTTGGTGACCCCGCCCACGATAATGAGGGTCTGGAGGGCGAACATCGCGGTGAGCCCGAAGGCCAAAAGCTTGGAGGCGTCATCCTCGGCGAGTAGCGCTATCTTCGTCCCCCTGTAGGTGAAGGCCAGAAAGGCGAGCAAGACCGCCGTCGCCCCGAGCAGGCCAAGCTCGCTGGCTATCGCGGAGAAGACGAAGTCGGTCTCGACCTCGGGGATGGTCTGGGCGAAGCCGGCGCCCAGTCCCGTGCCCAAGAGTCCGCCGTCGGCGATGTTGAAGATGCTCTGCAGGATCTGGAACCCCGTCCCGTCGGGGTCTTTCCACGGGTCCAGCCAGCTCTGCACCCGCAACTGCACGTGCTCGAAGAGGAGGAAGGTCACAAAGGAGCCTACCGAGAAGAGGACTCCCCCAAGCAGGACGTAGGCCGTGCGGCCCGTGGCGGCGTAGAGCATCAGCAAGGGGACAGCGAAGAAGAGCAAACTCGAGCCAAGGTCCTTCTCGAAGACGAGGAGGCCCAGAGAGGCGGCCCAGACCAGGGCGACGGGTCCGAAGTACTTTATGGCGGGGAGCTCGATGCCCAAGAAGCTGCGGCTCGTCGCCGCCATCACGTCGCGCTTCTCGGCCAGATAGCCGGCGAAGAACACCACCAGGGCGATACGGGCGAACTCCGAAGGCTGGAAGTTGACGGGCCCGAGGTCGACCCACAGGCGCGCCCCGTTGACCGTGTACCCGAGGGGGGTGAACGTCGAGGCGATCAGGAAGACAGCCGCAATGGCAAGCAGGTACTTGTAGTCGAAGATCAGGTCGTAGTTGCGGAAGAACAGCACCAGCAAGAACATGGCGCCGCTCCCTATGAGGATCCAGACCGCCTGGGTCAGCGCCAGGTCTTGCGCCCCCTCCACATCGTAGGTCAGGCGGAAGATCATGACGAGCCCGAGCCCCGTCAAGAGCGTGACTATGGGCAATAGGAGCACGTCGGAGTGGGGCAAGAGAAGCCTCACCCCGAGGTAGAGCATAAAGAGGGTCCCCGCGTAGTACGCGCCGTAGACGAGCGGCGGACTCGCCGCCTTCTGGGCGAAGATGAGGGTCGCAAAACCAAGGGTAGATACGAGCAGGGCCAGTATCATGGGCATGAAGGCGCGTTGGGTCACCCTCGGGCCACCCTAACTACCGAGGTCCTCGAGGACCCTCTCTATCTGGTCCCTGGTGTAAAGCTTGTGGTTCTCTATTGGCCCCTTGTAGGGGTCTTTTATCTCCGACCCGGTGAGGCCAGGCCTGCGCCACTCCTGGTTGAGCTCAATCCCGAGCGGGGCGTAGGGCACGCCCCGGTAGGCCACCACCTCCCCCTCGTCGAACCCGAAGAAGTACCGGCTGGACCCCCAGAGGTAGGTCGGTGTCAGGGCGAGGATGAGGACCAGAACGACCGCCAACCCCCGCACGAGGTTGCCGAGGGCCTTCCTGAAACCTCTCGACCGCTTCCGGCGCGTGGCCCGGGTGGACCGTCGGGGACGGCCCGGGGGGGGCTTGGGTGGCGTGCGTACGTCCTGTCCCGAAGATCCCAGGGCGACCATCTCGCTGGTGCCGCCGGAGCGTCTCTCGCGCGTGTCTCGCCTGTCTCGTGTCTCGCGCGGGGGCTGCTCCCTTACGTCGACGACGACCACGGTGATGTTGTCGTTGCCACCGGCCTCCAAGGCGGCGGAGAGCAGGCCACGCGCCGCCTTCTCCGGGTCATCCGGGGACTCGGCCAGGATCAGGGAGATCCCACCCTCGGGGACCATGTCCGAGAGCCCGTCCGAACACAGCAGGATGCGGTCGCCGGCCTCTACGGGCAGTATGGCGGTGTCGACATCGACCTCCTCGTCCGCCCCGAGGGCGCGGGTGATGAGGTTCTTCTGGGGATGCTCGGCGGCCTGGTCCCT
Organism: Actinomycetota bacterium; assembly: GCA_046732815.1. Classification (GTDB taxonomy): domain Bacteria; phylum Actinomycetota; class Rubrobacteria; order Rubrobacterales; family Rubrobacteraceae; genus Rubrobacter_D. The sequence goes on along the minus strand of JBKPNW010000064.1, from coordinate 25,130 downwards.
TGTCAGGTCGCCGCTACGCACCAGCTCGGCGACGAGCGAGTGGTCTTCTGTTATGGGCCTCATGTCACCGCCGCGCATGAGGTAGGCCCTCGAGTCACCGACGTGCGCCACCTCGGCCACGGGCTCCCTCTGCGTCCCCCCGAACCTTATGGCGACCACGGTGGTACCCATCCCCGAGAGCTTCTCGTCGCCGCGGCCCGCTGCCACAATCCTGCGGTTCGCCTCTCTCATAGCCGCGGTAAAGGGTTCGTCCGGCGGCAGATCCTTGAGCACTTCCACTGCGAGGGAGCTCGCGACCTCCCCGGCTTCGAAGCCCCCTATGCCGTCGGCGACGACGAAGAGGGTCTCGTCCTCGCCATCGCCGACGAGCAGGGCGTCCTCGTTGTTCTGGCGCACCTTGCCGGCGTCGGTAACGCCGAACGGCTGCAACTCGAGGAAGGGCAAGGCCTACTCCTCGTACCTGAAGGTAGTCGAGCCGACCCTGACGGTGTCCCCATTCCTCAAGGGCGTGGCGCCCACGGTCTTGTGGCCGTTCACGAAAGTGCCGTTGGTAGAGTCAAGATCCTCCACATAGAGCAATCCCCCGTGCCTGGTGAGCTGGGCGTGGCGCCCCGAGGCGTAGTCGTCGCTCTTCAAGACGATGGTGCTGACGGACGAGCGCCCGACGCTGGTCTCGCCATCTTCGAGCTCGAAGCGTGTCTCGGGGGCGAGGATCTCCGAGTCTTCGACTACCAGCTCCGGAATCCCCGCGTTCTGGCGGACGTAAGTCCCGCGCCCGTTCCTACTCCGGCCCGGCACGTAGGGCTCATCGTCAGGTATCTTCCGCAGGTCACCGATGCTCCGGCTCATCACGGCGTAGATAAAGGCGAAGAGCAACAGCAACAGCAGAGCCTTCGCCGCGAGCAGCGGCACCTGGAGCTCGAGCATCGCTTAACGTCTCCCGCCAGACTCCTCGCCAGGAGAATCTATGCGGCGGATGAAGCGGGCCGTACTCTGGCCGAAGGTCAACTCGTCGCCGCCTTCGATCATCTCGCGGTCGATGGGGGCGCCGTCGAGCAGGGTGCCGTTCGTGGAGCCCAAATCCTCGACGAGGAACCCGTTGTCGGCGCGTGAGATCCTGGCGTGCTTTCTCGACACGTTGGGGTCGTTTATGACGATGTCGTTCTCCTGCGAGCGGCCCACGCTCCACGGGCCACGTCCCTCCAGCGGGTGCTTCTCGTCTCCGAGAACGAGCTCGACGATCTCCCGCGCCAGACCGTGACGGCGGGCCTCATCGGCGGAGATCGCCGCGGTGCCCTCGTCTATCTCCCCGCCGGTCGACTCCTCGGTGCGGAAGATGCGGGTCTGGCCCGAGGTGTCCTGCGGGGCGCCCTTCTCGCGGGGACCGTCACCGCCCGTGAGCTTGGCGGTCACGCCGAACTCCCCGAAGCGGAGCGTGTCCTCGGTCTCGAAGCGTATCCGCGGGGGGGTCATGAGGTGGTAGTTCTTGTTCTCCGCGTGGGTCGAGGCGTACTGGATCAGCTCGTCCCGGAGCGACGCCTGGTAGGCCCGGATGGATTCCGTGTCCTCCCTGGAGAGGTGGACCGTGAAGTCGTTCGGGGCGTAGGTGCGCGAGATCGAGACCATCCTGCCCTCGTCCATCTGCTTGGTGAGGCCCTTGGCGATCTCGACTGGATGGATCTGGCGCCTGAACGCCCTTCCAAAGACGCCCTCTACCAGCGATTCCATCCGCTTTTCGATGTGTTTGAGAAAACCCAAGAAAACCTACCCTCTCAACCTCTCCGCGAGGTACCTGAGCACCCCGTATATTATAGCCGCGAGACCGAGGGAAATCATATCCGAAGTCAGCGTGCCCGGAGGTGCTTTCGGGGAGACGAGGAGGGCGTACCCCAGGGCCCCCCCGAACACCGCGACAGCGAGGCCAACCTTCCACCTCCCGGCCCACTCGCCGAGCGAGATCGCCCCGGCCATCGCCGCCCACAGCAACACGAGGAGCGGCAGCTTGGGAAAGTATTGGAGATACCCCTGGGAGTAGTCGAGCAGGCGGCCGACTCCCTGCGCGATCGGCGCGACGTCGAGCCTGGCCCCCGAGTAGGGGAGCTCGGCGTAGGGGCTGCCGTCGGCAAAAAAGCCGTTGCTCACGGTGAGGTCGTAGCAGATCAGGGTGAAAGCCCCGGCCGCCGCCGAAAGGCAGGCCCCTAGAGGCCGCATCAGCGCGCCGAGTAGTAGCGGCACGGCGGCCACGATGGTGGTGCCGAGGAGCGAGCCAAGCCCGACGAGGAGGGCGAGCGGCACGGCCAGCGCGGGTGCCAGCGGTAGCCTTCTCACGTCGCCGTTCACCGAGCCCACGCCCATCACCCACACGCCCCCGAGGATGGGCACGAGCGCGGAGACCCCCGGGCCCATCCGGTTCCGGATCAGCAACACGGCGAGCGCGACTATGACCCCTAGCGCGCCGAGGCGCGGCAAGAGGTAGGCCAGGACGCCGAGGCCGGCGGCGATCCCCAGCGCCTGCGCGCCGTCGAGGATCTGGGCCGCGAGGAGGTATCCGAGCAAGCCCGCCGCTACGCCGTTGACGACGCGCAGGGCGCTGTCTTTGAGGCCGCCCGAGAGCCCGTCGCTGTCTTTCACGGGCGTGACGCTGCCGGTGGGGGCCTTCCTGCCCGTGAGGAGCTTGACGGCGGCCCAAGCGCTCTGCGGGCGGTGGGCCGGGTTCGGGGAGGTGGTGCGGTCGACGAACTCCCTGAGGCGCGGGGGCGGCTCGTAGGACTGGTGGGCGAGCAGGGCACGGGCCGTCGCACCAACAGCGTAGATGTCCGTGAGCGCGGTCGGATCGGCGCCGTCCAGGATCTCCGGCGCGATGTAGCCAGGCGTGCCGACGGCGAAGCCCACCCGCGTAAGGCGCGTATCCCCGGCCCTGAAGGCGACCCCGAAGTCAGTAAGCTTTACCCGCCCGCGGTCGTCCACGAGCGCGTTCTGCGGCTTTATGTCACGGTGGATTATCCCCTGCCCGTGGGCGTAGACCAGGGCTTCGAGGATCTGGGAGAGGGAGTCTACTATCTCTTCGACGTCGTAGCCTTTGGCCGCCTCGTCGAGCGGCATCCCCCGCACGTACTCCGTTACGAGGTAGATCTCATGGTCGCCGGGGATGACCTCTAGCGTCTCCACGATGTTCTTGTGCCTGAGCCCCTCGGCGATCTGACCCTCCCTCAGCGCGCGCGAGCGCTCGCCCGCGCTGTAGACGGGTATGATCTTGACGGCCACGTCTTTGCCCCTGAAGTAGCCCTGCAGGGAACGGGCGCGCCACACGGTCGCGAAGCCGCCGCGTCCGACCATCTCGGCCAGCGCGTAGCGTCCCTCTCCTTCGATATAACGCGTCTCTGTCACTGCTTGATAGGCTATTGTATAGCCTATCAGCGCGCTCCGGCTAATGCCTCCGCTTGTCAGCACGGCGCTTCGCGCCTTGTCAGCACGCTTCGGGCCTTACAGGCCCTCGCTTGTCAGCAACTCAGCTTCTTCCTCTCCGTCCTCGCCTTGCCGCGCATGAGGAACCGCTGCTTACGGCGGCAGGTCCTACGCTCCTGGCTAGGCTTGGAGACGACTGGCTGAAATGCTGAGAGCCGCCGAGCGAAGGCGAAGCCTGAGCGTGCTGACATGCTGACATGCTGATACAATCCCCCGCAGTTCAGGACATCTCCCGGGGAGGGTCCGCGGGCGAGTGGCGGAATTGGTAGACGCGCTAGGTTCAGGGTCTAGTGGCCGAAAGGCCGTGGGGGTTCGAGTCCCCCCTCGCCCACGACGTGTACTTGGGGGTTTCGTATAGAGCGTAGATATCACCGGCCCGCACCCAGGTCTCGCCGTACGGGAGCGTCGGGCCGTCTCAGGAGGAGTCCCCGCAGCCCCGTACAAGAACGCCGCCAGAGGACGCTCCCCGCCTGGCTAACCCTCGTCGGCTCCCTCCTACTCCTGATCGTGGTCTTCGGGTTCATCTTCTTCGTTGCCCGCGGTTGTGTGGCCAACCAGCAGTCGACCCAGGTCCGCAAGTACGTCACCAGCGCGGACAGCTTCTTGAGCGATTCCTCCAACGCCGGCAGGGGAGAGCTCCAGGCCATCCTCGCCAACGCCGGGGGTGACCCTGCCAGGCTGGACGAGGAGGCGCTCGCCCAGGTGGCCAACCGTACCGATCAGCAATACCTGCAGGCCCTGGGGCAGGAGGAGATACCCCCCGAGTTCGACGACGCCCACCACTACGTCGTCACGGCGCTGGGCATCAGATCCCAGGCCACAGACAGGCTCTCGCAGGCGGCTGCCGGGGACGCTGGCGGGTTTGCCAGAGAGCTCGCGACGGCCGTGGAGGACTACAGGACCAGCGACAGCATCGTGGCGAACTACTACCTCCCGGCCGTCAAGCACTCCCTGGAGATCGCGGGCCAGACGAGCGACCAGGCCTACCTCGAAGAGCCGCAGTCCTTTATGGATTACGGGGCGCTCGGTTTCGACACGGCCCCCGAATCGGGCACCGCGGGGAGCGACCCGAACGCCCTGCACGGGGTGCGCGTAACGGCCGTCAAGGTCGCGGGGAAGCGACTGTACCCGAACGACAACGTGATCCTGACAGGGGCGGACGAACCTGTCTTCGACGTCTCCGTCGGGAACGCCGGCGAGGTGCCCGAGACCGGCGTCGAGGTCGAGGTCATCCTCAACACGAGGGCCGAGCGCCAGTCCGAGAGCAAGACTATTACGCGCATCGAACCCCAGAAGAAGACCACGGTCGAGATCGGCGGCTTTATACCAGGCGAACTCGACGAGACCGCCAAGGTCACCGTCGGGGCCGGGCCCGTCGAGTACGAGAAGCGTACTGCGGATAACTCCCTCACGGGGAGGGTGACGTTTGGGAGCTAGAAGTGCTGTGCGGATGCACAGCGAGGGTACAGGTATCAGGCTTCGGGTTTTTCTGGAGGAGGCTTGAAGGAGTCTGCATGGTAACGGCAATAGTGCTCGTCAGGACGGAGAGGGAGCGGGTCCAGGAGGCCGCCCAGGCCATGCTCGCCATAGACGGCGTCACCGAGGCTTACTCGGTCACGGGCCCTTACGACCTCGTCGTCATGGTCCGTATCCCCGATTTCGAGAGCCTCGCCGATGTCGTCCCCGAGAGAATAGCCCAGGTACCTGGCGTCGCCCGCACCGAGACCATGGTCGCCTTCCGCGCGTATTCCAACTACGATCTGGACCGGGCCTGGAGCCTGGGCTTCGAATAGCATTTCAGCATGTCAGCACGCTTCGGGCCTTTGCAGGCCCTCGCTTGTCAGCACTTCAGCTTCTGCCATTCCAGCCCCGCCGTGCAGCGCACGAGGAACCGCTGCCTGGGACGGTCAGATTCTACGCACGTGGAGGGACCACGAGACGACTTGCTGACATGCTGACTAGCTCTGTTCCTCGGCTAGCGCGGGCCTGGTTCCCTCTATAAGAAACGCGACCACATCGAGGAAGTTGCCGCTCTCTTTGTAGACCTCGCGCTGGCGCTGGCTGCCCGTGCCGCCTTCTACTATCTCGAGGACGCCTTCGAGCTCGCCCTCGCAGCCGAGGTCCTGGGCGTGGGGCTTCAGCCGCTCGATGGACGCGCGGGCGAGGTCTCTGGCGGGGACCGTGGTCCTATCGTGGGCGTCGTAGAACGCCGCTTCCATACCGTACCTGGAGGCCCGAAACTTGTTCTCCACCGCCAGGTGCATGTTGTATGGTTCGTGCGGGCCTACCTCCTCGAGCACCTCGGCGACGAGGCACTGGGTCAGGGCGGTAAGGGCCACCGTGTCCTTCAGGCTGGTCTGGGAGTCGAGGACTCTCAGTTCGATCGTCCCGATCTTGGGGTGCGGGCGCACGTCCCACCAGCAGAAGGTGTAGTCCTCCATCGCCCCGGCCTCGACCATCAGGTCAACGTAACCCTCGAAAGCCTCGTAGTCGGGGAAGGCGGGGGGGAGGCCGGCGCGCGGGAAAGTCTCGAAGATCTTCACCCGCGCCGACTCGAAACCCGTGTCGAAACCCTGCCAGAAAGGTGAATTGGCCGAGAGCGCCAACAGGAGCGGCGTCCGCTCCGCGAGGCGGTTGTGGGCGATGATCGCCTCCTCCGGGCCGGGGACGGCCACGTGGACGTGCTGGCCGAAGATCACCTCGCGCTGGGCGATCCAACGCAGCGTCCTCAAGACTTTCTCGTAGCGCTCCTGTTCCGTGACCTTCTGGTCCCTGTAGCGGCTAAATGGGTGGGTGCCAGCGGAGGCGAGCGAGGCGCCGCAGGCCGCGGCCCACGAGCCGACCCTGCTGCGCAGCTCGCGCAGGTGCTTCTCGGCCTCGGCGACCGAGGCGCAGGGCGGCGTCTTTATCTCCATCACCGACTGGAACAGCTCATCGGAGACGAACTCGTGCAACTCGTGGGGCAGCCGGCTCGTGATCTCCTCGATCTTCTGGACCAGCTCTCCGGTCGTCGCGTCCACGATGTGGAGCTCCTCCTCGACCCCCAACGAGTAGCCCGAACCGCCTTCCTTGAACTCTATAGGCATGGCGCTCCACCTCTATCTTCAGGAGACACGGGAATGAATCCTTTGCGATCGGCAATTCTCAACGTGGTGCACCATAGTACCCGTTTTTCAGCACTTCAGCATGTCAGCACGCTTCGGGCCTTACAGGCCCTCGCTTGTCAGCATGTCAGCTTCTCCCACTGTGGCTTCGCCCTGCCGCGCACGACGAAGCGTCGCTCAGGGAGGTAATGTTCGACGCTCGTGGCGAGGTTCTGGGACGACTAGCTGAATTGCTGACAAGGCGGCGCAGCCGCCGTGCTGACAAGCGAGGGCGCAAGCCTGAGCGTGCTGACTAGCTGAGGTGCTTGCGAAGCCTGACCTGGGCGAGCGCGGCGCCTGAGATCACGAGTAACGCGCCGAGTATCTTCGGGAACGTAAGGTCCTCCCTGAGCAGCGACGCCCCGAGGGCTCCGGCCACGACGGGCTCGACGGTGGCTACGATGGCCGCCCTCCCGGCCCCGAGGCGCCCGAGCCCGAAGGTGTAGAGCGCGAACCCGAGCGTCGTGTGCACCACAGCGAGCATGAACAGGAGGGCGTATGAGCCCGCCGACAGGCCGGCCAGCGTGCCTGACGTGGGGATCGCGGCCACGACGAGCAGTATGGCCCCGAAGAAGAGGGCGTAGCTCAGGACGACGGATGGAGGCAGACGGCCAGCAACGGGACGGCCGAAGATCGAATACAGCCCGTAGGTAAGGCCCGAGAGCAGTCCTGCCACGAGCACTATCGGGCTCACCTCCAGGTTCGCAGGGTCGTAGGCGCCGGCGACCAGGAAGATCCCCGAGGTGGTCAAAAAGAGCGCGAGAACCTTCGCCGCGTTCAGCATCTCCCCCAAGAACGTGCGCGCCAGCACCACCACGAACGCCGGCGAGCTGTAGAGCAGGATCGCGGCCGTCCCGATTGTGCTCTCCCTGACCGTATAGAAGTAGAGCAGGTAGAAAAAACCTATCCCCACGAGCCCCAGAGGGACCAGAAACGCCAGATCCCTGCCCGAAACGAGCAGGCTCTTTGCCCGGCCGGTGGCAAGGACGAAGACCAGTACGGCGGCCCACCCGACCGAGGCCCTCACCGCGACCAGCGACTCGAAGGAGACACCTTCCGCGTAGAGGATCTTGGCGAAAAGCCCGAGCGTTCCCCAGATAGTCGCCGCGGCCACGACGGAGAGAGCCCCGACTATCCGGTCCCTGTTTAGCTCCAAACGTCACCCTCCGTCTCGTGTGTTTCAGCACCTCAGCTCGTCAGCACGCTGGCTTCGCCAGCTTGTCAGCATTTCAGCATTTCGCGCAACACCTTGCTGACAAGCGAAAGCCGAAGGCTGGAGCGTGCTGAAGTGCTGACAAGAGAGGGCCGTAAGGCCCGAGCGTGCTGAAATGCTCTAATGCCGGTCGAGTTTGCGGGCTACCTCGTTCAGGCCGATGCGGTAGCAGATGGATCTCCCGTGGGGGCAGGTGGCCGGGAGGCGGCTCGTCAGCCAGCTCTCTATGAGCGCTTCCATCTCGGGCAGGGAGAGTTTGTCGCCCATCTTTACGGCCGAGTGGCAGGCTATCGTGGCCAGGATGTGGTCCTCGCGGCGGTGGCCCGGCGCGGAGCCCGAGATGGCCGAGAGCGCGTCCTTGAAGGCGCCGGCTACGTCCCTGTCGGCGAGAGTGGAGATCACGGCCGTAACCCTCACGGATCTCGGCCCGAACGGCTCGGCTTCGAAGCCGTAGACGGAGAGCTCCTCCAGGCTCGCCGCGGCCAGCTCGGCCTCGGCCGGCGAGAGGTCGACGACCTCGGGGACGAGGAGACTCTGCACCGTTGCGGGGCTGTCCGCGTCGTGAAGCCTGTCCAGGATGGCCCTCTCGTGGGCGACGTGCTGGTCGACGACCCAGAGAGACCCTGGCTCTTCGATCAGGATGTAACCGGCGGCGAGCTGCCCTATGATCCGCAGTTCCCCGGGGGCGGCCTGCGGCAGCCCGCCCCTTTCCGGTGGGTCCCCGAACGCTTCGCTCTCCTCCACGGGCGACCCTGCGAGTGGCCTGGAAGCCTCGGAGAGCCGTTCGCGCGCCTCCTGCAGACCGCGTGCGGGGGGCGCGTTGTACGGGGAGCGGTCCTCGGCGGCGTAACGCTGGTAGTCCGAAGGCGGACGCGAGGGCCCTGAGAGGCGATCCTGGGTGTAGGTCCTTTCGGGGGCGCTCGGGGTCGACGAAGGCGCCTGCGGACGCCACTCGATCGCGTCCCTGACGGCGGCGGCCACGGCCTCGCGCGAAGCCCTCTCCTCCGAGAAGCGGACGATCTGCTTTGTGGGGTGGACGTTCACGTCGACGCGGCGGGGGTCGGCGGTTATCTCGAGGGCCACGGGCGGATAGCGGCCCGAGGGGACGGTCGCCCTGTAGGCGTCGTCGAGGCCGCGGTGGAGGTTCTCGGCCCTGACGAAGCGGCCGTTCACCGAGATCGTCTGGTGTGCCCTGCTGCCCTCCGTCAGGCTCGGGAGGGCAGCGTAACCGGAGACGGCGAAAGCCCCCGACTCGTGTTCGACTTTGCGCAGGGCGCGGGCTTTGCCGACGCCGAGGATCTGCGCCAGACGCTCCAGGAGATCCCCCGCCTCCGGCAGAGAAAGATAGTCCCTGCCTCCCTCCGTCAGGCGGAAGGCGAGCGTGGGATGGGCTATCGCCAGATGCGTCACGACCTCCACGATCGCCGAGCGCTCCGCCCGGGCGCCCTTCAAGAAGGCGCGTCTTGCGGGGACGTTGTAGAAAAGGCGGTCGACGAGGACCGTCGTCCCTTTGGGATGGGAGGCGGCCGAGACCTCGGCCTTCGCCCCGCCCTCGACGACGACCTTCGTCGCCGCGCCCTCGCCCGTCGAGGTCGTGAGGGTGAAAGAGGAGACGCTGGCGATAGAAGGGAGCGCCTCGCCCCTGAAGCCGAGAGTTCTTACGGCCTCGATGTCTTGGACGTTCCGGATCTTGCTCGTCGCGTGCCTGAGCACGGAGAGGGTGGCGTCTTCCCTGGACATCCCCGAGCCGTCGTCGCGGACCAGCATGCGCGAGGTGCCGCCGTCTCCCAGCTCGACCTCGATGCGGGAGGCGCCCGCGTCCAGGGCGTTCTCGAGGAGTTCCTTGACCACAGAGGCCGGGCGGTCCACGACCTCCCCGGCGGCGACTTGCTGGGCCACCCTGGGGTCGAGGACGTTGATGTGCGCTTGCGGGGTCTCCTTCTCGGCCATGGATCTGGGGCCATTGTACATCCGGGGGCGGGTTTTCCCACGGGCTGGAGTGTAGAATCCCTGACTGTGCCAGAGACAGACGAAAACCTGCCGCTGCGGGAGGTCGAGCAGCTCGTCGAGCTCGTGCGCGAGAGCGGGGTCGGTGAGATCCGGGTCCGCCGGGGGGAGACGGAGATCTCGGTCAAGGCCAGACCCGAGGTCCCGCCGACGCCTGCGGGCAACCAGGCTGCCAGGGGCGCTCCCGAGATGGACGGGTTGCACGCCGTGCGCTCGCCCGTGGTCGGCACGTTCTACAGGGCGCCGGCCCCCGGCGAGGATGTCTATGTCGAGGTTGGGGATACGGTCAGCGCCGGGCAGACCCTTTGCATCGTCGAGGCGATGAAGCTGATGAACGAGATCGTGGCCGACGTCTCAGGGGAGGTCGTCGAGGTTCTGGCCGAGAACGCCGGGGGCGTCGAGTACGACCAGCCGCTCTTCTACCTGCGGCCAGACGAACGGTAGTGATCGGCAAGGTCCTCGTGGCGAACCGCGGTGAGATCGCCCTGCGCATAATCCGGGCCTGCCGCGAGCTGGGGGTTCGCAGCGTCGCGGTCTACTCCACCGCCGATCGGGACTCGTTGCACCACGAGCTGGCCGACGAGTCGGTGTGCATCGGTCCTCCTCCCGCGGCGAGCAGCTACCTCAACGTGCCCGCGATCATCTCCGCCGCGGAGCTCACGGGCGCGGATGCCATCCATCCCGGCTACGGTTTTCTCGCCGAGAATGCCCGCTTCGCCGAGATCTGCGAGAGGGTGGGCCTGAGATTTGTCGGCCCCGCCTCTGGCACCATCGCCAGGATGGGCGACAAGGCCGAGGCCCGCGAGGCTGCCGCCGAGGCTGGCGTCCCCGTGACCCCCGGCTCCGACGGCCCCTGCGAGAGCGTGGATGAGGTCAAGCGCGTCGGCGCCGAGGTCGGCTATCCGCTGGTCATCAAGGCCAGCGCCGGGGGCGGGGGGAAGGGGATGCGGGTGGTCGAGACCGAGGCCGAGGTCGAGGCCGCCTACCTCGGCGCGAGCAGGGAGGCCGGTGCCAGCTTCGGCGATGGCTCGGTCTACGTCGAGAAGTACCTCGAGAGGCTCAGGCACGTCGAGATCCAGGTTCTCGCCGACTCTCACGGCGAGACGGTTACCTTCCCCGAGAGGGACTGCTCCGTCCAGCGCCGCTACCAGAAGCTCATTGAGGAATCGCCGGCACCGGATCTGCCGCAGGATGTAAGGGAGGGGCTCATGGCGTCCTCGGTCGACCTGGTCGGCAATCTGGGTTACGAGGGAGTGGGGACCGTGGAGTTCGTTTACGCGGACGGGGAGTTCTACTTTATCGAGATGAACACCCGCCTCCAGGTCGAGCATCCCGTCACGGAGATGATCTCCGGCGTCGACATCGTGGCCGAGCAGCTCAAGGTGGTCTCGGGCGAACGCCTGGAGGTCCCCGAGGATGCCCTCTCTCCCGACGGGCACGCGATCGAGTTCAGGATCAACGCCGAGGATCCCGGCCGCAACTTCTTGCCCCAGGCCGGGCTCGTCGAGGTCTACAACCCACCGGGCGGACCGGGCGTCAGGGTCGACTCGCACCTCTACGCCGGCTACAGGGTGCCCCCGCACTACGACTCCCTGCTGGCGAAGCTCATCGTCCACGCCCGCGACCGCGAGGCCACGATACGTCGCGGCCTGCGGGCCCTCGACGAGTTCGCCATCTCCGGGATGGAGACGACCCTCCCGCTACACCTCGCCGTGCTCGAGGACGAGGAGTTCAGAAGGGGCGGCGTCCCCACGCGGTTCCTTGCCGATAGGGAGCTCGCGAGCGAGGGCGGTCTCCTACGCCTCGTTCAGCATTTCAGCTAGTCAGCACGCTCAGGCCTTCGGCCTCGCTTGTCAGCATTTCAGCCAATGCTTGCGCACGCGCAAGCTGAAATGCTGACTAGCTGATAAGCTGATTAGCGGACCAGCGCGGGATGGTGAAGGGCACCTTCACCATCCCGCTGTAAGAGGGAGTACTGTGGCGGAAGACGTCGCGATGGAGAAAAACGAGGGGCGTCTACTGTTCGGAGGGATGGCCCGCTGGGATGGGCTCGACCTCTTCGGCCCGAACTACACCAGCATCGCGTATCGCAGGAAAGGTGAGATCCACGTCAAGATCGAACCCTCCGCGTTGCGCAACCCCACGAACCCCGCCGTACAGCGCGTCTCCCGCTGGCCGATAATACGCTCGTTCTTTCTCTGGGGCAGGGTGTTCGCCCAGGTCTTCGGGTCTGTCTGGAGCCTGCTCTTCTTCGTCGGCACGCTGGCTGTCCTCTGGCTCTTCGTTTGGCTGATGCATCTCGGTAGCGGGGCCGGAGCCTTAGGTGGTGCCTTCGCCTTCTTCGGGGAGTTCCCCATCTTGCCCGTCTTGCTCCTCTTCTTCGCGGCCATGAAGCTGACCCCCATAGGGCGCTACCACGGGGCCGAACACAAAGCCGTCGCCGCCTACGAGAAATACGGTGAGGTGACGCTCCAGAACGCCAGAAACATTAGCCGCATCCACCCCCGCTGCGGGACGAACATCCTGCTCTACATAATCCTCGCGGCCCTGCTCGACCCGCTGGTTGCATGGTGGGGCTATGCTATCGTGCAGTTCATCCTCATCTCCGAGGCCTGGTTCATCTTCGGCAAGACCCGCCCCTCCATAGCGGTGGGCAACTTCCTACAGCGACACTTCACCACCACCGAGCCCCGCCGCTCCCAACTCGAGGTCGCCGTCGAGTCCATAAACAAGCTGCTCCGGGCCGAAGAAGAGCGTGAGGTCGACGAGGCCGCCGCCAGCGTGAAGGCCAAATTCTAAGGGGTTCGTATGCGGGTGGGTTTCAAACCCGCCCCTACACGGGCTGGTGGGTGGGTCGGATCAGGATCTCGTTGACGCTCACCCTCTCTGGCTGGGTGACGGCGTAGGCGATGGCGTTGGCGATGTCCTCGGCCTGCAGGATCTCTATTTGGGCCAACCCGCCGATGCTCGCTCTGGCTTCTTCGTCGGTGATGTGGGTGGCCAGTTCGGTCTCGACGGCTCCCGGCTCGACGATGGTCACCCTGATGTTGTCCTCCAGTAGCTCCTGTCTGAGGCCCTCGGAGATGGCACCCACGGCGTGCTTGCTTCCGGCGTAGACCCCGCTCGCGTCCCTGGTGACCTTCCTGCCTGCGACGCTGCTTACGTTGACGAGGTGTCCTCCGCCCTGGCGCTTCATCACCTCGATGGCGGCGTCGGTGGCGAAGAGGAGGCCCATCACGTTGACGTCGAACATCCGGCGCCACTCGTCCGAGAGGCCTTTGCCTACCTTCGAGAGGAGCATTACGCCGGCATTGTTGACGAGGATGTCCACGCTTCCGAACTCCTCTTCGGCCTTGCGGATCAGGCCGTGCGCCTGGCTCTCTTGCGTGACGTCGCAGACGGCCGCGAGCACGCGTCCCCCGCCACCCGTGATACGCTCCACGAGGTCCGCAAGCCGATCCTCTCTCCTGGCCGCGAGGACCACCGCCGCCCCCTCCGCCGCCAACGCCTCGGCCGTGGCCTCGCCGATGCCGCTCGAAGCGCCCGTGACCACCGCTACCTTGCCGTCGAGCTTTGCCATGCTACCGAACCTTTCTGGTTTTCCTGTTCGCTTACACCACGCGGGGGGTTGCCTCTGGCGTCCCGGAAGTCAGCCGCAGGTAGGCGAGCGTCCAGTAGGCGTGGGAGAAGGTGCCTATGGCGCCCGATACCACGAGAAACAGTACGAACACGATCAGGACGGCTGGCGCGCCCGCGACGACGAGCGCCGTCGTGGAGGAGCCTGCGATGGCAAGCACGATCGTCGGTATGAACACGACGAGGGCGACGATCGCGAGCACCAGAATAAAGGCGATCGCGATCCCGATAGAGAGCCCGATCTGTATGAGCCAGACGAGCAGGCTCCTCCCGAGGTGGCGGCGGAAGAGGCTGTAACCGCTCGCGACGGAGCCGAAGACGCGCTCCCGGTGCACCACTATCTCCCGCAGGGCGTACTGCGCGATTATGGAGAGGGGGATGAAGACGACGATGAGCAAGAGGACGGCCAGAAGTCCGACTATCACGGCCACGGAGATACGTGCTCCTACGGACTGGGTGGCCACGAACGTGCCCCCGATCAGGAGCGCCACGGGAATGCCTATCGCAACGAGGAGCCCGAGCGCGATCAGGAAGAACACTATGTAGTAGCCGAGCACCCGCCAGAAGTTGCCCATCCCCGACCCGAAGGCGGTCCCGAATCGGCGTCGCTCGCCCCTGTCTATGGCGGCGACGCTATCGGCCAACGCCCCCTGGGAGACTATAGCCAGGAAGATGAAAATCAGCGCCAAAAGCAGCGCCACCAAGATTATAAGAGGTATCAGGATCGCGGGGCCGAGCCCCTGCCCGACCTGGGCCGTGAGTCCCGAGATGCTGGTACCCGAGCGCCGGAAGTCGTCGGGGTCGAAGTTACCGCCACCCGAAGGGACGTTGAAGCCCGTGCCGCCGACGAAAAAGCCGAAGAACCAGAGGTAGCGGTTGTGGAGTGTGATCCTGAAGGCGTCTCTAATGAGGTCTCCGTAGTTCATGATTCGAGCACCCAGGTGTCTTTCATCTTGCCTCCACTGGAGATGTTGACGACGTGCTTGCCCGGGGCGGCGACCCGGCTCAAAGAACCGGGTACCGCCTCGACGACGTGCGGGTCCGTGGGATCGGGGGAGAGGACGAGCACGCGGTAATCAGCGTAGGAATCGCGAAGGAGAAAATCGTCTCCCTCCGTCTCGCAGAGTACGTGGGTCGAGAAGTCTATGGTCTCCTGGGCCACGTATTCGATGGGATTCTTCTCTACCATCCCGCGGAATTTCTCGATCGTTTCCTGGGACTCCTCGGGCCCGATCATGACCTCCTTGCCCCCATAGCCCCCCCTGCTCTTGACGACCAACGCGTCGAAGTGGTCCATGACGTAGCGCCTCTCCTCCTCTACCGCCAGCGACCAGGTCCTGGCGTTCTGTATGAGGGGCTCTTCTCCGAGGTAGCGGCGCACCATCTCGGGGACGAACACGCCGACGCCCTTGTCGTCTATTATCTCCGAATTGGGGGCGAAGAGCACGTGTACTTTTCCCTCTACGTGAGATTCGAGCAACCCTGGCACCTCGGCGTAGAGCGTATCCTCGTCGACGCGCTCGTAGATCACGTCTATCCGTTGTCCGGTAGGCCGGTAGATGAGGTGTCCGCTCCCTTCGACTTCCAGATCCTTTGTTTCGGCGAGGATGGCCCCCATCTCCTGGGCGTAGATGTGGTGGTCGAGGTAGAACTGGTCGTCCGGGCCACTGCTTACGACGGCCAGTGTCGCGTCGGGGCCCTTCGGGGAGGCGGCACGTAAAGCGTCGCCGAGGCGTTCTAGCCAGCCGTCGAGGGAAGAGACAGGGAGCTTCGCGAGGGACTCAGGGAAGAAGACTTCCCCGCTCATCCTGCGCCTGCGGGTCATGGCGGCGAGACCGACGGGCATCTTGGCGTTCTCCTCGAGAACGAGGTACTCCCAGCCTACGCCGCCATCTACGGCGACGACGTCGAAGGCAATCTGGCGCACGGGCACGGGACCGAAGCGGTCCTTCCAGTCCAATTCGTAAAGGATGCTGCTCTCGATGACCTCCCTCGGGACGACCTCCTCCTTGCCGGCCTCGAGGCGGCACAGGAACACGTTGATGGCGCGCAGGCGCTGGGTCAGGCCGGCCCGCAGGCGTTCCCAGTCCGAGGCCGGGATGAGACGGGGGATCCAATCCGTAGGGTGGGTCTTGTCGCCCTCCTTTATGCCGAACGCGTACTGCTCGTCGAGCAGCAGTCCGTGCGCCTCGCGCAGCTTCTCCTCCCACATTTCGGGGCCCGTGCGCTCCAGCTCGTCGAAGAGGGACCCGTAGATCCGGCGCAGATCACCTTCCGGGAGGAAGACCTCGTTTGGGCCTGGGAGTGCGCGCTCGAACCTCACCGGAGTTGCTCCGAGGAAGCCTCCCTCTTTAGGTGAGACGAGGAATAGAAGCCGTGCGAAAGATGGTTCATAGGGAAACCTCCACAGTAAAAGTATACTTTCAAAACATGAAGCTCGTGGCCCAAGTGAAACTCTGCCCGACCGAGGAGCAGGCGCGCTTCCTCAAAGAGACCCTTGAGCTTGCCAACGCCGCTTGCAACCGCATCTCCGAGGTGGCTTGGAAACGGAGGACTTTCGGGAAGTACGCGCTCCAGAAGCTCTGCTATCGGGACGTGAGGTCGTGCCTCGGGCTCTCGGCTCAGATGGTCGTGCGCTGCATCGCCAAGGTCGGGGATGCCTACAAGCTGGATATGCGGACCAAGCGGCGCTTCAAGCCTCATGGCTCCATCGCCTACGACGACCGCATCCTTTCGTGGAACCTCCATGAGCCGTCCGTGTCCATCTGGACCGTTGCTGGCGAAGCTGGAACCAAGGCCAGGCAGAGCATCCCGTTTGTGAGCGGGAAGCGACAGATGCAATTGCTCGAAACCCGCGTGGGGGAGAGCGATCTCGTATACCGACGCGGTAAGTTCTACCTGCTCGCCCCCTGCGAAGTGGAGGACCCGGAGCCGTTCGTGGCCGAGGGCGTCATCGGCGTAGACCTGGGAGTCAACAACATAGCGGTAGACTCCGACGGCAACGTTCGCAGTGGCAAGACGGTCGACTCCGTCAGGCACCGCCACCGGAGGCTCAGGAGGAGCCTTCAGAAGAAGCGCACGCACTCCGCAAGACGCCGCCTCAAGAAGCTTTCGGGCAAGGAGCAGAGGTTCGCCCGCGACACCAACCACGTGATCAGCAAAGAGATCGTCGAGCTTGCCGAACGCACGAAGCGAGCAATCGCCCTAGAAAATCTGAGGGGCATACGCTTGCGGATGAGGGCTAGACGGCAACAGCGTGCTCGACTCTCTAGCTGGTCTTTCGGGCAACTGCGTAAGTTTATCGAGTACAAGGCGAAACGGGCCGGAGTCATCATCCTGTTCGTCGATCCGCGCAACACGAGCCGGGAGTGCCCCGAGTGCGGGCACATCTTGAAGTCCAACAGACCGTCTCAGGCGGTCTTCGAGTGCGCCTGGTGTGGATACGCTGCCCACGCCGACAGCACCGCTGCAAGGAACATCGCTGGCAGGGCAGCCGTCATGCTGCCGAACGTCCCGGAAACGGAGAATGCCACTTGTGTGCTCTCCGTTGTGCCAGGGACAAGCCCGCCGCCTCAGCGGATGGGTTCATGACTGAAGGAGGATTATACTAGCCCCCGGACAGGGCACGCTCTGCCGCATCGGGAAACCATGGCCTGCGGGAGCGAATGCTGGACGAAAACACAGGAACATCCGAAGGTCGAGAAGAAGCGGGCGGAGATCCGGGACGAGAGGAGCGGCTTCGGACACTCCTCGGCGGGATCCCCTGCGTCCTCGGAATCCTTCTCGGGATAGGCCAGGTCCTGGCCGCGCTCTATGGCGGTGGCGCGAACATAACTGCCGGCGCGCTCGGCATCGGCTTGGGTGTACTCGGCTACTTCCTCGGCCCGAGATGGCTCGCGACGGCGACCGTCTTCCTTTGCGCCGCCACGATCCTCTTCGGGCTGGCAGCCAGCCAGGGCCTCATCCCCGGCATAGCGCCCTCAGACCGCGCCCTGCCAAGCATGTCAGCCAGTCAGCACGCTTCGGGCCTAAAGGCCCTCGCTTGTCAGCGAGTCAGCTTCTCCCGTCTCGGACCTTGCCCCGCCGTGCACCACGAACCGCTTCCACAGGCGCTCGGGTTCGACGCTCTTGGCGAGGTTACGGTGAAATGCTGACAAGCGAAGGCGAAGCCTGAGCGTGCTGAAATGCTGACAAGCCGCCGCAGGCGGCGTGCTGAAATGCTGACCGGCTGACAATCTGACGTAGAGAGCCTGGGCCTTGGCCGCTATACTGGCCTCAGGATGGAGAGAGTTCGGCTCACACCTCCGGGGGAGAAGAGGGCGCGGGGAGGCCGCGCCCGTCTCTACGTCCGTTGGATGCCGCACCTCGGGGCCGAGGCCGTCGCGCTCTACGAGCTGTTGCGCATCCTCCCCGACCTCGGGAACGAATCGCCCGAGATCGAAGAGCTTGCCGAGCTCTTGCGCTCCACACCGGAGGGCGTCGAGGATGCTCTGGAGGCCCTGATCGAAGCCGGATTCCTCTCCCGTAAAGACGGCTGGATCGAGGTCGCCGAGCACCCGCCTTCGGCGAAGGAGCGGGCCCGCGAAGAGGGGTTTCCCGAGCGCGACATCGAGGTGATAAGGGCCGAGCCCGAGGGGGTTTCGGCCGACGACTACTTCCGTTTCATGGGGACGTTGCCGGCGCCGCACATACTGGAGTTCTTGAACGGCTACTGCGAACGCGACGGGCTCACGCCCGATGCGGTGAGGGAAGCCCTCAAGATAGCCAGCGAGCGCGACGCGCGCAGGGTCGGCTACGTCAGGAGCATCCTGGAGCGGTGGGTCGAGCGGGGTGTGAAGACGCCCGAGGACGTGGAGCGCTTCGAGCAGGATCGCAGGCTCAGGCTCGTCGAGCAGAGCGGCGCCGTGAGGGGCGGTGCGTTGAGGATAGGAGAAGCCAGAGAGGGGGTGAGTGGTGGACCGGATCGACAATCTGCTGCCAGACGCCGGGAGGGCTATGAGTGGTTCTTCGGGGAAACGGAGTAAGGGTAGAGTGGGGGCCGAGGTACTGAGGCTGGACGACCAGGTCTGCCCCCACTGCGGACGCGAGCTGCAGGCGGAGTGGGACGAGTTCCCGCCGGCCCTCCAGAAGAAATACGGCAAGCCGGGCGAGTGGTACTACCATCCGTGCACGCCGGAGTGCGAGAAGAAAAACGAGCGGCGCGAGTGGGAGTTGATGCGCCGCAACGCCAGGGTCGCTGCCCTCAAGAGCCGCAGCGGCCTCTCCAAGCGCACAAAGAATTACACCTTCGGTAACTTTGATCCTTATGCGAACCCTCCTCAGACCATGAGAGCTGCTGAGAGAGTAGAGAGCTATCTCAAGACCTGGGAAAAGAACCGTGAGGATGGGCGCGGGCTATACCTGTGTGGCGACGTAGGCACTGGCAAAACGCATCTAGCAGTAGCGGTGATGAACGAACTGATGAGGAAGCAGGTGCCAGCTCTCTTTGTCACCGTTCCAGAACTTCTAGATAATTTGCGCGGAGCTTATATGGTCCCAGGCCGTGACCTCGACGAATGGATGGAAACAGTCAAGACTGCGGATCTATTAGTCCTCGATGATCTCGGAGCAGAAAAGCCCACCGCCTGGGTGCAAGAGAGAATCTTCGTAATCGTTAACCATCGTTATAGAGAAGCGTTGCCGACGATCTTCACCTCCAATATCGGTCCCAAGGACCTTGCGGCACAGCTCGGAGAGCGAACGGCGAGCCGGATCGTCGCCATGACTGAGGGAATAGAGCTTGAAGGCGACGATTACCGCGAGGCCGACGTAAGGCGCAGCTTGTGAGAGGAGATACCCGAGTGCAACTTTGCGCTTGTGGTTGCGGAGAGGCCACTCCTCTGGCTGTGAAGACAAATAGACGCTACGGACATACGAAAGGCCAACCCGTGCGCTTCGTGCGAGGTCATGGACGCAGACTCTCGGGAGTTCCTTACCAAGAGCAGGACATGGGCTACAAAACCGCGTGTTGGGTTTGGCAGCGGGCCCGGAGTCGCTCCGGGTACGGTCAGGCATACGACGGCAGGATGATGCGTCCCGCGCATAGAGTCTATTACGAGCGTGAATACGGGGAGGTGCCCAAGGGCCTCGTGTTGGATCATCTCTGCCGCTTACGTGCCTGCGTAAACCCCGCTCACCTTGAGCCCGTTACCCATGCAGAGAATGTACGGCGTGGGAACGTAACAAAGTGGGGTAGAGATACCGTAAGAGTGATAGAGGCCAACACACAGGTGTCCGGCCAACCGACAATACGGCTCAAGCCGACCCGTGATCGCCCTACATCGACGAGGATCAAGAACTCGTGGCGTCCCGGAGACGAACTGTTCATGGAGCTGCATGGATGCCGGTACCGCCTTCTAGCTGACGATGGCGAAAGCGTGCCATTCGGCTTTTGTAGGTGCGGTTGCGGAAACACAACGCCTATAGCGAAACGCAATAAGTACAGTCGAGGTCACTTAATGGGGGACCCTATACCCGTGCTCCATGGCCACAACCGGCGGGTCAGACCGCCCCATTTTCGGGTTGTGTGCGCGGGCTATGATAGTCCTTGCTACCTGTGGAACCATGGTAAGACCAGTGCTGGATACCCTCAAACGTCATCCGGACACTCGACCAAGTTGGTTCATCGCTTGACCTATAATGCGGCTAACGGCACTGTACCTGAGGACTTGGAGCTGCACCACCTGTGCGGGCACCGGGATTGCATTAGGCCGGACCACATGGTGCCACTTTCTCACGCAGAGCACGCCAGGATCAGTTCGTATGCCAAACTGACCATGCAAGCAGTACGCGCGATCCGGGCTTCCACGAATACGGTAGCCAACCTGGCTGCACAATATGGGGTGGCACCATCCACGATCTGCGGGATCCGCAGCGGGCGCAGGTGGGACGAGGCCATAGTATGAGAGAAGAGTTCTTCATCGAGCGGCACGGCAAACGCTACGTGTTGTACCAGGGTCTTCTTGACGAAGGCCACAGCCTGGGACTGAGGGGGATCGACACGGACCTGATCCAAATCCCCGACGAGTCGAACGGGAACGTCGCCATAGTGAAAGCTACGGCCGAGATGGAGGATGGCAGGCATTTTTCGGGCATCGGGGACGCGAGCCCCGAGAACGTCGGGCGCAACATCGTCCCGCACCTGATCCGGATGGCCGAAACGAGGGCGAAAGCCCGTGCCCTCCGCGACGCCGTGAACGTGGGCGCGACCGCCCTCGAAGAGCTCTCCGACGGTGATGACGCCCCTCCTGCCTCGCCCTCGCGCAGCAGGCCGACTCCGATTCGCGGGGGGAGACAGAACTCTCCACAAGGCTCTTCGCAAACTGCCGCCGCGGAGGAAGAAGTCCCCAACGGACAGCCGGAGAAGCCGGCCTCCTCGAAGAGGGGCGGCAAGGCGCGCAAGAGCCAGGTCGACCTTTTGAAGACGCTGGCCGTCGAGTGGCGGGGCGAGAACGGCGTCGAGCGCCTGGAGAACCGCCTCGGCAAGCCGCTCACGGACATGACCCGCGCCGAGGCCGACGAGTGGATCGACCGCCTCACCCCGGAAGGACGCGAGTAAGGATTGCGGACGACGGTCGGGATAGCGCTTGGTGTCCTCGGTCTCCTGTGCGCCCTGATCGGCCTCCTGTTGATCAACGGCGTCTCCATCGAGTTCCCCGGTATCGTCCTGGGGGGTCTGGGCTACTACTTCTGCTTGCAAAGCGGGACCCAGGAGGGGAGCCGGGCGGGGCAGATCCTGGGCATCGTCGCTGTGGTCCTGAGCGTCATCTCCATCGCCGTAAGCGGCCTGACCGGCCCGCCGCAGTAAGGCGAAGGGGTCAAAGACCCCTTCGCAGGCATTTCAGCCGGTCAGCAATTCAGCATTTCAGCTCTTTGGCTTCGCGCTAAAGAGAATGCCGACCGCGGTCGATCTTGGAGCCGTGCCCGAGAGCGGACTGCACCGGCTAGAGACCCTGACCAACATGAGCCGCGCTCCACCCGGCAGGGTGAGGAAGACGGATGCATGCGCAGGGAGGCTGACAGATGGTCGACCCTCCGACACGGGAGGAATGCCGATAGCGGAGCCTAATATAGTGTTTCAGAAGTGTCTCTTCGCGCCGTTGCTGGTGGTCTTGCTCCTGTTCACCCCTGCCTGCGCGGAGCTCGAGTTGCTCGCAGGGGGCTCCGGCGGCGGAGCAGGACCTCCGCCTTCTGGCTCTCTATCGGTGAGCTTTATCGACGTGGGACAGGGGGACGGGGTGCTCGTACAGGCCGGCGGCGAGAGCTACCTGATCGACGCCGGAAGGCCCGAGGAGGGGCCGAACGTCGTGGATTTCTTGCGCAGTAGGGGCGTCGACAATCTAGACGGCATCGTGGTCAGCAACCCCGACGCGGACCACATCGGCGGCTTTCTCGATGTCTTCGACGCCTTCCCCGTCGAGACCGTCTTCGTCTCCGGAGACCCGAACAGCACCCTCACGTACAGCACGTTCTTGCGCGGCGTGCGCGACGAGGGGGCAACGACCGAGGTCTTGCGGACGGGGATGCTGATGGACTGGGGAGGGGTGCGGGCAGACGC
Source organism: Actinomycetota bacterium (assembly GCA_046732815.1). Lineage (GTDB taxonomy): Bacteria > Actinomycetota > Rubrobacteria > Rubrobacterales > Rubrobacteraceae > Rubrobacter_D. The sequence goes on along the minus strand of JBKPNW010000064.1, from coordinate 3,070 downwards.
GTGAGTCCCAAAACACCCAGCCGTCCGGGCTCCGGTTCCACGCCTTGCTGACCGAGAATGGTGCCCGAAGAGTGCAACTTCACAGCGCCTGAACTTAGCCCCTGTGGGATTCTTCGAAGTTGGACTTCCGCTTTACGGGGTTCTAAGAAGTTCGGTCTGCCTCCTCGCCCCCTCGGTCACCCGTACCGGTAGGTTAAGCGCCAGGGGTGGGGGGAAGGAGACACACGCATCCGCTTGGCGGGCCACGTCATGCCGACCGCACGCCGCGCCTCCCGATGGGCCTCCCTGTACTCGTCCTCCGTGCAGACCCAGATGACTACTTCACCCGTCTCCGCCGTCGAGGGTTCTGAGATTGCCCTGAAGCCCTCTCGCCACGAGGCATCCTCCATCCTTAGGTCTACCATCTCTCCCGGATCGGGGATCCGGGCGGGTTTCCTCATAAGGGGTAGTCGCGCTCGCCCCACGTAATCGGACATGTTTCCTCCGCATCCATCCTTCGCTTGCGGTCTCTCATAGTAGCTGGCCACAAACGGGTGCGTACTGGACCTCAACATGGAGCGGTGCATGGGTATGGCTCCCCAACACATCGAAGTCGTACGAAACTTCGGAAGGGCTTCTGAGGTCTCGGACGATGAGTGTAAGGGTCGCACAGCCCCCATGTGCTAGGGCGAAGGAGCAGGAGGAGTACGTGGAAGGGGTGTGCTGCCAACTTCGGCTTTACGGAGTTCTCCGAAGTTGCCCTCGTGGACGGTTCACTACGACCCCAGCGGCAACCGTCCGGTCTGCTGGAAGACGCGCCGCCTCAGTTCCCTGGCGAACCCCTCGGGGTCATCGGGCGTGTAATAGACGGCGCCCCAGATGATGCTACCCTCGCTGAAGATCACGACCCCCCGAGCCGTAAGCCTGTTAGGCACACTCCATGCCAGGGTGAAGAAGTCCCCGTCGAAGAAAGAGTTGGTGCGCACCTCTGTAATGTACCGGTATCTTCTGACGCTCACGGGCATCACCCCGAAAAGCACGGCCCGCACGTCTTCGTCGGTGAGGCGGTAGGTGAGCACGTAGCGCCACCCGAACTGAAGGAACAGAGCCATTGCCGCGCAGAGCAGGACGATCTCGGGTTTCAAGCCAGATGCCTCCGAAGGTAATCTCCGTCCACCATACCCTATTCAGCGGAGTGCGTGGAAGGTTAATTCTCGGAACTTCGCCATGACGCAGTTCTGAGAAGTTCGCCTGCACGGGGCTGTCGGAAATTTTAAGGCAGTAACGACCAGGCGAAGTAGATTGCCACCGCCAGCAGGATCATGATCATCCAGACCCGGAACGCCGCGAGAGCAAGGTACCTGGTAGAAGGCACCAGGGCCAAGACCCCCATCACAAGGAATATCCCAGGAACCACCAAACCCATCGCACGCGGAGGACCTGCCTGGGCAATATCATAGAGCACTGACCCCACGAAGCTAAAGCACACTATCGCGAACAACGCAGCCGACCAGTGCGGTATGCGCTCCTCGGGATTAATAAGGAGGCGTTTTACCCTCGCCGCCCAACGTTCCATACGAATATCCATACCCCTCAAACACCTTGTCCAACCCGGCCTAGCCGAAGCCTATTCACCGGAGTGCGTGGAAGGGTTATTCTCCGAAGTTGGCAGTCTCTGCTTACTCTCGGACTATGGTGACTGGGCAATGGGCGTGCCTTACAACCGCTTCCGAGACACTGCCCAACAAAGCCCTCCTTATCCTGCCGTGGCCTCTGCTGCCCATCACTATCAACCCAGCACCTATCTCCTCGGCCACCTCGACTATCTCCTCGGCGGCTCTCCCTTCACGCAGGTGGGTCTCCTTAACGGTCCCCCCCGACTCCTCTATGCTCTTGGCCTGCTGCTCGAGCATCTCCTTGGCCTGGCGTCGGGTTTCGCGTAGCACATCTTCGAACTCGGCGGGGTGCTCGGGCAACTCGTAGAGTGGTAAGTCAGCTCCCACGGTGATCACGTGCAGCTCTGAGTTAGTCTTCTGAGCAAGGTCAGCGGCGGTAGCGGCAGCCAACTGGGCCTCCTCAGAAGCGTCGGTAGCCAGAAGGATTGTGGTAGGAAAGATGCTCATTGGGTTCCCCCTTGCTCAAAGCTTATACATCCCTTCCACCTATGATGCCAGCCGATGAGCACTGGCGCATCGCAGAAACTCTCTATTCACCCAAGTGCGTGGAAGCTAAATTCCGGGAAGTTCTCTAAAGATCACCCCGTCCTGGATGCAATCCTTGCCGCCCCGCGTTAAGATTCTCCTGTCGCAACGGGCACCTAGAGACCTCGGAGAAGGGGAGGCTTTGAGTTGAGCTGGTACCTTGAAGCACTAAAGAAGTATGCCGTGTTCAGTGGCAGATCCAGGCGCATGGAGTACTGGTACTTCGTGCTCTTCAACATCATAGTAGCCATAGTACTGGGGGCGATCGACGCCCTGCTTGGCACCCGCAGCGCCTATGCCGGCGCAGGGTTGCTGAGCGGGATCTACGGCCTTGCGGTCCTCATCCCGAGCTTGGCCGTGACCGTAAGGAGGCTCCACGACATAGACCGCTCGGGCTGGTGGATATTCATAAACCTCATACCGCTGATCGGAGCTATAGTACTGTTGGTGTTCGCCGTGTCGGAGGGGACGCCGGGCAACAATCGGTATGGCCCGAACCCGAAAGAGGTCACAGCTAGGGTAGTTTGAGGTGCTATCGTTCATCGTCATCGTATTCACCGGAGTGCTTAGAAGGGCTCTTCTTAGAACTTCGCCTTGAGGGAGTTCTAAGAAGTTAGTCGGGCTCCGACCCTTCCAGGTGGTTGCCAAAGAGGGTCGCGCCGCCTCCCCCTCCAGATGCGGCGGCCGACCCGGAGCTGGGCATGATAGCAACCCCGCCGCGTGCGCCTCAACCCTCCTGCGTGCACACCTTGCCCCTTTCTCGCTAGCCAGGCGCGAGACCCTGCATGTGAAAAACCTCGCATTTTGGTACGCGCTCGGGCCCTCCTCGGTAGTACAATTCTTACGGAGACGAGCCGGGCGCCTGACCCCTTATTCCCCCCTCCAAGGGA
>JBKPNW010000063.1:0-70569 GCA_046732815.1 Actinomycetota bacterium | reverse complement strand
CCCAACGCGCCTTCCCCGAGCTCACCGAGCGTGAAGAGGAGATCCTCTCCCTGGTGGCACAGGGCAAGAGCAACCAGGAGATAGCCCGGCAGTTGTTCGTGAGCCTGAAGACCGTCAGAAACCACGTCTCTAACATCCTTCTGAAGCTACAGGTTGCCGACAGGGCTCAGGCCGTCATCCGCGCCCGCGATGCTGGGATGGGACGCGATGGTATGTGAGTAGGTTGGGGCATTGGAGGCTCCGAGGCGGCGGGTGAGGCTTAACGAGAGGCAGGGCGAGAAAACGCACCCTCGCCCTAGCTGACGCAACACGCCCCCTTCTCTTGTTAAGGGTGCTGCGTTCCGTGGGGCATCGTGGCGCCTGCGAGAGATGTAGCCTGTGCTAACTGGTCTTCGCTCACCTGCGCAAATGTCAGATCAGCACCGCTCAGGTCAGCACCGCTCATGTCGGCACCACTCAGATGGGTGCTTTGCAGGTTAGCATCTTTGAAATTGGCTCCTTGCAAGGTAGCGCCGCTCAGGTCGGCAGCCCACAGATCGGCACCACTCAAATCGGCACCGCTCAGGTCGGCGTCTGTGAAATCGTCACTTTGCAGGAAAGCACCGCTCATGTCGGCACCACTCAGATGGGCTCCGATAAAGTGGGATTCGCCTATAATCGCCTTACTGAGGTTGGCATTGGTCAGGTTGACGCCGTTCAGATTGACAGAACTCATGTTGGCACCGCTCAGGTCGACACCACTCAGGTCGGTGCCTCTTAGATCTGTAAAGTTGATTGGTATGCTCGGAAGAAGCCCGGCTCTTGCCAAGAACCGCACTGCCTTTTCCTTGGTACGGGGGTCCGCTCCTCCCAACACCTGTTGCGTCTCATTATAGGCCAGCTGATGCACTTCGCTGCCCTCTTCAGAGCCTCGCAAGTTCCTCTCTCGCAGCTCATTAATCTGCTTGATGTATGCTTGCAGCGCCTCCTCTTCCGGCGCTGAATCAGTCGTTTGGCGGTCCTCGATCACCTTCTCGGTGCGTTCCGTAAGGGTGCCTACCCCGGCTGGCGACCAGGCGAAGTAATCTTCGCTCTGCTTGCTATGGGTGAGATTCGTTAGCCCGCTGCCGCCGGCATTTATCGTGTAGATGTCGTCGTTGCCAGAACTTGCACTCTTGAAGGCTATCTTCTCACCGTCTGGCGACCAGTCCAATACGTCCTCAGCAACGCCAGGCGTTGAGTAATCAATGTTTGTAAGGTGCCTCTCACAAGTGCCATCAGCATTCATCATGTAGATTCCGCTGCCCCTTAGAAGCGCTATTTTTCTAGAGTCTGGCGACCACGCTGGATAGTAACCTTCACTCGTAGAGGTGTTGGTTAGATTAGTTTGCCCGCTGCCGTCGGGATTCATCACGTAGATGTCGTTATTGCCGGATATATCTGCGCTTGTAAAGGCGATCTTTGTGCCGTCAGGCGACCAGACAGGAGTAGATTCCTCGGTGTCCGGGGTCTTGGTCAGCCGAGTCAGGTCACCACCGTCTGTGCGCTTCACGTAGATGTCGTAATGTTCAGCGCTTGCTGATGCTGAGCTATCGGAAGAGGACTGAATTACGAAGGCTATTTTCCTACTATCAGGCGACCAGGAGAAGGTAGCGCCGCTTTGCGTCAGGTACTCTTGCCCGGTGCCGTCGGGGTTAATCAGGTAGATACCTGGGGTGCCATTTACATCACCCGAGCGAGTCCAGCCATCGAAGGCTATCTTTGTACCGTCTGGCGCCCAGGCGAACGAGGTAGACTGCTCAACGGTGGTGAGGCTGCTCAGATTCGAGCCGTCGGCGTTTATCACGTAGATATCTCTGTCCGTACGTCCAGTGTCGACATCAATTCCCCTTAGGTAAGCTATTCTTTTGCCGTCTGGCGACCATACAGGGCTAGTTACAAGGATCTTTGAATATGATTCTGGTGGATTGGTGAGACGAGTTTCATTGGTGCCGTCGGCGTTCATGACATAGAGTTCACTCTCGGTTGCATAGGGCCCGCTCGCGCTTGGCTCACTAGTGACGGCTCGTGTGAAGGCTATCTGTGTCTCGTTCGAGTCATCGCCAGGGTTACTGTTCTCCGTGGATTGAGCGAAGTTGCCCGAGCAGCGCGGATCTAGTTGCCGGGCTTCCTTTTGCACCTGCCGGGCTTCCTGCTGCAGATGGGGAAAACCCCCGAAAGAGTAGATGAACAGCCCAACCGAAGCCGGCGCTATCACGAACAAGACCACCCCACCGATCAATAGACTACGAAGCTTGTTCGCCATCAGCGAACGGCGAAGCGTGCCCGCCATCGACAGTATGCGAAGTTTGCCCGCACTGAACAGACTCCTCAGCCTGTTTGCGATCAGGGGCATACGAGGCCTATTCCGTTCGTTTGATCCCTGCGGCGTTCGCGTATCGAAATCCGGCATCAGCTTCTACTCCATCCGCCAGCGGGTTGCTCTTCGTGCCCACATCGTATCGGAGAGGGATGAATCCACGATGAATCCAGTAAACCAGCCACCAACAGCTCCACCACCCATACGGCTGCCGATTTCAGCCTCACCTTTCCCTCCCTACCATCTTGTAGAGATAATCGTAGAGGGGAGGTGTTATCCGGGTGTTAAGGGAATGACTCAAAGAATAGTCAGGATTGAGTATTCTGACTTGGCCGCGTTCTAGACGACTCAGTACCGTCGGGAGAGGCGAGAGAAAAGCCGGCCGCTCTGGGGAGGGGGAGTATCAGAGGGCACCCCGGCCTGACGATTGACCGGATTGTAGTCCTGGATCTTTAGGCAAACCGCTCTACGCGGTGCGGCGGACGAGGACTATCGTTAGCAGGCAGACCACGGCGAGCGCGAAGTAGGAGAGGGCGTCACCCCTGAGGTCGGCGAGGAAGCCACCTACGGGGGCCCCGACGGCGTATCCGGAGGCCCAGGCGAAGTTGGTGATCGCGAAGCCCACGGCCCTCTCCATCCCGGCTTTCTCCGTGCCGCGGGAGAAGAGCGCCGTTCCAGGAACGAGCGTCGCGTTGAATGCCCCGGCCGCGAGCACGACGAGAAGCCCGATCACCCAGGGATTCCCCACCCACGTCAGGAGGAGCAAGATGCCGATGGAGGCGAGCAGCCCGGCGAAGACGGGAGGACGGTAGCCCGAGCGGTCGGACCAGCGGCCGAGCAGCGGATGGACGAAGGCTTCGAAGATGGCGCTTACGAAAAACACCGTCCCCACCGCCGCAGCGCCCCATCCTAGCCTGTTGAGATCCAGCGGTACGAGCACGGCCAGCGCGCTGAAGAGTAGGGGGGAGAGCCCTATAAACCACAGGCTCGTAAGGAGCAGGGGCTGCCGCAGCGTCCGGAGCGCCGGCAGCAAGGACACGTCTCCTGAGGAGACCGGTGCCTGCTCCAGGACGGCCCAGACGGCGATGACCCCACCGGCGAGGGCTACGGAGGCGAAGGCCGGCAAGAGGCCGACGGTAGCGGCGACGCTCCCGAGAACGGGACCGAGGAGAGCCCCGACCACGGCGGCACTTATCATCACCCCGATCAACTCCGCCCGCCGCTCCTCAGGCGCACGGTCCACTAGCCAGGTGAACGCAGCGACCCAAGAGAGCGCGCTGCCGAATCCGCCGATGAAACGCGCCGCTACGAGCAACCAGGCCGTGTCCACGAGTGCGAACATCACGCTGGTTGTGGACATAAGCGTCAATCCCACGAGGGCCGTGATCCTCACCCCCGAGCGCGAAGCGAGGAACCCACCGGGCACGCTGCCTGCTAGGACGCCAGCACCATAGGCCCCGCTCAAGATGCCGACCACGGACTTGGAGAGGCCGAACTCCTCCTGGAAGTAGGGGACGAGCGGGTAGAGCGCGGCGTAGAAGATCGTGTCTACCAGCACTATCGCGCAGCTGAGGGCAAGGAGTCGACGCACGGCGCCTATTCTAATGCCTGGGGCTCAGGCGTGAGCCGGAATCTTTCACGGCGGTTCGCCTACGGGCTGCTAATATGACCGGTGTGAGCGGTATCCAGACCATCTTTACCGACTGGCTTGCGTGGAAGCGCAGGGGGCTGGCGAACAGGGTGCTGTTCGTCATGTCGCTCTCGTTGGCCGCTTTCGTGACGCTTACCTTCGCGTGGGCCTCGCTCAACCTCGACCCCGGCAACTTCGCGCGCTACTTCGCATTCTACTGGGTATGGGGACTCTGCGCCGTGGGGGTGCTCCTCGGGATGGCCGAGTACAAGACCAGCCCCCTGCGCAAGGGCAGGGAACGCGGGCATCTCTTCATCCTCCTGTATATTGGCGCGCTGCTGATCGTTACCCGCGCCCTGAACATGGTCCTCTACGCCGGTTAGCGGTTTGTACCGGGCCCTGCTCTTCGACCTCGATGGCACCCTCGCGGAGACCGATTCTTTGCACCTGCCCACGTGGGTGGACACGCTCGAACCATACGGCGTCGAGGTGGACGAGGAGTTGTATCGCGACAGCATCAGTGGCCGCAGTACGGGTGAGATCTTGCGCGAACTGCTTCCCGGCCTCACGGACGAGCAAGGAAAGTCGATCGGTGATGCCAAAGAGGCGAGCTTCCGCGAGCGCGCCTCCGAACTGGAACCCCTGGACGGGCTCGTTAGCTTCATAGAACGAGGCATGGAACGGCGTATGCAGATCGCCCTCGTCACCAACGCGCCTGAGGAGAACGTCGAGGCGATCCTGCTCGCCCTGAAGCTGCAAGAATTCTTCGACGTGATCGTGCTCGCCGACGAGGTCGAGGCCGTAAAGCCCGATCCTGCACCTTACAGAGCCGCCTTGCAGAAGATGGGTGTCCCTGCCGAGGAGGCCCTGGCCTTCGAAGACTCGGTCTCCGGCATTTCCTCCTCCGTTGCTGCGGGCATCCCGACCGTAGGCATCGCCTCGAGCCAGGACCCTGAGAGGCTTCTCGAGGCAGGGGCTTTCATGACGGCAGAGGACTTCACCGACGAGCGGCTCTGGGCTATGATCGACAAGCTGGTGTAAAGACGGGGGCCGAGCGGGCACACGACCGATACAAGGAGACTGCACAGATGCCTAGCAGGATCGAAGACTACGCGATGGTGGCTGACCTCCAGACCGCGGCAATAGTGGGCGCCGACGGGTGCGTGGACTGGTTGTGCTTCCCCCGCTTCGACTCGCCGGCCTGCTTCGCCGGCCTGCTCGGCGACGACTCCAACGGACGCTGGAGTATTGCCCCTTCCTCGGGCGGCCGCTCTACGGGGCGTCGCTACAGGGGGCACACGCTCATCCTCGAGACCGAGTGGGAGACCGAGGAGGGTACCGTGAGGGTGATCGACTGCATGCCACCCCGCGGTGTTGCGCCCGACCTGGTAAGGGTCGTCGAGGGTATAAGTGGCAGGGTAGAGATCACGAGCGAGCTCAAGATACGCTTCGACTACGGGCACATCTCTCCATGGGTCACCATAGCGGGACGCGAGGTACACGCCGTGGCCGGACCGGATGCGCTATGGTTGCGCGCCTCGGTGTCCCACGAGGAGAGGGAAGGTGAGATCCTCTCCCGATTCACGATCTCCGAGGGAGAGCGCGTCCCATTCGTGCTCACCTGGGCGCCTTCCTACAGCGAGCGTCCCGTGGCCATCGATGGGCTGCAGGCGGTGGATGATACCGAACGCTTCTGGCTCGATTGGGCGGGACAGATAAGTTACGAGGGCCGCTTCCAGGATGCCGTTTATCGCTCCCTCGTAACCCTCAAGGGCCTCACCTACGAACCGAGCGGCGGTATCGTGGCCGCAGCCACGACCTCGCTTCCCGAGACCCTCGGCGGCTCCAGAAACTGGGATTACCGTTACTGCTGGCTGCGAGACAGCGCGTTCACCCTGAGCGCCCTGGTAGGGGCGGGTCTGCACGACGAAGCCCGCGCCTGGCAGCAGTGGGTCTTGCGGGCCGTCGCCGGCGCACCCGAAGACGCCCAGATCATGTACGGCATAGACGGCACCCGCCGCCTGCCCGAGTACGAGATACCCTGGCTCCCCGGATACGAAGGCGCCTCCCCCGTGCGCGTCGGCAACGATGCCGCGGGCCAGGTCCAGGGTGATGTACCCGGCGAGGTGCTCGCCGCCGCACACGGCGGTCGCGCAGCGGGGATCATCCCTATGGAGAGGGGTTGGGAGTTGCAGCGCTGGCTCGCAGGACGCCTGGAGAAGGGGTGGAGGAGGCCCGACAACGGCATCTGGGAGTCACGCGGCGAGAGGCAGCACTTCGTCTACTCCAAGGTGATGTGCTGGGTGGCGTTCGACTCGCTCGTCAAGGGCGTCGAGCGCTTCGGGCTCGAAGGCCCCGTGGACCGCTGGCGTGCCGTGCGAGATGAGATCCACTCCGACGTCCTCGAGAATGGCTACGACACAGGGCGGGGGACCTTCACCCAGGCCTACGGCTCCAGGGCGTTGGACGCCTGCGCGCTGCTGATACCACGCGTCGGGTTCTTGCCCTACGACGACGAGCGGATAATCAGTACCGTGGAGACGATTCAGAACGAGTTGACCGAAGACGGCCTCGTCCTGCGCTACCGGACCGACGAGTCCGACGACGGCCTCTCCGGGCACGAGGGATCGTTCCTGATCTGCAGCTTCTGGTTGGTCGACGCGCTGTGGGGCATAGGCCGGAAGCGCGAGGCTGAGGAACTCTTCGAGCGGTTGCTCGCGCTGCGCAACGACCTCGGATTGATCAGCGAGGAGTACGACACGCAAGCCGAGAGGCTGGTCGGCAACTTCCCGCAGGCTTTTACGCACCTGGCTCTGGTCAACTGCGCGCTCCAGCTATCCGGTACAGAGGGTAACCACGCCCGGCAGTAGTCGAGCCCGTTGCCATCGGCAAGACTACTACCCCATACAACCCCAACGCCGAGCGGCTCGAACGCGGTCGCCGACGAATCGTCGGGTGATCATGCCAGGTCACTGTTCGGTGGGTTTTCGGGTGGTGCGCCGGGCGCTGGTTTACGTGTCAGCCCCGGTCCCTGCATTGTGGAACCCCAGGCCCACCGCGAGCTACGGGAAAAGATGTGCGTGGGAACCTCGTGGTCGGCCTTTCGAACCAGCAGCCAGTTGACCCCTGTGACGTTGGGGCGTTCCGCCAACGCGCCAAAGGCAAACGACGAACGTTCTATTTGCGAGCGGTCAATGTAGGGGCGGTTCGCGAACCGCTCGCTTTCACCGCGATGCGTCCAGAAACGCCCGCAACCTCTGTGCGTACTCGTGATGCTTGTAAGCCTCGACGTGGCCGTAACCTTCCAACGTCCACACGCCCGTCCCGGGGTAGGCCGCAGCGAGGATCTTGGCCTGCTCGTAGGGCACCACGTCGTCGTTCGTCGAGTGGATAATGAAGAGCGGTACGCGCTCGCGGGAGAGCATGGCGGCCTCCCTTTTCGGTACCACCTCCTTATAGTCGAAGTCGGGGAAGAGCCTCCCCGCGAGCAGGATCGCCGGCTCCAGTAATCCCCCGAAGCGTACGAACTCCGGTAGCTTGCCCCGAAGGAGCAGCGGAAGGTCGCCATATCCGGCCTCTTCGACGATCGCGGCCACGCCCGTCCCTGGAGCGGCACGCAGGGCGGTCGCGCCTCCCATGGACCAGCCGTGAAGCACGACGTTCCTCGCCTCGTAGCCCTGCTCGTGTAGCCAGGCGAGCGCGCCGTGGACGTCGCGCACTTCCCTGTAGCCGAGGGTTCGGCGCAACCCGCCCGACTCGCCCTGCGCCCGCAGGTCTAGCATAAGGACTCTGTAGCCGGCGTCGTGGTACACGGGAAGGGTCTGCAACAGGTGCTCCTCGAACTTGTACCCACCCCAGCCGGGGACCAGCACCGCGACCCTGTCCGAGTCTTTGGCTGGTACCCACCAACATCTCAGCCGGATACCGTCGGTGCTGCGGATTTCGACTTCACTGTATTCGAGTCCGACGGAAGCCGGTGTCGCCCACGGGGATCTACGCCTCGGGCCGGTCATCCAGAGGACGACGAGCAGCCCGATGCCGAGGTACACTACAGCCAGGACGGCCAGGACGATGAGCATGCGTCGGAACATCGTTCTTCCTCCCGGCGTCTGGATGCTAGAGGGTCACCACTACCGTCGTCGAGCCGGCCTCCTCACCGAGCGGGACGGTGAGCGCGCCGTCCTCCTCACGTACCGGCCCACGCTCCTCGCCGTCCACGAGGACGCTCTGCGCCGCCGCAACGCCGCGCAACTCCAGGCGAACCTCCTCGCGCTCTGGGGCGAACGAGCCCTCGCGTTCACCGATGCGGACGGTAATGCGGTCGTCCGATGACTCGCAGGAGACCCTGCGCCTGGCGTACTCCCCTTCCATATAGCCGAAGCCGTTGCCCACATCCTCGTAGAGGGTGGATTCTCCTTTGCCCTGGGCCGGGTAAATTAGCAGCGTCAGCGGGTCGGTCGGTCCCTCGCCGGTGTGGGACGCGTCCGGGCCCATTGGGATCGCGGTGTTCGCCTTGACGTAGAGGGCGGGCTCTCCCAAAGGGGCGTGCGCAAGGATGTGGGTGGGCCCGTGAAAGCGTTCGCCGCCGTAGTAGTGGAACCAGGTGCCCTCAGGCAGATACACGTGGCGGTGCTCGATGCCAGGGCGGGTTGTGGGGGCGACGAGGAGGGCGTCGCCGAGCAAGAACTCGTCGTCGGCCGTGTAGGTAATCTCGTCTTCTGGGTACTCGAACAGGAGGGGGCGCAGGATCGGCGCGCCCGTCCGGTGGCACTCCTCGAAGAGCGCGTAGAGGTAGGGGAGGAGCCGCTGGCGGAGCTTGACCATCTTGCGGCACACCGACACGTAGGGCTCGCCGAACGCCCAGGGCTCCTGGCGACGGGTCCCTATCGTGGTGTGGTTGCGGCAGTAGGGTTGGAAGATCCCGAACTCGTACCAGCGGGCCAGGAGCTCCCCGTTGGTGTCGCCCCCGAACCCCCCGATGTCGACACCGGCCCAGGCGACGCCGGAGAGGGCGAGGTTCTGGAGCTGGGGCATGCTCATCCACAGGTGCTCCCACCAGCTCGAGTTGTCTCCGGTCCACTGCATGGCGTGGCGCTGCAAACCGGCGTAGCCGGCGCGCGTGATCACGAACGGTCTCTCGTCGGGCTTGAGAGCCAGAAGGCCCTCCCTGGCAGCGCGGGCCATCAAAGAGCCGTAGGTGTTGTGGATCTGGGCGTGCCACCTGGCCTCGCCGGACTTTCCGCCGGGATGAACCACGTCGTCAGGCATCGTTGCCCCGGCGGGTATGAAGAGCGCCGGCTCGTTCATGTCGCACCAGATCCCCGCCACCCCGGCATCGGTAAGGACCTTCTGGTTGTCGCCCCACCACCGGCGCGTCTCGGGGTTGGTGAAGTCCGGGAAGGCGCACACGCCGGGCCACACGGCGTTCTGGTACTCTTCCCCATCCCTGGTCTTGCAGTACAGGTCCTTCTCTCGTCCGTCGGTGTAGACGGGGTAGTTCTCGTCCACCTTCACGCCAGGGTCGACGATGGTGACGATGCGGAAGCCCTGCTCCCCGAGGTCGGAGATCAAGCGCCGCGGGTCGGGGAAGCGGTCCTCGTTCCAGGTGAAGACCCTGTAGCCATCCATGTAATGGATGTCGAGGTAGATCACATCGCACGGGATGTCCCGCTCCCTGAAACCACGCGCGACCTCCCTTACCTCCTCCTCGTTCATGTAGGAGTAGCGGCACTGCTGGTTCCCCAGACTCCAGAGCGGCGGCATGGGGGTGCGGCCCGTGAGCTCGGTGTAGCGGCCGACTACCTCCCTCGGGGTCGGCCCACAGAAGACGTAGTACACGATGTTACCGGCCTCGGCTCCGTAGTACGCGCGGTTCTCGTCCTCCAGCGCGAGGTCGAACTCGACCCTGTGGGTGTTATCGAAGAAGAGCCCGTGGGCCTTACCGTTCGTCATCGAGAAAGTGAAAGGGATGGAACTGTAGAGGTTATTGAACGAGGCGGTGTGCCCGAGCGGCGGGTCGACGTTGTAGAAGATCTGATGAGAACCCGTCTTCTCCAGCCCGCTCGTCCGCTCGCCGCACCCAAAGTACCTTTCTCCTGGAGCCCGCTTTTTGTAGAGCCGAACCGGGCTTCCCAAAGGTTCGGAGAAGACGTCGGCGCCAGGCGTCTCGACGGCGCCCATCCCGAGCTCCTCGTCGTCGACCGCGAACTCCCTGCCGGAAAGGTCGGCGAACCCTATCCGCAGGGGATGCAAGGAGACACGCGCCGTCGCCGCGGTGGTCGAGAGCGTGAGCTCATCGTCGGACTCCTGCATGGAGACCTCCACAGGCTCCCAATCCTCTTTGGCTATAGCCTCAGAGTCGTACCTCGGCGGGCCGCCGGCGGGGAACATCCCGACCCTGAAGAGGTCGGGGGCCAGGGCTGCCACCTCGACGGTCGTGGCCCCGGCCCTCACCCGCAAGCCGTTGTCCGTATGGTCGAGCAACTCCGCGGGGCCGAGTGGCTCGAAGTGGCCCCCTGTCTCGGGCTGCTTCTCGAAGGTCTCGGACAATATTCCTCCCTGCGGTCGTCATAGCATTTCAGCACGCTGCGGGCCTTACAGGCCCTCGCTTGTCAGCATTTCAGCTTTCTTGGTTGAGGTTGGCATTCTAGACTACTTTGACTTTACGGCTCCGGCGAAGATGGCGACGGCGATGCTGAGGGCTACGACCAGGTAGAGTGCGTAGCCCAGGTTCGTCGCTTCAGCCAGGAAACCTATGGAAGGCGGGCCGACGAGGAAGCCCGTGTACGCCGCGGTGGAGACGGCGGCGAGGGCCGGTCCCGTGGCGATGCCCTCGGTGCGTCCCGCGGCGCTGAGGGCCGCGGGGAAGACTATGGAGAAGCCGGCGCCGGCGCAGGCGAAGCCGAGGAGCGCGACGAAGGGCTGTCCCACGGCCAGGGCGATCCCCAGTCCAGTGGCGGCGAGGGCGCCGCAGGAGCGGACGAGGGTGGCAGGACCAAGACGCTCCATGAACCAGTCCCCGAAGAGGCGTCCGAAGGCCATGGAGACGGAGAACGCCGCGTAGCCCGCGGCCGCGAAGCCAGGGCCCGTTCTCAAAGTGTTCTCCAGGTAGACGGCGCTCCAGTCTCCCATCGCGCCCTCCCCGAGAAGAACGCAGAACGAGATGACCCCGAGCCCCAGGAGGGCACGGGTCGGACGGGCGAACGCGGGAGCACCTTCCTCGGAGGCGTCGGCGTCCGAGGGCAAGAGTGCCTTGTAGGCGACGGCGAAGGCTATCGCGGCCAGGATGGCCACAGCGGAGAAGTGGGGCAGGGGCCCCACTCCCCGGGACGCCAGGAGCCCGCCGAGCGCGGCCCCGGCGAGGCCCCCGAAGCTCCAGGCCGCGTGGAAGGAGGACATGATCGGACGCCCGTACCCTCGCTCGACCTCGACGGCTTGCGCGTTCATCGCGACGTCGAGCCCGCCGTTCGCCGCGCCGAGCAGCATGAGGGCGGGAACGAGCAAGAGCAGCTTCGGCGCCAGCGCCGGCGTGACGAGCGCGAGCACGAGCAGCGCCGCCGTACTACCAACGATGCGACGGCTCCCCAAGCGCGAGACCAGCGCCCCGACCAGCGGCATGGCTGCCAGGGCCCCGACCGCGGCCCCGAGCAGGGCGACGCCGAGCAGGCCCTCGCTGAGGCCGAGCCGACCTTGCACGGCGGGTATCCTCACCACCCAGGTCCCGATCACGACCCCGTTGGCGAAAAACACCCCGAGCACCGCGAGCCTGGGCACGCGCAGCGCCGACCGGTTTTCTGCAGGCACACCGCTCACGGCCGCGGACCCTGTAGGGGCGGTTTTGAAATCCGCCCTTTTGGTTTGCGAACCGCCCTTTTGGGCACCTTCTCTCTACAGGTCAATGTCCCTGCCGACGTCGCGCTCTATTGCGCGGTCGTAGACGACGCGGGCCGCGGCCATGTCCTCTAGCGCGAGGCCCTGGCTCGCGAAGAGGGTTATGTCCTCGGGGCCGCTGCGGCCAGGCACCTGTCCCGCGATGACCTGGCCCAGTTCGTAGACGGCCTCGGGGAGGATAGCGCCGGTCTCGAGGGATTGCATCAGGTCTCCCGCCTCGAGACCGAGCTCCTCGCGCGAGTCGGCGCATACGAAACCGGCCCGCCTTACGACCTCGCGGTCGATCTCGCTCTTGAACAGGAAGTTGGATCCGGCGGCGTTGACGTGCGCCCCTGGCCTGAGCCACTCCCCGAGGAGCACGGGTTCCCTCGATGAGGTCACAGTAACGACGATATCTTGGGCCGCGGGCTCCTCCGCCGCGTGGGTGGTCTCTATCTCCATCCCGAGTCGGGCACCCATCTTCTCCGCGAACTCCTTGCGCGACTCCTCGCTGCGGCTGTAGACGATGACCCTCTCGAGGTCCCTGACGGCCGCTATGGCCTCGAGCTGGCTCTCTGCCTGCCAGCCGGCACCGTAGATTCCTAGGGTGTCCGCGTCTTTACGGGCGAGGTGCTTGGTCGCGACCCCGCTCGCCGCGCCCGTGCGCACCTGTCCCAGCCTGTCCGACTGCATGATGGAGAGCAACTCCCCACCCTCGGGGTCGAAGAGCATCGTGTAGAAGCGGGCGCCGGTGCGCGCAACGGTGTAGGCCTTGAGACCGAGGGCCCCGATCTCGGGGGCCCCCGCGGCCATGTAGTTGAGCCCGCCCGTGGGGAGGGCCACGCGGCGTCTGGCGCGGTTGGTGGCGCGTCCTTCAGCATGCTGGCGCAACACCGACTCGACAGCATCCAACGCCTCTGGCATGTCGAGAAGGGCTTCGACCTCGTTCTCGGTAAGGAGCAAAGTCAAGGCTTCTCCTCCCTGTTCATGGACGGCTTATCCGCTAAAATCGCTCCACTTATGCGGGTCCTCGTCATAGACAACTACGACTCCTTTACGTACAACCTGGTTCAGTATCTCGGGGAGCTCGGGGCCGAGGTCCTCGTGCGGCGTAACGACGAGATCACGCCGGAGGAGGTCTCCGCGCTCCACCCGGATAGGATAGTAGTCTCCCCCGGTCCCTGCACGCCGCACGAGGCTGGGGTCTCTGTCGAGCTTATCGAGCGCGTCGGTGAGAGCATCCCTACTTTAGGCGTCTGCCTGGGCCATCAGTCCATCGGCCAGGCCTTCGGCGCCGAAGTCGTGCGCGGCGAGCCCGTCCACGGCAAGACGGCGAGGATAATCCACGACGGCAAGGGAGTCTACAGGGGCCTCGATCAGGGCTTCGAGGCGACGCGCTACCACTCGCTCGTGATCGAACCCGATTCACTGCCGGAATGCCTCGTCGTCACCAGCCGTACCGAAGACGGTACGATCATGGGCGTCAGGCACCGCGAGTTCCCTGTCGAGGGCGTGCAGTTCCATCCGGAGAGCATCCTGACCCGCAGCGGTCACGACCTCCTGAAGAACTTCCTGGGGCTCTGAGCAGACTCTTGTTGCGCGAGACGCTCCGCAAGGCCGCCGATGGGGAGGTCCTGAGCGAGGGCGAAGCGGAACGGGCGCTCGAGACCGTCATGGAGGGCAATGCTCCCCCCGCGGCCGTGGCCGCGCTCCTCACCGCGCTGCGCGTCAAGGGGGAGGCCGTGCCCGAGATCGTCGGCTTCGCCCGCGCGATGCGCCGCTTCGCCGCGAGGGTCGAGGCCCCCGAGGGCGTCGTCGATACCTGCGGCACGGGCGGGGACGCCAAGGGAACCATCAACGTCTCGACGGCGGCCGCGTTTGTGGCGCGTGGGGCTGGCGTCGTGGTCGCCAAACATGGCAACAGGGCGGCGACGAGCCTGGCCGGCAGCGCCGACGTGCTCGAGGCGCTCGGAGCGGAGATAGATCTCGGCCCCGCAGAGGTCTCCCGCTGCATCGCCGAGGCCGGCATCGGGTTCATGTTCGCCCGCACGCACCACCCCGCGATGCGGTTCGTGGCCCCCGTGCGGGCGGAGCTACCCTTCAGGACCGTCTTCAACCTGCTCGGGCCGCTGACCAACCCCGCGGGGGCCAGACGTCAGCTCGTCGGGGTCTTCGGTCGTGCCTACGTGCGTCTCGTCGCCGAGGCGCTAAGGGACCTCGGGGCCGAGAAGGCGCTCGTCGTCCACGGGACCGACGGGATGGATGAGATCACGGTGACCGATAAAACCCTGGTCGCGGACGTCTCCGACGGAGAGTTGGAGGAGTACGAGATCTCACCGGAAGACTTCGGCCTCCCCCTCCACGCCCCCGACGGCCTGCTCGGCGGCGACGCGCACCTCAACGCCCGCATCCTCCGCGACATCCTCACCGGCGAAGAGAGAGGGGCCTCCCGCGACATCGTCCTCCTCAACGCGGGCGCCGCGATACACGTCTCGGGCAAAGCCAAGACTGTAGAAGACGGCGTCCGTCTGGCACACGATTCCATAAACGGAGGGGCCGCCGTCAGGGCCCTGGAAGACTTCATAAAGACCACCCGCCGCCTCTCGGGGACCGCTTGAAGCGCGCCACCGTTCTCGACGAGCTGGCCACAGCGGCCATAGCGCGGGCACGGGATCTGCGTGCCAGCACAGACCTCGGCAACCTCTACCAGGAAGCGCTGCTCTACGAGAAGAGGGACTTCGCTGGCGCCCTCTCGGCACCGGGGCTCTCCGTGATCTCCGAGATAAAACGAGCCTCACCCTCGGCAGGCTTTATCCGCGAAGCAGATCCGGCCGAGTGGGGCCAGCGATACCAGGTCGAAGGCGCGAGTTGCCTCTCTGTCCTCACCGAGCCGGATCGCTTCGCGGGGAGCCTCGAAGACCTCGACGCCGCGCGGAACACAACTATCCTGCCGGTGCTGCGCAAAGACTTCACCGTCGACGAGGCCCAGATCCTCGAGACCGGGACCAGGGCCGACGCCGTGTTGCTTTTAGCGGCGCTCTTCGACGCGGCCTCGCTCGCCCGCTACGTCTCGCTGGCCGTAGAAGTCGGCCTGACGCCGCTCGTGGAGATCCACGACGAGGAAGAGGCGAACCTGGCCCTCGAATCAGGCGCCCGCGTCATCGGCGTCAACAATCGGGACCTCAGGGACTTCACCGTTGACCTCGGCACCTTCGAGCGCCTGGCCCCCAGACTCGCCGGCGCCACCCTCGTCGCCGAGAGCGGCATCAAGAACCCCGAAGACGCAAGGCGTCTGCGCAACGCCGGCGCCGACGCGGTTCTCGTAGGCGAAGCAGCGATGCGAGATCCCGGCCTCGTCGCCCGCCTGTCGTCCCTGCCGTAGGACGGTTCGTGAGCCGTCCCGGTATCAGGCGCGCTTTAGGGTGAAATAGAAGTGCGAGCCTCGTCCGAGGTCGCTCTCGACGTCCATAGTGCCGCCGTGCGCTTCGACGAGGCCGCGCGCGATCGCGAGCCCCAGTCCAGTGCTCGGCGCATCCTCCTTCTCGCGACGGGTCCGCGACTGTTCGCCGCGGAAGGAGCGTTCGAAGACGTGAGACAGCTCGTCGGGCGCTATGCCTTCGCCCGTGTCGGAGACCTCGACGCGTGCCTCTTCCCCTTCGCGTGTCGCGCGCAGGATTACGGCGCCATCTGATGGAGTGTGGCGCAGGGCGTTGGAGACGAGGTTGTGGAGCACGCGCTGAAGCCTGGGTGGGTTCGCGAGCACGGGATCGACATCGTCCGAGATCTCGCCCGCGAGGCGCACGCCCTTCCGTTCGGCTTGCGGCTGGAAGCTCGAGATGGTGTCGGAGATCAGATCGTGCAGCGAGGCTTCTTCCAGCGTGAGCTGCAAGAGCCCCGCGTCTATCCTGGCCAACTCGAAGAGGTCATCGACCAGACGGCTCAAATGTTCCAGCTCACGGCTGGCCGAGGAGAGATAGCGTCTTTCGGTCTGCGGGTCGGTGGCGACGCCGTCTGCGAGGGCTTCTATAAGGGCCCTCGTCGAGGCGAGGGGCGTCCGCAGATCGTGGGAGACGGCGGCGACGAGGTCTCGCCGCGCCAGCTCCATCTCTCGCTCGCGCTCCGCCGCTCTCTCTAGGGCCCGCGCCATGCGGTTGAAGTCGTCGGCCAGCCCGGCTACCTCGTCGTGGCCCTCGACCCTGATCTCGGAACCGAGTTGGCCACCTGCGATCCGCTGCGTACCGGCCCTGACGCGCCCGATGCGGCTCGACAGCGGCATCGCGTAGAGCAATCCAAACCCGACCGAGAGGGCCGCGGCGAAGGTCAGCATCGTCAAGAGCAGCGCAAGGTCGTGCCCCGAGATGAACATGGCCCGCGCGCCCGCTAGCATCATGCCGAGGAGCAAGAGGCTCCCGATCAGACCAGCGCCAACGAGCTGCGCCCGCACGCCGCCGAGGCGTCCGAGCACGGCCGGACGGATCAGGAGCAGCGCCACAAGCCCGCTGCCGCCACCGGCCACGCCGAGCAACACGGCCACGGCCGTAAGGTCGGACGAAGGCACGCCGAACAGCGATGCGGCGAAAACGGCCAGCGCCAGCGAAGCGGCGAGGAACAACAGCGCTGCGACGGCGGTGCGGAGTGCTCTTTTCATCCCCCGAACTTGTAGCCGATGCCCCAAACGGTCTGCAAATAGCGGGGCCTCGCCGGGTCTGGCTCGACCTTCTCGCGCAGCCGCCGCACGTGCACGGTGACGGTGCTCGTGTCCGCGGAGAAGGTATACCCCCAGACCAGCTCCATCAGCTGGTCACGTGTGTAGACCCTGCCAGGGCTCGAGGCTAGCATGTACAGGAGGTCGAACTCCCTGGCCGTAAGCACGACCGGCCCTCCCCGCACGAGGACTTCGCGCGTGTTCGGGTCTATCCGCAGTTCGTCGAACGAGAGCACCCGCTGATCCCCGGAAGATTCCTCCACGCGCCGCAGGACTGCGGCGACCCGCGCGGCGAGCTCGCGTGGGGAGAAAGGCTTCACGACGTAGTCGTCCGCGCCCAGAGATAGGCCCACGATACGCTCCTCTTCGTCGCCGCGGGCTGTCAGCATGATCAGGGGCACCCTCCGGTCTTCCCTCATCCGGCGGCACACCTCGAGACCGCTGATCTTGGGTAGCATCAGGTCGAGGACGACGAGGTCGGGCTCGCTCTCGGAGAAAACTTCCAGCGCCTCCTCGCCGTCCGTGGCCGAGACGACGTCGTGGCCATCGCGTCCCAGATAAAGGCCCACGACTTCACGGATATTCGGCTCGTCATCGACCACGAGGATCTTCGCCACGGACGCCTCCACCTATCCACCACCTTCGCGAGATTATAGCGCGGGCACGATTGGTTCCCGCCACAAGACGCCCGATGCGCAACCTTGTCGTTAGGCCGGTCTTTCCCCAGGCGCCTCATTCGCCAGCCAGTCGAGGGCCACGGCCGCCGTCCACGATTGATCATCGGAGCCCAGGGCCTCGCCCGTAAAAGGCTCGTAGTACTCGCCGAAGAGACCGTCGGAGAGTTGCGCGAGGGCGCAGTTTCTGAGTGTGGCTGCTCGTTTTCTTTCTCCCGAACTCTCCAGAGACCACCACAACAGCCAGTTCATCACGGGCCAGACGGGACCGCGCCAGTAGCTGCGCGGACGGAAGCCCACGTCGTCCGGGCTGGTGCTCGGGGGGAGCGGCCTGCGGAGGTCGGGGTTGCCCGTGAAAGCGTGCGAGTCGAGGACGTCGAGGAGCCTCCCCCGACGCTCTGCGCTTCCCGTACCGGCGATGAGCGGTGCGAAGCCAGCGATGGTGCATGCTGCCAGGGATTCGCCGGCGCGCAGGTCGTAGTCGAGGCACAGGCCGAACCTGGGGTCCCAGCGTTCATCCAGCCCCCGTCGCCCGCGTTCGATCCAGGCCCGTGTCGTCGTTCGGTCTTCCTCCGGCGCTCCGACGACTTCGGCCACGTCCAGCAGAGCCTCGTTGGCCCGCACCAGGATCGCGCTCGCCAGCACGTCCTTGGCCAGGAACGGGCTCGTCCTGTAAAGCACTTCGTCGTTGCAGCGAGCATGTTTCATTACTTCTACCAGCCATATAAAGCGGTCGTACTCGTAGCCCGTCGGACGCTCCGCAGGGTCAGGGACGTGGTCCAGGTCGAGGCGCTCGTATTCGGGTATCTCCCCGACCTCTACCCGATCCAGCGCAGGAACCCAGCGCGGGGAGTTGTCAGTCCCACTCTCCCAGGGATGGTAAATGGTTACGAGTCCCGAGCCCTCCGGGTCGCGCAGGGTCGCAAGATAGCGGTGCCACGCGAACAACTTCGGATAGGCCTCGCCGAGGAACGCCCTGGTCTCGGTGACACCATCGCCTCGCGTTTCGGCGACCCTGAGAATATGGCGGGCCGCGATCGCGTGCACGGGCGGCTGGCACAGGCCACTGGTAAGAGACGGACCGGGTGGGGCGTCAGGGGAGTCGGTGGCGCTAGCCCAGTGCTCGGGGCCGGGGAAGTAGCTTTCAGGAGGCGCCTCCGGGTTGAAGACGATGTGCGGGATCTTACCGTTCTTCCACTGGTACGCGAGCAGGGTCCTGAGCTCGCCGGCTGCCCGCCCCGTGTCCAGATGCGCCAGCCCGATGGCTATAAAGGCGGAGTCCCAACTCCACTGGTGCGGGTAGAGCGTGGGAGAAGCGCGGGTCCACCCGCCCATGTCGTTCTCCCGCAACACCTCCGCAGCCCGCGCGATGATATCTTCGGGTCCCAAAGAGGCTCCTTCCGGCTCTGGTCCGCGGCGCTCCACCCGCCCATAGTAATCTATACGGCGCTGTGCATATGGTCAGTCAGCCGCTCAGCATGTCAGCCAGATCAAAAACCTGACAAGCTGAATTGCTGACCGGCTGATCGGCGCGGGTTGGGGGAGGGGCGCCGCCCCTCCCCCAACCCGCTTTAAGGAGTACACTTCGCATTATGACGCTGGTCAAGATATGTGGCATTACCAACGCCGGGGACGCCCGCGCGGCCTCCGACGCGGGGGCCGACGCGGTAGGGTTCATCTTCGCCGAGAGCCCGCGTCGCGTGGGTGTCGAGGAGGCGCGCAGGATCTCCAAAGCGCTGCCGGAGAACATCATCAGAGTCGGCGTGTTCGTGGACGAGGAGCCGGCCGAGGTCTCGAGGATCTCGCGGGAGGTCGGGCTCGACCTGGCTCAACTCCACGGTGAGGAGACGCCCGAGACCGTAACCGCCGTGCGGGAAGGCGGGGTCAAAGTCATGAAGGCGCTGCGGATAAGAGACGCCACCTCGCTCGAGGCGTTGGACGCTTACGAGGCCGACCTTTTCCTGCTCGATACATTCAGCGAGAGGGTGCGGGGAGGCACGGGCGAGCGGTTCGATTGGGAGGTGGCGAAGTCCGTGAGAGGACGTGATAACATCGTCGTCTCCGGCGGGCTCGGCCCGGAGAACGTACACGAGGCGGTCGAGTTCTTCGAGCCCTACGGGGTAGACGCGTCGAGTTCCCTGGAGGATGGGCCGGGTATAAAGAACGGTGAGCGGGTGCGGAGGTTCGTCCTTGCGGCAAGAGACTGAGAAGGGTTACTTCGGACCGTTCGGGGGCCGTTACGTGCCCGAGACTTTGATCCACGCCCTCGAAGAGCTCGAAGAGGCCTACGAACGCTACCGGAACGACCCCGAATTTGTCGAGGAAAGGGACCGCCTGGCCAGGGACTTCGTCGGCCGGCCGACCCCGCTGATGTTCGCCGGGCGCCTGACCGAGAGGTGGGGCGGAGCCAACGTCTGGTTCAAGCGCGAGGACCTCGCGCACACGGGGGCGCACAAGATCAACAACACCCTGGGCCAGATACTGCTCGCCGACCGGATGGGCAAAGAACGCATCATCGCCGAGACCGGCGCCGGCCAGCACGGCGTAGCCACCGCCACCGTCGCCGCCCTCTACGGCAAGGAGTGCGTCGTCTACATGGGCGACGAAGACACCCGCCGTCAGAGGCTCAATGTCGTGCGGATGAAGCTCCTCGGGTCCGAGGTGGTGCCCGTCTTTTCGGGTTCTCGCACCCTCAAAGACGCTGTCAACGAGGCGATAAGGGACTGGGTGGCGAACGTCGAGAACACCCACTACATCATCGGAAGCGTCGTCGGGCCCGCGCCTTACCCGAGGATCGTACGCGACTTCCAGGCCGTTATAGGGACGGAGATAGAGGCCCAGAGCCGCGAGCGTCTCGGTGGCGACCCCGACGCCATCGTCGCCTGCGTCGGCGCCGGCTCGAACGCCATCGGGGCGTTTCATCCGTTTGTCGGGAGAGATAACGTCAGGCTCGTCGGCGTCGAGGCGGCCGGACGCGGGCTCGCCACGGGAGAGCACGGAGCTTCTCTCGCCGAAGGCAGATTGGGCGTGTTGCACGGGGCCATGAGCTACGTGTTGCAGACGGAGGGCGGCCAGATCCGCGAGGCCCACTCCATCTCCGCCGGCCTCGATTATCCCGCCACAGGACCAGAACACGCGTATCTCAAAGACGAGGGCCTCGCCGAGTACGCGAGTGTCACCGACGGGGAGGCGCTCGAGGCGCTCCAAACGTGCTCGCGCCTCGAAGGCATAATCCCGGCGCTCGAGACGGCACACGCCCTCTTCTACGCCGAGAAGGTGGCCCGAGAGCTCGGGCGGGGAAAGAACATCGTCGTCAACATCTCGGGTCGCGGCGACAAGGATGTCGAGGTCGCCGCGCATGCGCTCGGCATCGGCTCGGAGGAAGCGGATGTCGTGTCCGACTCTTCCCCCTCGACCTCCACCGACGAAGTAGCCTTTTGAACGGCGACCGTGTGAGGAGCGCTTTCAGGGAGGGGCGGACCGCGCTCGTGCCCTACCTGACCGGCGGCTATCCGACGCTCGAAGGGGCGACGAAGGTAGGGGAGGCTTACCTGGAAGCCGGCGCCGATGTGCTGGAGATTGGAGTGCCCTTCTCCGACCCGCTCGCCGACGGGCCGACCATACAGGACACGACCACGCGCGCCCTCGAGAACGGGGCCGATCTCGACTACTGCCTGGAACTCGCCTCGGCTTTCTCGGGAAGAGTACCCGTAGTCTTGTTGCTCTACTACAACGTGATCTTCGCGCGCGGGGCAGAGCGATTCTTGCAGGAGGCGGTAGAGGCCGGCGTCTCGGGCCTGGTGATCCCTGACCTCCCCGTGGACGAGGCGGCCCACTTCGCCGAACTTGCGGTCGCGGCCGGCGTCGCCTTCTGCCCGCTCGTCGCTCCGACCTCGCCCGACGGGCGCGTCTCCCGCGTCGGCGAGATGGCGACGGGGTTCGTTTACTGCGTCTCCGTGGCCGGGGTAACCGGGGTGCGTGATTCCCTGCCGCAGGGCGCGGTCGAGCTTCTGAGGCGCGTGCGCGCGAGGACAGATGCGCCCGTGGCCCTCGGCTTCGGGATCGGTTCGGCCCGGGCCGCCGCCGAGGCTGCAGAGGAGGCCGACGGGATTATTATCGGGAGCAAGCTCATGCGGCTCGTCGAGGAAGGCGGGGCGGAGCGGGCCGGGGGGTGGCTGCGCGAGGTGCGTGAGGCGCTCTCCGGGGTCGAGGCGGGGGGCTAGAGATCAGGAACTGGCTGAGCAAACGCAGGGAGTACTCGAGGACCGCGCCCGAGACCGAGAGCGGCGTCGGCCCCATGGATTCCGTCTTCACCAAGTGCGAGAAGTGCGGGCAGCCGATCTACGAGAAGGACCTCAGGGCGCGCTTCAACGTCTGTCCCCACTGCGAGTTCCACTACCCGCTCTCTGCGCCCGAGCGGATTAGGCTCCTCACCGACGCGGGCAGTTTCGAGGAGCGGGACGGGAGCATCGTCGCCGACGATCCCCTCGGGTTCGAGGATTACCGCCAGAGGCTCGAGAAGGCGCGCGCGAAGACGGGGCTCGATGACGCCATCTTGAGCGGAACAGGAGCAATAGGGGGAAAGCAGGTCGCGCTCGCCGTGCTCGATTTCCGGTTTATCGGGGGTTCGATGGGGAGCGCGGTCGGGGAGAGGGTAGCGAGGACCATCGAAGTTGCAGGAGAGGAGGAGCTGCCGCTCGTCGTCGTCTCGGCCTCGGGAGGAGCGAGGATGTTCGAGGGCGTCTACTCGCTGATGCAGATGGCCAAGACCAGCGTCGCCCTCTCGCGCTACGTCGAGGGATCCTGGCCCTACGTCTCCGTGCTGACGGATCCCACCTTCGGGGGGGTGACGGCCTCGTTCGCCACGGCGGCCGACGTGGTCCTGGCCGAACCCGGGGCCAGGATAGGGTTCACGGGTGCCAGGGTCATAGAGCAGACGACCCGCGAGAGGATGCCCGAGGGTTTTCAGACGGCCGAGTTCCAGAGGGATCACGGGATGGTCGACCGCATCGTGCACCGTCTCAGTCTGAAGGGAGACCTCGAAAGGCTGTTGGGGTTCTTGCCATGATCCTCGACTTCGAGCGCCCGATCAAGGACTTCGAGGAGCGTATCGCTGAGCTCCGGCGGCTCGCCGGCCCGAGCGAGGAGCTGCGGGGGGAGATCTCCCGCCTCGAAGATGCCCTCGACGCGGCCCGCAGGCGCATCTACTCCAACCTCTCCCCCTACCAGCGCGTGCAGGTCGCCCGCCACCCCGAGCGTCCGAACTTCAGGGCCTACCGCGACGCCCTGGCCAATGACTTCTACGAGCTCTCCGGCGATAGGTTCTTCGGCGACGACCCCGCCGTGCGGGGCGGGTTAGCCAGGATCGGTGAGCACAACGTCGTCCTCCTCGGCCACGACAAAGGAACGGACGTGAACAGCAGGGTCAAGGGCAATTTCGGGATGGCCCACCCGGAGGGCTACCGCAAGGTAAAGCGTTTCTACGAGCTTGCTGCCAGGTTCGGTCTGCCCGTGGTCGTGCTCGTCGACACTCCTGGCGCCTTTGCCGGTAGGGGCGCGGAGGAGCGGGGACAGGCGTGGGCCATCTCCGCCGACCTCATGGCGCTGGCCAAGATACCGGTGCCCGTGATCTCGGTCATTATCGGGGAGGGTTGTTCCGGCGGGGCGCTCGCCATGTGCGCAACCGACTACGTTGGTATGCTCGAGAACTCCTACCTCTCCGTCATAGCGCCCGAGGCGTGCGCCTCCATAATCTTCCGCGATCCCGGCCGGGCCGCCGAGGCCGCCGAAGCGCTCAAGCTCACGGCGGCGGACATGAAGGGGCGCGGCATCGTCGACGAGATCATCCCCGAGCCCCTCGGCGGCGCCCACAACGATGCCACCGCCACCATCGAGGCCGTGGACAATTCCCTGCACCGGGTGCTCGACGGCCTCTCGGACACAGACCCGAAGACCCTCCGCAAAGTCCGCTACGAACGCTACCGCCGCATCGGAGCCCACGCCTCCGAAAACGGCCAGGCCGGTTAACGCAATTCCCACGCAGGGATGGTTCGCGGTAGCAGCGGTCCGGCGAATCGCACCGATCCCCCTGTAGGGGCGGCCCGCGAACCGCCCTCGCAACGTTTACTATAGATGGGTTTCAGGTCTTGTACGAGTCCGTCCTCGAGAGAGCACGTTAGGGCGGCCATAGGATACCCCTCCACACGTCATTCCCGCGAAAGCGGGAATCCATGAGCGTAGAAACCGTGCGCTTTCAGGAGTGATCTACTCGATCACTCCTCTTGGAGGAAGCTCCTCAACTCCTGCGTGGTCTCTTCGGGCCGTTCCTCGGGCAGGAAGTGGCCGGCGTCGAGAGGCTTGCCTCTCACGTCATTTGCGTATTCGCGCCAGACCGTTGTTACGTCGTAGATCCTCTCCATCACGCCACGCCCGCCCCAGAGGGCCAGGAGCGGACATTCCACCACGCGGCCTTCATTGTGGTCCCCCTCATCATGGACTAGGTCGATGGAAGCCGAGGCCCTGTAATCCTCGCAACTCGCATGTATGGTCGCGGCATCGAAGCAGCGTTCGTACTCGGAGAGGGCCTCGGGCGCGAAGGTCTCCAGAGCAGTACCCAAGCCGCCGAGTTTCTTCCGCAGGTAGTAAGAGGGTTCAGCCCCGATCAGGGTCTCCGGCAGGTCGTAGGGCTGGATAAAGAAGAACCAGTGATAGTAGGCCGTCGCCAGGTCCTTGCCCACCGTTCGGAAGACGTGGCGGGTGGGCACGATGTCGAGCACAGCGAGCCTCGTAACGCGCTCCGGGTGATCAAGTGCCAACCTGTGCCCGACCCGTCCTCCCCTGTCGTGCCCGACTACGGCGAAAGAATCGAAGCCCAAAGAATCCATGACCGCGACCTGGTCGGCAGCCATCGCCCGCTTCGAATAGGTGCTGTGATCCCCGTCTCCGAAGGGTTTGGAACTGTCGCCGTATCCCCGCAGGTCCGCCGCCACGACCGTGAAATCCTCCGCCAGCTTGGGGGCGACCAGATGCCACATCGCGCGGGCCTGCGGGTAGCCGTGCAGCAGCAAGACGGGCGGTCCCTCGCCCCCGTGGACCAGCTCGATCTGGGCTTCGGGAGTCTCTACCTTCTCTCCCTCGAAGCCCTCGAACAAATCCCTACTCCCCACTCCCTGCGTTCAGCCGAAGAACGTCTCGACTACTTTGTAGTAGTCCTCGGGAACGGTCTTGGTCTCCTCGGTGGCCTCTGCGAGGTCGACGGTCACGATCTCGTTGCCCCTGAGCGCGACCATCTGGCCCCATTCTCCGCCCTTCACGGCCTCGGCGGCCCTGAGGCCGTAGCGGGTGCTCAGGATGCGATCGAAGGCTGTGGGGGTGCCGCCGCGTTGCAGGTGGCCGAGGACCACGTGGCGCGTCTCGATTCCGGTACGCTCTTCGATCTCCCCGGCCAAAGTCTCCGCGATGCCACCTAGCCTCACGTGGCCGAACTCGTCAGTCTCCGCGTTCTGCGTCATGAATTCTTCGGAGAGTGTTACGCCCTCGCTCACGGCGACGAGGCCCCACTTCTCACCTTTTTCTGCGCGATTCTCGAAGATGTCCGCGATCTGGTCCAGGTCGGGCTCGACCTCGGGTATCAGGGTGACGTCTGCCGCGCTAGCGAGGCCAGCGCCCCAGGTGATCCAACCCGCATGCCGCCCCATCACCTCGACCACGATCACCCGCTCGTGGCTCTTGGCAGTGGTCCGAAGCTTGTCTATGGCGTCTGTGGCGATGGAGACGGCCGTGTCGTACCCGAAGGTCGTATCCGTCGCCGAGAGATCGTTGTCGATGGTCTTGGGGCATCCCACGACCTGCACCCCGAAGTCGTCGTAGAGGCGCTTGGCGACGCCCAGGGTGTCGTCGCCGCCTATGGCGACCAGGGCGTCCACGCCGAAGTCTTCCATCTGCCTTACGACCCTCTCTGGGTCGCCCTCGTTCTTGTAGGGGTTCGTGCGCGAGGAGCCTAAGATGGTGCCGCCTTCTTGCAGGATGTAGCGCACATCGTCCACGCCGAGGGGCATGACCGTATCCGCTTCGGGATCTAGCAGAGACTTCCAGCCGCGCTTGAGGCCGACGACCTCGTAGCCGTAGTCTTCGACGCACTTGGTCGTGACGGCTCGGATCACACCGTTCAACCCCGGTGCGTCGCCGCCACCGGTCAACATTCCTACCTTGCGTACCTCAGCCATATCTCCCTCCTTCGCGGAACGTGCGAGAATGGTCAGTCTAGCAAACCCGCCGTGTGGAAATGATGGGGGATCAGCCGAACGCCGCGTCCACCGGGATGGCAAGAGCGGGCAACACGGCGGATTCGAGCGACTCTCTCCGTCCGGCCCGCCGGACGAGATGGTAACCGTCTTCGGATGGTTCGGTGTGGCGCTCGATGATCCCTCCGTTGAGGTCCACAAGCCAGACCTCCGGTATCCCGAATCGGGCGTAGAGCGGCAACTTCACGCTACGGTCGTAGGCGAGAGACGTGTCGGCTACCTCGGCGAGCAGCAGCACGTCTTCGGGGGTGGGTAGTGAGCCGGCGTAGTCTCTCGTACGGATCACGGCGAGATCCGGCTGCGGCTCCTCTTGCTCGTTCAGCTTCACAGGACTCTGCACATCGACGCGCAGCTCATCGCCAAGCTGACGGCTCAGAAGGTGGTTGATCTCCCTGACGCATGCCGCGTGCCGGCCGCCGATAGGACTCATCTCTACGATCTCTCCCCCGATCAGCTCCACCCGATCATCCTCCCGGAGGATGCCGGCTTCGGCCATGCGGTGATACTCGTCCACCGTGAAGCGGCGTCTGATCCTTCCCTCGACCTTCGTCTGCGTCTCCACAGAATCTCCGATGCGTTCGCGTCGCAAACAAGTATACGCGAGCCCGCAGTATCTCACCCGGGTTCAATCCGCTTTTGAGAAGGCGTCCCCACTGGGTATAGTTAGCGCCTATGGTCAGCATCCTCTTCGTCTGCACGGGGAACATTTGTCGTAGTCCGGTGGCAGAAGGCGTCTTCGAGAACGTGGCCCGGCGGGAGGGACTGGCTGATGAGATAAGGGTCGACTCGGCAGGCACCCACGGCTTCTACCACGCCGGGGAGCCGCCCGACCCGAGGGCGCAGGAGAGCGTGTTCTCCCGCGGGATAGATATCTCGCGCCAGCGGGCCCGCCTTCTCGACCCCGAGGACTGCCAGAGGTTCGACTACATCCTGACGATGGACGAGGAGAACTACAGGGCGGTCTCGGCCCTCTGCCAGGGTACCGCTGTCGTGAGACCCTTCCTGGATTTTGCGACCGATTCGCCCGTGCGTGAGGTCCCCGACCCGTATTATCTTGGCCCCGATGGTTTCGAGCACGTGCTTGGTCTGATCGAAGCGGCATCCGAGGGTCTCCTCGATGACGTCCGTGACCGTCACCTTACGGACCGTGACTGAGAGGATAGTCGCCGAAGGCGTCGAAGCTCACCTCGGGGAGCGGATGCTCTCCGTGCGTCCTCTCGGGGGCGGCTGCATCGGCGAGGTCTACAGGGTCGAGCTGGAAGACGGCACCCCGCTCGTAGCCAAGATAGATAGGGAAGGCGCGTCCCACCTGGAGCGTGAGGCCTACATGCTCCGCTACCTGCGCGAGAAGAGCGATCTCCCTGTACCCGACGTCTACCACGGCTCCGAGACGCTGCTACTGATGGAGTTTGTAGAAGGCAGCAGCCGCTTCTCCGAGGGTGCCGAACGCCACGCCGCCGAAGTACTCGCCGCGCTGCACGACATTACCTCCGACACCTATGGTCACGAGCGAAACACCCTCATCGGCAGTCTCGACCAGCCTAATCCGGCGACCGAGAGCTGGGTGGAGTTCTTTCGAGATCAGAGGTTGTTGTATGTGGCCCGGATCGCCCACGATGCGGGAAGGTTGCCAGCGGAGGATGTGCATGGGGTGGAGCGTCTAGCTGATCAGCTGGACGCTTTGATCGGGGAACCGAACCCTCCAGGCCTGATCCACGGCGACGTCTGGAGCGCCAACGTGCTGGCGCGAGGGGAACGCATTACCGCATTCCTGGATCCCGCCATCTACCACGCCGACCCGGAGATCGAACTGGCCTTCATCAACCTCTTCGACTCCTTCGGCCACGCTTTTCTGGAGCGCTACGCGGAGATACGGGGCATAGCCAAAGCCTTCTTCGAGACCCGCCGCGACCTGTACAGCCTCTACCCGCTGCTGGTCCACACGTACTACTTCGGCGGGGGATATCTGGATGCGGTGCGGAGGACGCTGGGGAGATTCGGGATGTAAGGGGCGGGTTTGAAACCGCCTGGAAGCAGGAGATCTCTATCTTCTTTGGGCGACGTAGAGAGTGGTCAGGTAGCCCTTCACGATACGGCCGCCGAACTTCGTGTCGGCAAGATCGGCGATGCCGCGGAACAGGCGCCTGCGGGTATCGTCACGCAGGCTCCTGTGCCCGGAGTAGGTGCTGAGGACGCGGAGATACCCTCCGGTGTCGTAAGTTTCGTCCCACCTGTAATGGCGGGCCGTGATCGCGCCGAACATTCCGGAGGCCTCGATCTCCGCGGTCCTGTCCGGGACTTCGCTGGGTCGGGGAAGTCTGTGGTCGTCCGGTCCGACGATCTCCGGCGCTTCGCGCTCGTAGATTCGCTGTACCTCCTCGAAGAAACGTTCGCTCGCATCGCTATGTACGTGCACGTTCCAGAACAGGGCGAGAGAGCCTCCTTCTTTGAGTGCACGTGCGGTCTTGGAATAGGCCACGGCAGGGTCGAGCCAGTGGAAGGCGGTGGCCGAGATCGCGAGGTCGAAGGCTCCTTGTTGCAGAGGCCACTCTTCGAAGGCTCCGGCGCGCACTTCTGCCAGCGGATATCCTTCCAGATTACGGCGTGCGACCGCGGCCAGGTTCTCGCCGAGCTCGATGCAGAGGATGTGATGGCCGCGGCGGGCAAAGGGCACCGTGGCCTGGCCCGTACCGCAACCTTTCTCGAGTATTCGCCCCGCCGGCGGTATTCCGGAGAGCGAGACGATGTCGTCGAAGAGCTCGTCGGGATAACCAGGACGTACCTCATCGTAGAGCGACGCCGCGCTATCGAAGGTCGTTCTGAGCCTGTCCCGGTCACCGGACACGATCCCGGGCTAACGGGGCTCCCGCAACGAGGCAAACCCGACGAGCAAAACTATGGCGTCCCCCGCGAGCGCGACGACGGGGTCGGGGAGACCGGATACCTCGACTAGTTGCGCGCGCAGCCGTTCTCCTGCGAAGGCGGCGACGACAGCCGCGGCAGAACCGAGTACCGCTCCGGTCGCGGCGCGACGGCCCCCTGCGACGAACACGGCGGCCCCAACCAGGCCTCCGGAGGCCGCACGACCGAGGAGAGGTGGGGGTGCCGTGCGGCTCGGCGTTATCGGTAGCTTGTCCCCGACGAGCTCCCCGAGCTCCATCAGCGCGAGCAACTTCGCAAGTCGCGGTGAGCCCAAAAGAGCCAGAGAGGTTCCTTCGAGGTCCAACTTTCCACGGCTCGCAGCGCGGCTCACGAAGGCCGGACCCGAGAGCGAGCGCAGGCCCGAGATCGTGCCGAGGGCGAAGGCCTTACGCCAGAGCACTCCACACCTCCAGCTTGGTCCTGATGTGGCGTATGATCTCATCGGTGAACTCGGTCGTGTCCGCCGAGCCGCCGAGGTCGGCGGTCTTCACTCCGTCGAGGATGGTCTCGAAGGTCGCCTCGTAGATGGCGCGTGAGACCCGGCTCGCGTCCTCGTCGTGGAAGAAGGTGAGCAGCGCGGCCCCGGCCAGGATCATGGCCATCGGGTTGGCTACGTTTTTGCCCTCAAGCGAAGGGGCCGTCCCGTGCGGCGCCTCGGCCATGACGGTCTCGGGGTTCTCTTCCTCGTCGAGGGAGATCAAGAGCGACTCGGCCCCCGCTATGGAGCCGAACATCTGCATCACGAGGTCCGAGATGCAGTCACCGTCGCGGTTTAGCGTGGGGATGACCAGGGGCTCACCGTAGGTGGTCAAAAGGAGCGCGTACGTTGCGTCTATAAGCTGGGGGTCGTAGCGGACGTCTCGGCTGTTCTGTGCGGCCCGGTCCATCTCCTCTTTGAGCATCCCTTCGTAGACGGGCGAGACGGTGTACTTGGGACCGCCGAAGACCTTGGCCCGCATCTTGCGCGCCTGGATAAAGGCGAACTCCGAGACGCCACGGCATACCCGGCGTGAGATCTTCTCGGTCCTGTATGCGACCTCATCTAGTCCTTCGCCCTCGCGCCACTCCTTGGCCCCGTAGGCGTCATCGACGGCCATGCGCACCACGGAGATGGGGGCGTGCACGCCGCTCGTCGGGTTGACGCCGGGGATGCGCCTCCCCGTACGTACGATGACGGTCCCGTCGATCCCTTTCCTCAAGATCGCATTCGGCGAACCCACATCGCCAGGTTCCTCGGGTGTGATGGTCGCGGCCTTTATACCGAAACCGGTCTCTTTCATCGCCGCCGCCGCCCCATGCACGACCGCGTTGCCCGTGGCCCGCCGGTTGCCGAGCGAGAGGTCGTAGCGCACGAATTCCAGATCCAGGCCGGTTACCGCAGGGTCGAGCACCCGTAAGGCCTCCTCGAGCAGCTCCTGGCCCGTCTGGTCACCCTCCATCACAACGATCGTCTTCGGATCCACTCGTCGCACCTCTGCAAATAGTCTCGACAGGTATCCCCTGAAGTATACGATCCTCACGCCCAAGCATCCGTGCTCCGACACACCCCGTATGGGCGCGTTTCCTGTTGAGGGAGGATCCTTGTGGGTGCGTTCCTGGCCGTCGTGGTCGCTGTTGTAGTGATAGCAGGCATCAACTTCGGCTCCCCCGCGGTCGCGGTGGAAGAGGCGACGGAGGCGGGGCAGGTGGGGCCGCGGGCTACTGCGGGGGTTTCGGAGACGGCGGCCATCACGATCACGGCGGAGATGGCGGCGGTGGTGACGGAGGTGGTGGAGGAGACGGAGGCGGCAATTGAAGACGGCTTCGGACGGACTCGTTCACCGTTCGACCGCCCAGCGATCATACTTCAACCGTGCTTCACATCCACCAGTTCTATCCGCTCCGGTTGGCCTTTGACCGTTGCCTCGACGATGTCGCCGACCCCGGCGACGTAGTACTGGCGTTCCACCACGTGGGGCTCGAGCGGGGTGAACTCCTCAGTCACGAGCACGTGGTCGAAGGACCCGTAGGGCACCCTGGCCGATCCATCGAGCCTTACGACCCTTGCCTTGTCTTCAGCCACCCCTTTGGAGTACTCCTGGCGGTAGGTCTGACCTGAACTCGGGTGGGCCGGCATGGCGAGGCCAGGGTATGCACCGTCTACCCCTGACTCCCACGAGCCCTCATGGCCGCTGACCTTCCCGTTCTTGTACTCGGTAACGTCCTCGCCGAAGTACCAGACGTTGCCTTTCTTGTCCTGGGCATACCAGTCGTAGGTCTGTTCGACCAGGTCGCCGTCTTCGGTCACCCTGTCGCTCGCGACCAGGCACTTCACGCCCATGACCCGCCTGGTGTCGTGGGTCACAGCCATCTCGTCACGCTCGGCAACACCCCGAAACTTCCCTCTGTAGACGAAGGTGGTGCCGGGCTTCAGGGGAAAGTACTCGTTGTCGATCCTGGTAGTAAAGTCGGCAGGGTCGATGTGGGGCGCGTAATCTTGCTGTGTGGTTCTGTGCGCCTTCTCACCGGCGGTGTTCCCTGCGTGGCTGGATGAAACGTCACACCCGGCCACGAGCAGGAGCAAGATCGCCACGCCAATGAGAGCGGGTTGCGTCGTCCTTCGACCCATTCTCAACCGTGCTTCACGTCGACGAGCTCCAGCCGCTCCTGCGGCCCCTTCGTCGCGACTTCGAGGAGGTTCCCCACGCCGGGCGCGTAGTACTTGTGTTCGGCCACGTTCGGCTCCAGGGGGGTCCACTCTGCGGTCACCAGCACGTGGTCGAAGGAACCGTAAGGCACTCTGGCCGATCCATCCACCTTCAGAGCTTTTGCCATGTCTTCGGCCTCGCCCTTGTAATACTCCTGGCGGTAGGTCTTGCCGATCTTCGGGTCTGCCGGCATGATGATGCCAGGCTTAGCCCCATCCTTGCCGGCCTCCCAGGAGCCCCCCGTGCTCTTGACCTTCCCGTTCTCGTACTCTTTGGAGTCCTCCCCGAAGTACCAGACGTTGCCCTTCTTGTCCTGGGCATACCAGTCGTAGGTCTTCTCGGTAAGCTTGCCGTCCTCGGTCACCCGGTCTTCTACGATCACGCACTCGACTCCCATGATGGTTCTGGTGCCGGAGGTAACCGCGACCGTGTCGCCCTCGGTAGCATCTTCTGTCTTGCCCCGATAAACGAACGTAGTTCCCGGTTTTAGGGGGAAGTACTTGTTGTCGATCTTCGTCGTAAAGTCGGCGGGATCGATTCTTGGCGCGTAAACCTCTTTGGCCTTCCCCTGGGCGTCGCCGCCCGTACTGCCAGATGAGCCACCACACCCGGCCAGAAGCACCAGCGCCATCATCGTGCCGATGAACGCGGGTAACACCTTCCCTGATCCCATAATGCCCTCCACCGCCTTCCGTCCGTATCGCACGCGCCATCCTCGCACCAGCTTTCATCTAAACAGCGAAGCCTGAGAGATTCATGAGAGTTACAAAGATAGCTCATTGGGGGATAGGTAGAGCGCCTGCTTTCTGCTAACTTGAGAGAGTACGTTCCGAAAGGAATGAGCCCGTCTTGAAGCCCTGGGTTAAAGTAGCGCTCATCACTGCCCTTTTCGCCGTCCCGGCCATGGCTCTAGGCCAGGTGATCTGGCCCCCCGCGCCATGCGGCCCCGAGCCCACCGCAGGACAGTTCCCCTTCTTTCTCTTCCTCGCCGCCTTCGAGGCGCTGACGTTCGGTCTCGGTGTCTCCTTCTTGCTGTTCGGATTCACGCCGTTGAAGCGGGCCCTGGGCGGCCCCTCGTGGAGGACGTGGGTCGCCTACCTCGCGATCGGCTGGTTCCTGGTCTCCTGGTGGCCCACGACAACATGCATATCTACAATGGCAACGACATGCAGGGACTCCTCTACAACGAGTATGGCTTTCACGTAACGCTGATGGCGTCAGCTGTGATCCTGGCCTACTCGCTCCTGACGATGCTCAGGCCCGGTGAGGCCGGCGTAAGTCCCCTCGGCGGAACGTCACCGCGCGTTCGGTAAACCCGCGGGACCACGGCGGTAGGGGGCGCGCAAGGTGAACGCAGGCGGCCGCACGATCCGGTGGTCGGACACGACCCTGCACGTGGCCGCCGTCCTCTCCTTGCTGGCAGCGGTCATTCACCTCTGGGTAGTGCTGGAACATTTCGAGGAGTGGTGGGGTTATGGGACGTTCTTCGTGGTCGTCGCCCTCGCCCAGGGGTTGTACGCCTTGTGCATACTGCACCGGCCCGGCCGACCGCTTCTCCTATTTGGCGTCGCCGGCAACCTGGCAATCGTGATCCTCTGGCTGGCCACGCGTACGTCGGGGATACCGCTCCTGGGGCCGCACGCCGGGGAAGTGGAAGAGGTAGGGGCCCTGGATCTCATCTGCACGCTCGCAGAGATTGGCGTCGTCTTCGGGCTCGGAGCACTGGCTATGAAGGACCTGGTGACCGAGAGCCACATACAGGTCGTGGTCGTACTGGCAGCGTCAGCGTTGCTCATCTGGCACCTCCTGCACCTGCTGGCCGGATCCTCGGCCCACTGACGTGTGCTTGCAAAGAAGCTTGTCCTCTTTGCAATCCTAGGTAAACAAGTCTATCAGTTGCAAATTCTCGAACTCGGTCGCGAGGGTGGGGGAGAGCTGGGCACCGTCCCGCTTTTCGCCCATCGTGTCGGCGACTTCCAGGAAGGCGGCGACGGGGCCCGTCGCGGGGACGTCACGCCGCTTGAGCGCCACGATCGAGCGGCTCATCTCCGGGTTCTCTTCTACGGAAATGAGCACGAGGTTACCGGCCGAGACCGAACGGACCACAGCCGTCCGGGGCAGAAACGCGACCCCCAGCCTGTGCTCGACCATCCTCTTGGCGGCCTCGATGTTGTCCACCTCCATCGTCCTTAGCTCCCCGATGCCCGCGTTCCTGAAAAGGGCGTGAGTCTGCTCGAAGTAACTGGAATCGTGGTCGAAGAAGATGAGCTGCTCCTCACCGATCTCGGTCAGTCCCGCCGTCCCCCTCCTGGTGAACCTGTGTCCCGGCTCGACGACGAGAACCAGCTCGTCCTCATAGAGTGGCAGGCTCTCGATCTCGGGGTGGCGCATCGCCCGCGTGAGACCGAGCTGTACGTCTTCGTTGAGGGTCATCTCCAGGATCGCCTCGGAATGTCCCGTCCTTACGGAGATCGAAACCCTCGGATGCGCCGCCGCGAACCTCTCCAATAATCCTGGCAACGCGTAAGTCCCCACTCCAGGCGAAGCCCCGATCTGGAGCCGTCCCCCAGAAGCCCCACGGAACTCCTCCAACCGGCGCTTTCCTTCCTCGAAACCGCCGACGATCCTCTCCGCATATGGTAAGAACTCCTTGCCAGCCTCCGTGAGCCGCATCCCACGACTCGTCCTCACAAACAGCGAGTCCCCTAGCTCCTCCTCGAGAGCCTTGAGTCGTGCCGTCAACGTCGGCTGCGTAAGATACATCTCCTCCGCCGCCCGGCTCAAATTCCCCAGCCGCGCCACCGCAAGAAAGCATTCGATCTGCCTGAACAGCACGCCGCCTCCTTTCAGTCGCCGGCTAGTCAGCACTTCAGCACTTCAGCATTTCAGCTTTTTGTTTTTGCTGACCGGCTGACAAGGCGCGAATCGCCGTGCTGACCCGCTGACTAGCTCGCAGGTATAAGTATTACTTATACCTGCGATACATGCAAACGATTGGAATAATATCAAGAGGATTGTTATCTTGGTTTTCGGCACAGCGAGATGAAAGGGGAAGCTATGATCCCGGTACAGTACAGGGACCCGCAGACGGAGGAGATCATCGAGCGCAGGTACGAGGAAGGGGCGCCGGCTATAGGGACGCGGGTGAGGATAGGTTTCGACGAATACCGGGTTCTCTACAGGTGGCGTTGCGTGCCGACCTCGTGCATCGTGTACGTGCACAGGGTCGCCAGGGAGGAGCGTCGAGAGGCCCGGCCTGCGGCCTGAGGTCGATCCCTCCTCCGAGCGTTCTGGGGCGTGGCTTGCTAGAGTAGCCTCGCCCCGAAAGCTGTAGAGAGGAGCCGGAGATCGTGACGGATAGGACGCGCACCTACGCGGAGGGAATCGAGTTTACGACCGGGATCCCCGACGAGTTCGCACAGATACTCACGCCTGAGGCGGTCGCTTTCGTGGCGAAGCTCTCGCGGGAGTACAGGGGAACGGTGGATGACCTGCTTGCGAAGCGGGCCGAGCGGCAGGAGAGGATCAGCGCCGGCGAGATGCCGGATTTCCTTTCTGAGACGAGGGAGATCAGGGAGGGCGACTGGAAGATCTCGCCCATCCCCGACGACCTCCAGGACCGGCGCGTGGAGCTTACGGGTCCCCCCGACCGGAAGATGACGATCAACGCGCTGAACTCGGGGGCGAGCTGCTGGATGGCGGACTTCGAGGACGCCAACTGCCCGACCTGGCACAACATGCTGGAGAGCCAGCTCAACATGAAAGAGGCGATCGAAGGCACGATCTCTTTCGACGACCCTGACTCGGGCAAGCACTACGAGCTCAACGAGGACACGGCCGTCATCCTGGCGAGGCCGCGCGGGTGGCACCTCTTCGAGAAGCACATGCTCGTCGACGGGGAACAGGTCCCCGGCGGCCTCTTCGACTTCGGCCTTTACTTCTTCCACAACGCGCAGACGCTGCTAGACAATGGTTCCGGTCCCTATTTCTACCTGCCGAAGATGGAGAGCCACCTCGAGGCGAGGCTCTGGAACGACGTCTTCGAGCTGGCCCAGGACGAGCTAGGCATACCGCGCGGGACCATCAAGGCTACGGTCCTGATCGAGACCATACTCGCCACGTTCGAGATGCACGAGATCCTCTACGAGCTTCGCGAGCACTCCGCCGGGCTCAACTGCGGCAGGTGGGACTACATCTTCTCCTACATCAAGAAGTTCCGCGAGGCCGACATGCTCCTACCTGACCGCAACTCCGTGACGATGACGGTCCCCTTCATGCGTGCTTACTCGCTGCTCACCATCAAGACCTGCCACGAGCGCGGCGCGCACGCGATGGGGGGGATGGCGGCCCAGATCCCACGCAGCGACGACCCCGAGTGGACGGAGTTCGCCAATAACAAGGTGCGCGAGGACAAGGAGCGCGAGGCGCAGGACGGCCACGACGGGACCTGGGTCGCCCATCCCGGGATGGTCTCTCTCGCCAAAGAGGCCTTCGACGAGTACATGCCCCAGCCCAACCAGCTCGACAAGATCCCCGACGTGGACCCCTCGGCGGAGGACCTGCTGGAGAAGCCCGAGGGCAACATCACCATGGACGGCTTCAGGAACAACATCTCCGTCGGCGTGCAGTACCTTGCGGCCTGGCTCGCGGGACGCGGCGCCGTCCCCATCTTCAACTTGATGGAGGACTCGGCGACGGCGGAGATCAGCCGCGCCCAGGTGTGGCAGTGGATCCACCACCAGAGAGGTATCCTCGAGGACGGCACCGAGGTGACGGAAGACCTCTTCAACGAGACCCTCGACGAGGAACTCGAGAAGATCAAGACCGACATCGTTGGCCCCGTACGCTGGGAAGCCGACGAGTTCGGTAACGCCGCCGAACTCTTCGCCCGTATCTCGACCGACGACGAATTCGTCGAGTTCCTGACCCTTCCAGGCTACGAGTACCTGGACTAGAGAGGAACCACTATCCCGACCATCAAATTAACCTCGAGGTCCGGCGCAGAGACCAAACCTCCTGCCCCGGTCCTCCTGCCACGAAGCGTGGGCCACGTACCCACGTCCCTTAGCGAGGGAGAGGGCGCGCCAGGCGCCCCGGTTGCACATATGTGAGCATATAGGTGCATAATGCAGAGTACAGAGACGGAATCGGAGAGCAGAGGAGAGAGTGGTGGAGAATAACGGGATGAGCTGGATAGCGAGTGAGTGGGAAGGCGAGCGTTGGGAGGGAATCGAGCGCCCCTACGCGCCAGATGACGTGGCGCGGCTCAGGGGTTCGGTCAGGATCGAGTACACGCTCGCGCGGAGGGGTGCGGAGCGGCTCTGGACCATGATGAACGAACGACCTTTCGTGCGGGCGCTGGGGGCCTTGACGGGCAATCAGGCCGTGCAGCAGGTCAAGGCCGGGCTCGAGGCGATCTACCTCTCGGGCTGGCAGGTGGCGGCTGACGCCAATTTGGCAGGGCACATGTATCCCGACCAGAGTTTGTATCCTGCCAACAGCGTGCCGCACGTCGTCAAGAGGATCAACCAGGCGCTGCAAAGGGCCGACCAGGTCCACCACGCCGAGGGCAGGAACGGCATCGACTGGTTCGCCCCCATAGTCGCCGACGCCGAGGCCGGTTTCGGTGGGGCGCTCAATGTCTTCGAGCTGATGAAGGCCATGATCGAAGCCGGCGCCGCAGGCGTCCACTTCGAGGACCAGCTCGCCTCCGAGAAGAAGTGCGGCCACATGGGTGGGAAGGTCTTGATCCCAACCTCCCAGGCCGTCAGGAATCTCGTCTCCGCCAGGCTCGCTGCCGATGTCATGGGCGTCCCGACCATCATCATCGCGAGGACCGACGCCGACGCCGCGAGCCTCATCACCAGCGACGTGGACCCAGTCGACCACGGGTTCCTGACCGGCGAGCGGACCATGGAGGGCTTCTACGGGGTCAACGCGGGAATAGAGCAGGCCATCTCCCGCGGCCTCTCCTACGCGCCCTACGCTGATGTGGTGTGGTGTGAGACCTCCGAGCCGAACCTGGAGCAGGCCCGGGTGTTCGCCGAAGCCATCCACGAGAAGTTCCCCGGCAAGCTCCTCGCGTACAACTGCTCGCCTTCTTTCAACTGGAAGAAGAAGCTCTCCGAGGAGGAGATATCCACCTTCCAGGAGGAGATCGGGGCCATGGGCTACCGCTTCCAGTTCGTCACCCTGGCCGGCTTCCATGCCCTGAACTACTCCATGTTCGACCTCGCCCGCAACTACAGAGAACGCGGCATGGATGCCTACTCCGAACTGCAGCAGGCCGAGTTCGCCGCCGAGGAGCACGGCTACACCGCCACCAAGCACCAGCGCGAAGTCGGCGCGGGCTACTTCGACGAAGTCGCCCAGATCGTCGCCGGCGGCGGCGCCTCGACCACAGCCCTCACCGGCTCCACGGAGGAGGCCCAGTTCGACAGTTCGGAGAGCCCCGTCACGGGGCTCCCCGGCTCGACCGAGAACGAGCAATTTGTGAAGTAGGCTTCAGGTATCAGGAGGCCGGGAAACCTGGCCTCCTTTCGCATAGGAGGAGACATGCCGACAGACCCGCAGAACCGACCGACCGACGAGGGTGCGCAGCCGCTTCAGACGGAGAAGCCCTCCGGGCTCGTCCCCGATGAGATAGCGGAGCCCGTCCAAAAGCGGACCACCATTGATCCGGATTGGCTGTCGATGGCAACGGCCGACCCGGCGCACTTCCTCAAAGACACAGGCTCCGAGTAGAGAGACGCCATCATACACGAGCAGCTCTCGTTCAGTTCGTGGATTCCCGCTTCCGCGGGAATGACGTAGAGGCTGATCGCGTGTGCCCCATCAATAACGCGGTCCCCTCTAAACCGCTCCCGCATTGCCCTTCAAGTCTCGCCAATGCCCCCAACCCCCGTAGGGGCGGGATTCAAACCCGCCCGGTTACAAACCCGCACCCTAACCCAGCAGGTGCTCGCCGGCATATCCACCGCGCCTGACGCCAGGAGGACAGGCAAAAACGGCGCTTCCGGTGTGCTGTATGTACTCAGACAGGCGGTCGTTCTGGCCCAGGCGACGCTGGAGAGGGACGAACTGTTTGCGAGGATCGCGCTGGAAGGCGATGAAGAAGAGTCCGGCGTCGAGCTGGCCGGTCTTGGAGTCCATGCCGTCGGTAAAGGAGTAGCCGCGGCGCAGGATTCGCTCTTGCGGGTCCTTACGGGCGAGGCGGATGTGGGAGTCCGCCGGGATCAGGGGGAGGCCGTCGGGGCCCTTGGCTTTGAGGTCTACCTTGTCGTATTCATCCTCTTTGCCCAGGGGAGCGCCACTCGCCCGGTGGCGGCCTATCGTCTGTTCCTGCTCCAGGAGCGGCGAGCGGTCCCAGATCTCTATGAGCATCCTGATCCTGCGCGCCACGAGGTAGGTCCCGCCGCTCATCCAATCCGGCCCCTCCCGAACCCAGACGTGCCGGTCCATTAGGTCTTCGTCTTCGGCGCGGATGTTGTTCGTCCCGTCTTTGAAGCCCATCAGATTGCGCGGGGTCTTCTGGGCGCTGGTCGTACTCGAGGTGCGGCCGAAGCCGAGTTGGGACCACCGGATCACCGCGGCGCCGCGGCCGATTCTGGCGAGGTTTCGCACGGCGTGAAAGGCGACCTGGGGGTCGTCGGCGCAGGCCTGGACACACACATCGCCGCCCGAGAGGTCAGGGTCGAGGTTGTCGCCGGGAAGGTCCGGTATCTCCTGGAGCACCTCCGGCCTGCGGGAGGCGAGCCCGAAACGGTCCTTCCCATCCTTCTCGAAGAGCGTGGGCCCGAACCCGAAGGTGACGGTCAGACGTCCGGCCGTAAGGTCCTGGGCCTCCCCGGTGTCTTCTGGCGGTACGAAGGCATCGTTCCCGGCTCCTACCGATTCCCCCGCGCACATCCTGGCGGCAGCATCCGACCACGCCCGCATCAAGTCCCTTATCTCCGCCGCCTTCGAGACGGTCAGGTCGAAGGAGGCGAAGTGCAGCCTGTCCTGCTGCGGGGTCGAGATGCCCGCCTGATGCTCCCCGTAGAACTCGACGGTCTGATCCCCGTCGGCAAGCTCCCTGGCCGAAAGGGCGCCGCCTCCCCCCAGGGCCATCCCCGCCCCGAAGGTGCCCGCGAGCGTCAGCGCCGTCCGGCGGCTGACCTTACGGCCGAGGAGGGATGTCTCTTTTTCTTCGTTCATAGCAATTCTCTAGGACCCGCTGAGCACCCGGCCGACACGGGAGAGGGGTTCGGCGAGGGCGTCGACCTTCTGGCTGAGCACGCGCCGCTCGCCATCGTCGACCTTCTCATAGCTGACCCAGTCGTCGCCCCGACGGTAAGGTTCCATCTCTCGCTCCAGGTCCGTAAAGCGGGCCTCTATCTCGGCCACGAGGCCAGGGTTGTGTCGCTTCACGACTGGCTTGACGAACTCGAAGGCGACCTCGGCCCCCTCGACATTGGCCGCTATGTCGTAGAGGTCGGTGTGCGAATAACGCTCCTCTTCGCCCGTGATCTTGGTCGCGGAGACCTCGTTCAGCAACTCGACCGCCCCGAAGACCGGATCCGAGGCCCGCAGCCGCACGTCGTCGACCCTCCGCTCAAGGCGTTCGACGTCAGACATCAGCTCCGCGGCGTACTCGTCCTGGCCCTCGGTCGTGCCCTCTACCCAGAGGGCCCGTTCTATCCTGTGGAAGCCCGTCCATTGCCGGTCGGGCACGTCGCCTTCCCTGGC
Organism: Actinomycetota bacterium; assembly: GCA_046732815.1. Taxonomy (GTDB): domain Bacteria; phylum Actinomycetota; class Rubrobacteria; order Rubrobacterales; family Rubrobacteraceae; genus Rubrobacter_D. Next base: position 30,714 of record JBKPNW010000063.1, on the reverse strand, counting down.
GTCCACCTCAGGATCCAGGGTTCCGAACTTCTCGGCGATCGGCTCGATCCTCTCCCACGGTACGCGCGACGAGGCGTAGAGCTCTTTCGCTTTTTCCACATCTCCGGCCTTTACGGCGGCTACGAACCCCTCCGTACCCTCCACGAGCAACTCGCTCTGCCCGTCCACGTAGTCCTGGTACTCGCGGGCCGCCGCGTCGAGTTCGGGACTACCCTCGATGTCGAAGAAGGCGGACTGCTCCTGCATCTCTTTCTGAGCCTCTGCCTCGGACGGATCCCTGGTGGTGATCCACTCCCGCTCCACGCTGCAGCCCGCCGAGAGGAGTACGAGCAGGGCCACGCCGACCGCGACCCTCATCGGACGTTCGCCCTCTTCAACTGGTACTTCCTAGCCCGACTGCGCGGGACGCGTGCCCCGCTCGGCGGCGGGTTCCTGCGGCCGGAAGAACGCGTAGCCGACGGCGAGGAGGTAGATCAGCCACACCGAGAACTCGAGCAAATCAGGCCTTGGGTCCCAGCCCACGAGGATTCCGAGGAACTGCCCGAAGGCGCTCGTCGCGCCGAGGACGGGCATCTCGGTCACGTCCCACAGAGGGTAGAAGAACGCAGGGATGACACCGGCCTCCTGTATGCCCGCGATACCCTGAGCCAAAAGCCCCGCCGCCACGATTATGAGGAACGCCCCGGTGTACTTGAAGAAGGCCCCGAGGTTTATCCTCGTACCGAGAACGTAGACGGCGTAACCGAGCCCGACAGCCGCAAAGATGCCCGCCGTCGCGCCGATGGCCGTCTGGAGCGGGGTGGAGGCGCGCGTTATGCCGAAGACGAAGAGCCCCGTCTCGATCCCCTCGCGCAACACCATGACGAAGACGAGGAGGGCGAGTGCGAGGCCGCCGCCGCGTCCGACCGCGCTCTCGACATCCCGCCTGATATTACCCGCGAGATGCCGAGACTCCCGGCGCATCCAGAGCACCATGTAGGTCAGAAACCCGACCGCAAGAAATAGCGCGCACGCATCGAAGATCATCTCCGCCGGCCCCTCGAGCTCGCCCGCCGTCGCAAACACGACCCCAGAGAGGACCAGCGAGAGCGCGATCGCAGCCCCCACCCCATACCATACCTGCCGGCGCTCGTCGCGGCGGCCGATCTGGGTGAGGTAAGCAAGCACAATCGCGACCAGAAGACTTGCCTCAAACCCCTCCCTCAAAAGGACAACAAAGGCCGCCAACATTCGCGCCGCCCCCTTTCAATGACGAAAACTACTTCGTGCAAATGACAATCATTCGCATCACGCTCATACAATAGGGAAACGGGATAGAGAGGTCAAGCCGCATCTGTACTATCCGTGACTGAGATCACGAGCAAAAACTACGAGCTGATACCAAGTCCGCCTGGAGGGTCGTGCTTACCGGCTGCGGGACGCCGAGTCTTCCCCTTCCGTCATTCCCGCAAAAGCGGGAATCCACGAGCAGCCGGAGAGGTAGGCTCGTGCGCGGTGGCGATGCCATTCAGACGGACTCGGTATGAAATGCTGAAGAGCGTACTAGAGCCGTTGCTGGAACTGCAGATACTCTACGCCCTTGAGATCTACCCAGTAACGCCCTGGTCCTTCGTCCTGGCGGACGACCCGTATCAGGGCGTTGTCGCACGCGGCACAGCGCACCACCGTACCAATCTCGGTTACGTAGGCCATCTGGGCGCCGACCTCTCCCGTGGCGCCGCAACGGGTGCAGGCGGACCGGGCCGTGGTGACCTCGAACGTGAAGATCTCGGCCAGTAGCCCTGCCGCGGCATTGCCGTCGAGCCTCTGTTCGTCCATGGCTATCCTCCTGTCGGTCCGAAGCGTTCGGTCTTGACGCGCGTGGGTTCGTGTCCGAGCCCGACGAGCGCCGTCGCGGCCGTCTCGACCAGTGGGGTGGGACCGCACACGAAGGCCAGGGGGTCCTCATCCGGAGAGAAAGCGACCTCATCCAGCATCTCCTCGTCGATCCTACGGTCGTAGCCCGTCCAGCCTTCTGGTCGGGACCGGGTGAGCGTGTGGATTATCTGCAGTGTCTCGTCCCCCGAGGCGAGTCGCTCCAGTTCCTGGCGGAAGATGATCTCCCCGTAGGAGCGGGAGGAGAAGAGCAGGCGGGTGGGGGTGTCGCTGCCGGCCGCCTGGCGGTGCCGGATCATCGCCATGAGCGGCGCTATGCCCGATCCTCCGGCGACGAGGAGCAGGGGACCGCCCTCCCTGGTCTCCCATGCGAACCAGCCCCCGATCGGACCCCGCAACTCCAACCCGTCGCCGACCCTGAGCTCCTCCGTCAGATAGGGCGAGACCTCGCCATCGTCCAGACGCTCGACGAGCAATTCGACCCTGCCGTCTTCCGGCGCCGAAGCTATGGAGTAGCTGCGCTGGGCCTGGTACCCGTCCTCCGCCGTGAGCCTGACGTCGACGTGCTGGCCGGCCCTATGCCCCTCCCAACCGGGCACCTCCAGGAAAAGGCTCTTGGTTCGCGGCGTGTCGGGGCTGGTCTCGACCAACTCCCCGATACGCCAGGCGAGCTTACGCGGGGCTTCGGCCACCCTAGTCACCCCAGTAGCGTTGCTCGCGCCACGGGTCGCCGTGGTTGTGGTAGCCGAGGGACTCCCAGAAGCCGGGCTCATCCTGGCTTACGAGCCTGAGGCCGCGCACCCACTTGGCGCTCTTCCAGAGGTAGAGGTGGGGGACGAGCAGGCGGGCTGGGCCCCCGTGTTCCGGGGAGAGCGGTTCCCCCTCGAAGGTGTGGGCGATCCAGGCCTTGCCCCCCGTGACCTCTTCGAGAGGAAGGTTCGTCGTGTAGCCCCCATCAGAGAAGGCGACCACATACTCCGCCTCCGTATCAACCCCTTCGAGCAGGTAGTCCACGGCGACCCCTTCCCAGGTCGTCCCAAGCTTCGACCACTTGGTGACGCAGTGGATGTCCCTGGTGAATTCCTCCGAAGGCAGAGCCCGAAACTCCTCCCACGACCACGTCCTTGGCTCATCCACCTCCCCCTCGATCGCAAAACTCCACTCCGCAAGGGGCGTGTGGGGTGTGGGGCCAGCGGAGAGAACGGGAAAGCCTTCCACAAGGTACTGGCCAGGGGGGATGCGGTCGTCGCCCTCGGACCGCCTGCGCCGGCCGCGAAAACCGCGGGAGATGAACCCTTTACCCATGCCGATACCCCCTACCGTCGTGCTTCGCCGTGATTTCGACCATTCTGGCACGCCGCCGAAGTCAGGGTCAAGCAACCACACCGGGCCCCTGCCGCGCCCGACCGAGATCTCGAACGGTGCCCGCTTTCAGCCGAAAGCGAGCACGAAGCGTACCGAGTTTACGGCTCCTGGGCCCCCGATTTGGGGTCACAATCAGCTCGATGCCGACTCTATCAACACGCTGCGGCGTTCTAGGAAGTTGCTCCAGATATCCTAAACCTTCACAATGGGCCCCGTTCATCGACTCAGGGCGGGGCTGATGACCCTGCCCTCAATGTGAAGGAGGAAGGCCAAAGCTATGTACGTTGCGGTGAGGCGCTACGAGGGCGTGACCGACTCCCAAAAGGTGGCACAGTTGGTCGAGGAGGACTTCGTGCCAATCATCAGCGAGATGCCGGGCTTCGTGGCTTACTACTGTGTCGACGCGGGTGACGGCGTGATGGTTTCGACCAGCGTCTTCGAGCACAAAGACGCCGAGGAGCAGTCGACCTTTAGGGCGGGAGAGTTCGTGGCGGAGGATCTGGGTCTCTTGAGCCCGAACCCACCCCAAGTCACGGCTGGCGAGGTCGTCGCATACAAGGCAGGGTAGGCGAGTTTTTCAACACGCTGGTTGATTCTACGACCTTCGCGTTGACGAGTTCTCGACGTTACTACGACGACCACCACGACCACGGGCCCAATCACAACTACTACGGGCACGACGACAGGTACCACCACAGGGACGACTACGGGTACCACTACAGGCACTACAACGGGGACGACAGGCACCACTGGCACCACTACGGGAACCACTGGTACGACCGGCGCTACTACGGGCACGACCACCGCTGCCACGACGACCACCGCGGACGGCACGACCTCGGCCAAGGACGGCGTCATAGACGAGACGATCCCCGAGAAGAAGATCCTGCCCGACACCGGTGGCATCTCCTTGCTGGTGCCGGTGGCCGTCCTGCTGACCCTGCTGATCAACGGGACAGCCATAGCGTTGTTCGTGCGCCGCCGCTAGCGTCCCTCGAGAAATCTGGCTAGCGGATGGGATCCTGTGATAGGGTCCTGTCCGTTTTCCCTGCTTATTCGCCGGAGTGCGCGGAGGTTCTAGTCTGTCGAAATGACCCGGGATCTCGATCGGTGTAAAGGTTCACGATGGGCGCCAGGTTCACCCGTCGACGGTTTCTTGCAGTGGCGAGCGCCGGCGTTACATATCTCGCCTTGACAAACACGGTGGGCTGCGACCTGCTCGAGCGCACCCCAAAGGTACGTCCCGCCCCCAAAACCTCATCCGCGCCCTCACAGGGCGTGTGGTCGTTTCGGTCGCGCCCCGACCTTGGTCCGCCCGCCATCGCGGTGACCAGGCGGGCACAGGGCCGGGCCCCCGGCTACATCTTCATAGCCCCGAAGTTGGGCCCGGGGCAGGATGGCCCGATGATCGTCGACGATCTCGGACAACCCGTCTGGTTCCGCAATGGCAAGTACGCTCTGGACTGCAAAGTGCAGCACTACCAGGGCAAGCCGGTGCTGACCTGGTGGGAGGGAAGACAATACCCCAAGCCCAGCGTAGGCGAGTATGTGATCCTAGACAGGTCCTACCGGGAGGTAACCAGGGTCCAGGCGGGCCATGGCTACAAGGGAAACCAGCACGACTTCCTCATCACCCCGAAAGACACCGCCCTGATCACTATCTACAACCCGGTGATCAGGGATCTCTCCTCGCTCGGCGGCCTCGCTGAGGCCCTGGCGCTGGAGGGTATCGTCCAGGAGGTCGACATCGAGACCGGGGAGGTACTCTTCGAATGGCACAGCCTCGACGACATCGGCCCCGACGAGTCCTACCACAGCCCGAAGGGCAAAAAGTTCTACGATTACTTCCACATCAACTCCATAGACATAGACCACGACGACAACCTCCTCATCTCCGCCCGCAACACCTCCGCCGTCTACAAAATAGACCGGGAGAGCGGCGAGATCATCTGGCGCCTCGGCGGCAAGAAGAGCGACTTCGAGATGGGACCGGGAACACGCACCGCTTTCCAGCACGACGCCCGTCGGCAGGAGGACGGCACCATCACCATCTTCGACAACGGTGCTGCACCCAGGGTGCACCAGGAGTCCCGAGGGATCACGGTAGAGCTCGATGAGGACGACATGACCGCCACCCTGGTTCGCGTACTCACCTCCCCCGACAGGCTGCTCGCCACATCCCAGGGCAACATGCAGGTGCTGCCGAACGGCAACGTGTTCATCGGGTGGGGCAGCGCGGGATACATCTCCGAGTTCTCCCCCGACGGCAAGCTACTCTTCGACGCCCACCTGCCCCCCAGGGACGACTCCTACCGGGCTTTCCGTTTCCCGTGGAGCGCCCACCCCACCGACAACCCGGCTGTGGCCGTCGAGAGAGGACCCGACGGCGACCTCGCGCTCTACGCCAGCTGGAACGGGGCCACTGAGGTCGAAAGCTGGGAGGTTCTCGCCGGCCGTAGTCCGGACCACTTGGAGCCGTTGGGAGCGTTACCCAGGGACGGCTTCGAGACGACCATGCTGGTGCAAACCTCTGATCCGTACGTCGCCGTGCGGGCCAAAGACGCGTCAGGACGGGTACTCGGCTATTCCAAGCCCGTCGAGTCGGGAAGCTGAAGGAGCTTTTCAGCTTCGGTCGAGTTACGATCTGCTCCAGGAACCTGTGTCTGACACCGCCCTCGTTGGGGGTGTTCTTGTGCCTCGGACCGCTCGGCCTCCTTTGCGCCGGGAAGCCCAGCCGGCGATCCTCCCGCGTGGGGCGGGGACCGGAGCGGTGCCTTGGTCAAGGCGGCCCCGTACGAACGGGTTCCGCCACGACTCCGACCGTTGCCGGTTTCTCTCATACGGTCGGGGCTTCCCCTGCGGGATTCCGAACCCGGTGGTTTGCCGGGTCATCGCACTTGGGTATGAAATGGGTCCGTAAGAACTGACCCAACGGAAGGAGAGAAGATGACCGAGGCCTCAAGGCAGCCCAAGGACAAGAACTACAACCTCATCACGGTGCTCTACCAGTCCTCCGACAACGTGGAGTCGCTCAAGAGCTACATCCAGGACGCCCAGTCGGAGGGCGACCAGGAGCTTGTGGAGTTCTTCGACGGCATCCTGCAGAACAACCTGGAGGCGGCGCAGAGGGCCAAGGAGATGCTCGTCCCCCGCTTCCAGAGCGAGCAAGAGTAGAAGACGGGACGTTTTGTCCGGTCGGGATTCCCATTGTGGCCCCGGCCTCTGCGACGATCGTTCCACGAAGTTAACGTGCGAGGGGAGGTGCGAAGCCCCGCGCACCGCATCGGGATGAGCGGCCCAAGACAAGGGGAAACCAATAAGACGCACGAGCTGATACGCGACTATGCTCAAGCCTACGCTCGGGCGTGAGTTCCCGTCCCCCTGCCCCTATTCGCCCGAGTGCACTCCCAAGCGGGAGGAGGCAGCATGAGCGAAGAACGACCACGGCACCCTCAGGAGCCTGCTGAAGGCGCAGACCAAGCCGAGGAAGCTCCTGGCGCCGAGCGAGCCGAAGGTGGCCGCTAACTTCACGCGACGCCGCTTTCTCACGGCGCTGGGCGCCGGGGCCACCTGGCTCGCGCTGACGAGCTCGGTGGGTTGCGAGCTGCTCGGGCGCACCGCTAAGCTCGAGCCCTCGCGAACCCCCAAGGCCAGCCCCCCACGCACCCCGAAGGTCTGGCCGTTGCCAAGCATCTCGCCCGCGCCTCCGAAGGGCGTGTGGGCCTTTCGCTCCCGCCCCGACCTAAGCCCCGCCGCCGTCGAGGTGACAGAGCGGGCGTACGGCACCGCCCCCAGCTACGTCTTCTTGGCTTTGAAGGAGGGCGCAGGCGAGCACGGCCCGATGATAATCGACGACCAGGGGCAGCTCGTGTGGTTCGGCAGGTACACCTCCGCAAGGGACTTCAAGGTGCAGCGCTACCGGGGCAGGCCCGTGCTCACCTGGTGGGAGGGAAAGGTCGTAGCTGGCCACGGCGTCGGCGAGTACGTCATCCTCGACGACTCCTACCGCGAGGTGCGCCGGGTCAAGGCGGGCGACGGCTACCGCGGGGACCTCCACGAGTTCCTCATCACCCCGCAGGACACCGCGCTGCTCACGTCCTACGAGGCCGTGCCCATAGATTTATCTGTGGTCGGTGGTCCCGCGGAGGGCGCGGTGTGGGACGGGATCGCCCAGGAGGTAGACATCGAGACCGGGGAGGTTCTCTTCGAGTGGCACAGCCTGGAGCACGTGGGCCTCGAGGAGTCCTATGTCTACCCGCCCTCGGATCCCGACCATCTCTACGACTACTTCCACATCAACTCCATAGACGTGGACTCAGACGGTGACCTGCTCCTCTCTGCTCGCAATACTTGGACCGTCTACAAGGTAAACCGCGAGAGCGGCGAGGTATTGTGGCGCCTCGGCGGGAGAAAGAGCGACTTCGAGATGGGACCTGGCACCCGGACCGCCTTCCAGCACGACGCCAGGCGTCACGAAGACGGCACCATGACCATCTTCGACAACGGCGCCCACCCCAAGGTTCACGAAGCGTCCCGCGGCATCGTGTTAGAGCTAGACGAGCACGAGATGCGCGCTACCCTGGTGCGCGGGTACACTCCCCCCCAGAAGCTGCTCTCCACGTCCCAAGGTAACGTGCAGCTCTTGCCCGGGGGAAACGTGTTCGTCGGGTGGGGAAGCGCACCGTTCGTCTCCGAGTTCTCCTACGACGGCGAGCTGCTCTTGAACGGACGCTTCCCGCCCGACGGCGAGTCCTACCGGGCCTTCCGCTTCCCCTGGAGCGGATACCCCACCGACAAGCCGACCGTAGCGGTGGAGGAAAGACCCGACCAGCGGGTGGCGCTGTACGTCAGTTGGAACGGCGCCACAGAGGTCGCTACTTGGGAGGTGATCGCCGGGTTACGTCCTGGCCATCTAGAGTTGTTGGGCGAGGTCCCCAGGGACGGCTTCGAGACGGTGATGCTGGCGCAGACCACGGGTCCGTACTTGGCCGTGCGAGCCAAAGAACGCTCGGGTCGGGTACTCGCCACCAGCGCGCCTGTCAAGCTCTGAGCCCAGGAGCGCTGGTTACCTTCGCCGCTTGAGAGCGTAGTCTTGCGGCTGAGCCTGCTGCGACGGGTGTATACCCTGTTAGGATAGACGGTCTTTAGGAATAGGCTTGATAGACTCTTGCCTGACGGCGTTCCGCGCTACGTCTGACTCTAAGACGGCGGCGTGACCGCCGAACGCTACACGGCCGTGTTCACGGGGCTTCTCTCGCTGAAGAAGCCTGGCGAGTATCTCTACGCCCGCATGGGTGAGGATTCGTCCAGCACCAGGGGCTATGCGATGGGCCGTCGGCCTTACGGGGAGTTGGGGCGTGAGGTCTCGTTCGAAGATCTTCCTGAGGGTTGTAAGAACCTGGTGCTGGACAAATACCGGAAGATGTGGGGCCTGTAGCGTTACGAAGCCCGGAGTCGGGGGCATATACAGGAGTACCAACGACCCCGGAGGAGGACATCATGGACTTCAACCCCGACGATGCGAAGCAGTACCTGGAAGGTGTCGATTACCCGGCTAGCAAGGAGGACCTGGCCTCGGCCGCCGAGGACAACGGGGCGCCAGAGGAGTTGGTGGAGATGCTACGCACCTTGGGCCGTCCCAGCTTCTCCGGTCCAGACGAGGTAGTGGCCGAGCTGGAATCCTCGCCCACCTCGGGATGATCCTGTGACTGAGGCGAAGTCCTTGCTCCTGCCCAGGAGGAACGACGACCCCGACTTCGAACGGGGTTCCGTCTTCTTAATAGGGAACGCCACGGTCGTGATCCGCTACGGGGGATTCACCATCCTTACGGACCCCAACTTCCTCCACTCAGGCGACCACGTGCACCTGGGATACGGGCTGACTTCCGTACGCAAGACCGATCCTGCCGTGGAGATAGAAGACCTTCCCCCGCTCGACTTCGTCCTGCTCTCGCACCTGCACGGCGACCACTTCGACCGCGTCGCCGAGCGCAGGCTCAACAAGGCGACCCCGGTCGTCTCCACCCGACATGCCACGTCCTACCTCGACAAGGTCGGCTTCACCACGACCCACTCGCTAAAGACGTGGGAGACCATCGGGGTGCGAAAAGGGAGAGCAACCCTGAACCTCACAGCGATGCCCGGCACCCACGGGCCAGGACCGCTCGGCGCGGTTCTGCCGCCGGTTATGGGCAGCATGCTGGATTTTGCGGATGGGGAAGGAGATGCCCACCTGCGCATGTACATCAGCGGTGACACCCTGATCCACGATCGCCTGAGGGAGATACCCAGACGCTTCCCCCACGTGGACCTCGCGCTGTTGCACCTCGGAGGCACGAGGGTCCTCGGCATCATGGTAACCATGGATGCCGAGCAGGGTGTCGAGGCCATGCGGATAGTAGATCCCCGTACCGCCATCCCCATCCACTACAACGACTACGAGGCCTTCAAGTCGCCGCTGGAGGACTTCGAACGGGCCGTGAGCGAGGCCGGCCTGGAAGACCGAGTCCATTACCTGAGCCACGGCGACACCTACGAGTTCGAGGTCCACGGCGCGGGCACCGGGGTCTGACACCGACGCCAGGCCCCACCACCCGGTGGCCGCGATTACCCCAAACCCTGTAGGGGCACGTTCAAACCTGCCCAAACCACGAACCACCTTATCCCAGCGTCTTCTTCAAGACGTGGTAACTGTGGCCTTTCGGGTAATCCGGTATATCCGCGATGATTTCGTAGTCGAACTTTTCGTAGAACTCGGGTGCCTGGAAGCTGAAGGTAGTCAGGAAGACGCCGTGGCATCCCTGCATCCTGGCTTCGTCTTCGGCGGCCCTGAGGAGCCTCGCTCCGTACCCCTGCCCGCGAAACGGCTCCGCCACCCACAACGCGTTGAGGTCGAGCCATCCTCCCCAGACATGACCGAGGACTCCCCCGAGCACCGCGCCCCGCTCGTCCTTGAGGTAGATGGCGAGCGGGCTGTAGTAGGAGTCTCCTGTAACCGCTACGTTGAAGAGTGACAGGCTATCGCGCACGAAAGTGGCATCCTCCGCGTCGCCCCTGGGTTCCGAGACGATCCTTGGTTCTGTCATGATCTGACTACGCGGGTATATCGAGGACGATCTTGCCCATCCCGCTACCTTCTTGCATAAGATGGAGGGCCGAGGATGTCTCTTCGAGGGCGAAGGTCTCGTTTATCATGGGGCGCAGGCCGTGCTCGGCGTAGAGGTCGAGCATCGCGCCGAACTCTTCAGGTGTTCCCATCGCCGTCCCCAGCACGTCGAGCTGCTTGAGCGCTATGCGGATCGTCATAGCCTTCGACGTCGGGCCGGCCGTCGCGCCGATCACGACGATCCGGCCGCCAGGTTTGGCGAGCGAGACGAGGGCGTTGAAGTTCTCGCCACCGACGTGGTCGGTCGAGAGGTCGACACCCCCCGACATGCCCTTGAGCTCCTTGCTCCAATCCTCCGCGTTGTAGTTGACACCCCCCTCCGCGCCGAACTCTTTCGACTCTTCGATCTTCTCGTCGCTCCCCGAGGTGACGAACACGCGGGCGCCCAAAGCGCTGGCGATCTGGACCAGAAACGTCGCCACCCCGCCGCCAACACCGGGCACGAGCACGGTCTCGCCCTCCGCGACCCCGCCGCGCGTCACGAGCGCCCGATAGGCCGTCAGGGCAGCAAGCGGTAACGCCGCGGCCTCCTCGTGTGAAAGATGCGAGGGCTTGGGGAAAACATGATCCGCCGGCACCTTGATGAACTGGGCGAAGGTGCCGTCGTCAGGAATACCGAGGATCCGGTACTCCTTGCCGGGCACCCGCGGGTTATCCCCCCAGTACAGCGCCGGGTCTATGACGACCTCGGTCCCCTCATCAGGCCCCTCCGCACCCTCTCCGCGCGCAACGACCTCCCCTGACCCATCGGAGCCCGGAATCATCGGCAAAATATCCGGCGTAACACCGGGATACTGCCCCTGCGTCGCGAACAGATCCCGTCGATTCAGCGCCGCCGCCCGCAGCCGCACCACGGTCTCACCCGGCCCCGGCTCCGGCTCAGGCACGTCCTCATAAACGATCTCGTCAGGCCCCTCGAGTTCGTGCAATCGAATCGCTTTCAAGGTCGCTCCCTTCGGTCGCTTGGCATTTCAGCAAGTCAGCACGCTCAGCCCTACGGGCTTCGCTTGTCAGCTAGTCAGCTTAGTACGGATGGACGGACCTTGCATTCGCCTTACGGATTCGCTCGCCATTCCCGATCGGTTGTCGGGGAAACTCGTGCCCTCGGCTGCCTCTAGCTGACATGCTGACAAGCGAGGGCCTGCAAGGCCCGAAGCGTGCTGTAAAGATGCGCGGGTTTTCGGTTGGTGGCACTATGACCGTAGGGAAAAGGGATAGGAGACGAGATGGTGTCGTCCAGGAACGCGGCTCTGGCCGGTATGGTAGGACCGATCGTGTTCGCGCTTGGGGTGGTTGTCTTGACCTTCGCCCAGTATGGCTTCATGCTCGGGTTGGGATGGAAGCCTCTGGGGGCCTCCGACGTGCCTTGGCCGAGCGATCTGGCCCTCGGACCTCTGGGTTGGCTGCAGGTGTTGAACTTCGCCTTCTTCGGCCTCACCCTGATCTTCTTCGCGCTCGGTCTCCACCGCGGAGTGGCGTCTCGAGGAAGGTTCTCTTGGGCCGGGCCCGCGCTCCTCGTGGTCTCCGGCGTTGCCCTGATACTAGCGGCCTTCAAGACCGACCCCTACCCCATGCAGGGCCTCCAGACCTGGCACGGTGCGATCCACTTCCTGGCCTTTGTCCTCCTCGTCCTCTCGTTCCTGCTCTCGCTCTTCTTCTGGTGGCGGCGGCTGAGGCTAGACCCACAGTGGCGTGGCTACGCCCCGTACACCCTTTTCACCGCAATCCTGTATGTAGTGCTCCTGCTCGCCTCGCCGTGGCAGTGGGGTTTCTACCTATTCCTCGCAAACGTGCTGGCGTGGGTAGAGGTGATGGCGATCCACCTGCGGAGCCAGGCCGGGACCCCATCAGCCCCGCGCGTGCGATGAGCAGCTCAGCACTTCAGCACGCCGCCTGCGTCGGCTTGGTACGGATGCGCCTCTCGTGCATTCGCGCGAAGGCTTGCCTCGCTACGCTAGGTCCTTTGTCGGGGTGACGTGCCATCCTTGGAAGCCTCAAGCTGACATGCTGAAGTGCTGACAAGCCGCGAAGCGGCGTGCTGACATGCTTCCCTATACGAAGGCCGAAATGCCGGTTACGTCACGCCCCACTATGAGCGACTGTATGGTGTCGGTCCCCTCGTACGTGTAGACGATCTCCATGTCAGAGAGGTGCCTGGCTACGTGGTATTCGAGGAGCACGCCGTTGCCGCCCATGATGTCCCTCGCGTCGGCGCAGACTTGTTTGGCTTTGCGGGCGTTGTTCATCTTGGCCAACGAGGCCATGGGTCCTGTCATCTTGCCCTGCTCCTGGAGCTGGGCGAGGCGGTAGCACATGAGCTGCATGTTGGTTATCTCCGCCAGCATGCCGGAGAGCTTGTTCTGGATCAGCTGGAAGGAGGCTATGGGCTTGCCGAACTGTACGCGCTCCTGGGCGTACTGCAGCGCGGCCTCATAGGCGGCTATGGCGTGCCCTATGGCCTCCCAGGCGACACCGCTGCGGGTGGCGGTGAGGACCTTGTTGGTGTCCTTGAAGGTGTTGGCCCGTTCGAGACGATTCTCGTCGGGGACGTAGACGTCTTCTAGATAGATATCCGGCTGCCAGACGGCGCGTTTGCCCATCTTGCCCTTTATCAGCTGTGTGGAGTAGCCGGGATGGTGCTCGCCGTTCTCGTCTTTTTCGAGCACGAAGGCTTTGACCTGCCCGTCTTCGACGTCGCGGGCCCAGATGATGACGAGGTCGGCGAAGGTGGCGTTGCCGATCCAACGCTTCTTACCGTTGAGGACCCAACCGTCGCCGTCGCGTCGGGCCGTGCTCTCCAGCATCACGGAGTCAGAACCGTGGTCGGGCTCCGTCAGACCCCAGGCCCCGATTTTCTCCATCCGCGCCATCTCGGGGAGCCACCGCCGCTTCTGCTCCTCGGAACCGCAGATCGCCACGGTCCCCATCGCGAGCCCGGAATGGACCCCGAAGAAGGTGTTGAGGCTCCCGTCTCCCCGGGCCATCTCTATGGCGACCAGCCCCGCGGCGACCTGACTCATGCCAGGACACCCGTACTCCTCGATAGGGCCGCCCGCGATGTTCAGGGCGGCGACCTTGGGGACGAGCTCGAAAGGAAACTCCGCCTTCTCCCAGTAATCGTTGATTATCGGGATGACCTCGGCGTCGGCGAAAGCCCTGACCCGGTCCCGGATCTCCCGCTCCTCCTCCGTGAATAGCTCGTCGAGCAGATAATAGTCGGTCCCCAACGACCGGGTGACGTCGGTGATCATAAGCTCCTCCTTCGCTCGAACTCTCCGCGTCCCAACTCTATAAGGACCCGGACCTCCACGCAAACTTATTATCCGTGTTATTATCAATTTTGACAAGTTTTCGAGGGGAGCGAGGGCGATGGGAAAAACGACGGGAAGTTCGGTGGAGAGGACGACGCCGAAGGACGTCTTCTTGAGCGAGGTCAAGACGCGGGATGTTTTTCCGCTATTGATCTTGCACCTCGTGAGGGAGGAGCCTGCCTACGGGAACAGCATCATGGCGCGGATACGTGAGATCTCTGCCGGCACGATGAGCGTCTCGCCGAACACGGTATATCCGCTCTTGCGGCGGCTCGAGGAGAAGGGGTATGTGGAGGGGGAGTGGGAGCGGCCTGATACGAGGAGCCGGCGCTTCTACAAGATAACGGGGCGGGGGGAAGAGAAGTACGCCGAGATCAAGGGCAGATTCGAGGCCCACCTCTTGCGGGTAAGAGATGCTATCGAGTCTTTGCACAGAGAGCTCTACGGATAGGATCGGGAGGCCTGCATGTCGCACGGGATCAGGAAGGTGGCCGTACTGGGAGCGGGCACGATGGGCGCCGCCATCGCCGCCCATTGCGCCAACGCTGGCCTGGAGGTGGACCTGCTCGACATAGCCTCGGATGACGACGACAAGAACGCCGTAGTGGAGGCCGGCTTCGACAGGATGAAGAACGCCAGGCCAGCCGCGCTGATGGGCGAGACCGTGGCCGACAGGATCAGGGTCGGCAACTTCGAGGAGCACTTCGGGCGCGTCGGCGAGGCGGATTGGATCGTCGAGGCCATAATCGAGAAGCTCGAACCCAAAAGAGAGCTCATGCAACGCGTCGAAGATACGGCGAAAGAGAGCGCCATCATCTCGACCAACACCTCGGGCATCCCGCTGCACAGCATCTCCGAGGGAAGGTCCCCAGAGTTCAAAAAGCGTTTCGTGGGCACGCACTTCTTCAACCCGCCGCGTTACTTGAAGCTCATGGAGATCATACCTACGGAAGATACGGACCCCGAGATAGTCGAAGCCATCCGTAACTTCGGAGAACGCGTGCTCGGCAAGGGCGGCGTCATCGCCAAGGACACCCCGAACTTCATCGGCAACCGCCTCGGGAGCTTCACCGGCATGCAATCCGCACGCTACGCCTTCGAGAACGGCTACGGCGTCGAGGAGATCGACGCCATAACGGGACCGCTTATCGGCCACCCCAAGACGGCGACCTTCCGCCTCAACGACCAGGTCGGGCTGGACATAGCCATCGCCGTGGCCGAGAACCTCTACGAGGCCGTCCCCGAAGACGAGTCGCGCGAGGAGCTCGAGCCGCCACAGAAGCTCCATGAGATGCAGGAGAAGGACCTGCTCGGCAACAAGGCCGGAGCCGGCTTCTACAAGCGGGACAGACGCGATGGCAAGACCGTCTTCGATGTCCTGGATCTCGAGACCTTCGAACACCACCCCGCCGAGAACCCTGAGATCCCCGTAGCGAAAGAAGCACAACAACAGGGAGACCTCGCCGCAAGGCTGCAGTTCCTGGTAGAGAAAGCCGATGAGGACAAACACGCCCGCTACATCAGGGACACCCTGTATCCGTACCTGGCTTACGCCTCGCGACGGGTGCCCGAGATCTCCGACACCCTCGAGGACGTGGACCACGCGATGGAGTGGGGATACGCCTACCAGACCGGACCCTTTAGAACCTGGGACCTGCTCGGTGTGCGCGAGACGGTCGAGAACATGGAGTCTATGGATATCGAGGTCGGCGGCTGGGTAAAAGAGATGCTCGACGCCGGAAACGAGGCCTTCTACAAGACCGAGAACGGCACCGAGCTCCAGTTCAGCCCCGTAAGCAAGGAGTACGAACCCGTTCGCGAGGACCCGATGTACGTCTCCCTCGACCGTCTGCGGGACCAGGGCCAGGAGCTCGCCAGCAACGACTCGGCGAGCCTGCTCGACCTCGGTGACGGGGTGCTGTGCCTGGAATTCCACTCCAGGGGCAACTCCATCGAGGCGGGAACGGTCGAGATGGGCTACCGGGCGCTAGAGACGCTGGAGCGCGACGATGTGATCGGGCTAGTCATCGGCAACGAGGGCCGCAACTTCTCCGTAGGCGCCAACCTCGGCGAGATGGCCCACGCCGTCCAGAACGGGGACCTGGCAGGGATCGAAAAGAGCGTTGAGGCCCTGCAGGACCTGCTCATGGCCTTTCGGTTCGCCCCCAAGCCCGTCGTCTCCGCCCCGCACGGCCAGACCCTCGGCGGGGGACTCGAGGTCTGCCTCCACTCGGACCGCATCGTCGCCGCCGGCGAGACCTATATGGGCCTCGTCGAGGTCGGGGTAGGCCTGATCCCCGCCGGTGGGGGCACCAAAGAGATGGCCCGCCGCCTCGTCTCCCCGCCGCTCCACACCGCCCCGAACACCCCACCCCTGCCCTTCCTCCAGAAAGCCTTCGAGCAGATAGCCCTGGCCAAGACGGCGACCAGCGCCCTCGAAGCCAGAGAGATGGGATTCCTCACCGCAGACGACCGCATAGTAATGAACGCGGACCACCTCATCTCCGCCGCCAAGCGCGAGGTCCAGGACCTGTCCGACGGCTACACCCCGCCCGAGCACGGCAACAACGTCTACGCCTCGGGCCGAACCGCCCGGGCCGCGCTCGAAATGGGCGTAAAGACCATGCAATGGGGCCACTACGCGAGTGACTACGACGGCGTCATCGCGGGCCACGTTGCCCACATCCTCACCGGTGGCAACCTCTCCCTCCCCCAATGGGTCCCCGAAGAATACCTCCTGAAACTGGAGAAAAAGTCATTCCTGGATCTCCTGAAAAACGAGAAAACCCACGAACGCATCGAAGCACTACTGAAAACAGGAAAGCCGAGAAGGAATTAGCATGTCAGCACTTCAGCATTTCAGCACGCTCAGCCCTACGGGCTTCGCTTGTCAGCACGGCGGCTTTGCCGCCTTGTCAGCCAGTCAGCAAGGGCTAGCGCACGACAAAGCTGAAATGCTGACAAACGCAGGCGAAGCCTGAGCGTGCTGACTAGCTGACATGCTGAGCGACCGAAGGGAGCGAAAATGCGCGAAGCTGTAATCGTTTCGGGGGCACGGACCGCGGTGGGACGTGCGCCGAAGGGGAGGTTGCGGGCGAGCCGCCCTGATGACATGGCCGCCGCTGCTATCGGTGAGGCCGTGGGGCGCGCGGAGGGGCTCGAGAGGGAAGATGTGGAGGACGTTATCCTCGGGTGTGCGATGCCCGAAGGGACGCAGGGGTACAACGTGGCCAGGCTGTCCTCTTTGCTCGCCGGGATGCCCGATACGGTGCCGGCGCAGACGGTCAACCGGTTCTGCTCTTCGGGACTCCAGACCATCGCGATGGCCTCCGAGCGGATCATGGTCGGCAACGCCAAGACCATCGTGGCGGGGGGGACCGAACACATGTCTTCGACCATCGAGATGCCTAACTTTTCGCCCAACCCGCGGCTCATGGAGATCAACCCTGCGGCCTACATGGGCATGGGCCTGACCGCGGAGCAGGTCGCCCGCGAGTTCGACGTGAGCCGCGAAGACCAGGACGAGTTCGCCCTCCGCAGCCACACCCTGGCAAGGAAAGCGGTCGAAGGTGGCGTGTTCGACGAGGAGATCGTGTCCCTGAACGTCGAGTTGGATTGGGTCGACGAGAGCGGCGAACTACAACACATGGAGACGAGCTTCGGGCGTGACGAGGGACCGCGCGACACTTCGGCGGAGAAACTTGCCGACTTGAAACCCGCCTTTCAGCAGGATGGCACTGTTACGGCGGGCAACTCCTCGCAGAGGAGCGACGGTGCGGCCGCTGTCGTGGTGATGGACAGGGAGGAGGCTGAGAGACGTGGGCTCACACCGCTCGTACGATTTGTCGGTTTCGCTGTGGGCGGCGTCAGGCCCGAGGTCATGGGAATAGGGCCGACCGTGGCGATCCCGAAAGTGTTGGATCAGACCGGGCTTACCATGGACGACATCGACCTGATCGAGTTCAACGAGGCCTTCGCCGCCCAGGCGCTCGCCGTGATCCGGGAGGTAGGGATGGACCTCGAGAAGACCAATGTCAACGGCGGCGCCATCGCCCTCGGCCACCCGATGGGCGCGACCGGCACCAAGCTCACCATCCAGCTCATCCACGAGATGAAGCGGCGCGGCTCGAAGTACGGCCTCGTCACCATGTGCATCGGCGGCGGCATGGGCGCCGCGGGCATCTTCGAGAACCTGCAGAACTAGGGGCCAGCAATCAGCCGTCAGCGGTCAGCTTCTCCGGCTAATTGCTGGCTTTGCGGAGACTACGTGTCGGAGGAAGTAGCCTGAACGGATTCGAGTGGAACCATCAGCATCTGGAGGCGAACGGGATCGGCATTCACTACGTCCGCCACGGCGAAGGGCTCCCCCTGGTGCTGTTGCACGGGTGGCCCGAGTTCTGGTTCGCCTGGCGCAAGAATATACCGGTGCTCGCCGGAGAGTTCGACGTGGTCGCACCCGACCTTAGGGGCTTCGGCGATACGGACAAACCCGGGCTGCCCGACCCCCCGAGCGAGCTTCTGGGCTGGGAGGAGGAGAGGTCCCGCAATCGAAGGCTCGCTGCGTCGTGCCGTTCGTGTTCACCCGGACTTGGGATCAGCAATTCAGCAAGAAGCTGACCAGCTGAAGTGCTGACAAGCGGAGCCCGGAGGGCGTAGCGTGCTGAAATGCTGTCAAGACACCAGTAAGATGATCCCGACGACGAGCAGGACCACGCCGAGAACGAGGGAAGCGGCGCCTCCCACGCCGAGCCAGAGTACGGTCTTGCCGAGGCTCTGGCTCAGCGCCTCCTCGGAGCGGTGGCTGACGACGAAACTATGACCCTCTTCGCCGGACTGTGAGGCCCCGATCCCGCCGTCCTCCTGTACGGTGCCGAGCACGTAGACCGACTCGTCGACGGGGAGGATGCTCTCGGTGTAGCGGTAGCCGATAGTGCGCTCCCCACCGCTGAGATTGACGCTCACCCCGCCGAGCGAGAAGGTCCCTTCGTTCCCCGTGTTCCTGTCGAAACGGTTCATCACCTGCCTGGCATCGACCTCGGCGCCTTCCGCGTCCACCGCTGCCGAGCCGCTGTCGTCCTCTACGACAAAGGGCGCGAACTGCACGTTCTGGGCGATTATCTCGGAGCGCCGGTCCGACCCGACGTCGTTGTCATCATCGTCGTAGTCGGGCCTGAGATACTCTCGTGTTACCGTGGAAGAGTAGTACGCACAGGTTTTCTCGGCCATCTCGCTGGTAAGGGGCTCCTCGCAGCGCAGCATCCCCTTGACCTCGACCATCGTCCCCGGCGGCAGCCCGCTGACCTCCGATGCTGTGGAGGTCTCGGTCTGGCTCATGAGCGCTGACTTCTGCTTGGTCCTGTTACGGAAGTACAGCAGCACGCCGCCCGCAGCCAGGAAGATAACAGCGAACAACAACAGGATCAGGAACACTACCATCTAGTCTCTCATTCCTCTAGCCAACAGGAACCCTCCACATCTCGACTCTACTACGCCCGCAGGGTCCCAAGCAAGCTGAAATGCTGACAAGCCGCGAAGCGGCGTGCTGACAAGCTGACCAGCTTTCACAAGAGCAACAGCGTAATGAACCCCAGGTACAGCATGGCGGCCGCCGATACGATGAGGCCGAACCCCAGGTTGCGCCTGGGTCCGATCTCCAGCGGGTGCAGCCCGGTCAGCCGTGAGAGCATGGTGACGGCGCTGGAGAAGGGGGTGAGCAAGAGGGTGGACTGGGCGCCGAGCAGGAGGGCCGCCGCCCACAGCGCCGGAGCCGGCCCGCCGTCCAGCGGGAAGGCGGCATTGAGCAGGAGCACCATCGGGATCACGTGGATGCCGGCGACGAACCCGACGGCCATGATCACCGCGAGCGCGGGCGCGACGAGCACGTCGGGCAGGGCCGAGAGCAACGCGCCGAGTGGGGTGAGAGCGCCGAGGGCCTGCAAAGAGAGGACTAGGATGCCGGCAGCCCCGAAAAGGGTGAACTCGGGGTGCGAGGAAGTGAGCGAGCCGCGCGCCTCCCGTCCTAGCCGTGCCAGGGGCGTCACCCTGCGGGTGAGCACAGCCGCAAGCGCCGCGATCAGGAGCACGATAGACACGACCGTCACCGCGATGGCCGCCGTGAGCGGAAGTCTGGGAAACGCCAGGTTGACCAGCGCGACGGCCCCGATGAGTAGAACTGGGTAGAGAAGGACGGCGGCAGCCCCCCGGTCCAGCGGCGCCTGCGGGATCTCTTCGACTTCACCCCCCGCCCTCTGGGCGAAGAGCAGCGTTCCTGCGAGGCCGAGGAGCACGAAGGGGAGCGTAACCGCGAGGAGCTGCGGGTAGGAGACGCCCGTCAGAACGATGGTCGTCGCGGTCAATACGTTCAGGTTGGTCCAGAGGGGTGCGAAAGAGAAGGCTCGTCCCGCCCATTTCAGTGCCTCCAGGCGCTCTTTGGGTGCAGAGCGGCCGGAGATCACATCTATAAGGACGAACGCTCCAACGTCAAGAACCGCACCGAGCACGTGCCCGAGGACTCCGGCCGTCGCCTTCAAGCTCACGCCCCTGCGGGTCAGCGCCGCCATCAGGGCCCGGATCTGGACCTCGTAGCGGGCCGCCTGGATCGGATACCCCGCCATGCTGAGGACGATCAACACCGCCACGATCCCGAAGTAGGTGGGCATCCCCGCGAGAAAATCCGCGAGATCGAACCGCGCGGTAAGAATCGCCGCGCCCAGCGCCACGAAGGCCACCAGCACGAACGCCCTGTGGAAAACGCTCGACCACGGCACGGAGATCGCGAACATCACCGCCCCGACTACCAGAAAGAGGTCCGTCCCAAGAGAGTCCGGCACGAACGTCTGCCACACGTACCCGACCAGGAAGGCGACACCAAGCACGGGCCGCAACCTATCCAGATGCGCCCTCAAGCTTCCCGCCCCAGATTACTTTCGGTGTCTTCTCTTACCACTGGCCTGCTTTCGCGTCGCCAAAATACAGCATTGGTTCACGATTCTAGAGCATGGGCGAGACGGCAGTAGAGCGTGTTTCCGTAACCTCTGGACCGCCCGTCGAAGGAAGGATCGAGTATGCACGCTCCGTCCGGAGGGCGATATCAGGCCCACGCGCAATATAATCTTCGTCGGTATCGCAGTAGAGAGGGCATGCCAGGCTCAGAACGGAAGAGCGCCTCGTTTGGCAGGACCGTGTTGCTGGCGGCTCTGCTCGCACTTTTTTGCGCGGCGTGCGACCGGTCCGCACAAGAGGGTGGAAAGAGCGGGGACGCCATCGAGCCGATAACTACTGGGCAAGGGAAGAGAGAGGAGAGCACCGCGGATACTGGTAGGACCTCCGTGAGGCGGGTCGAGGTAAGCACCCTCGCCACGAATCTGAGGGTGCCCTGGTCGTTCGCGTTCTTACCCGGTGGGGACGCCCTCGTCACCGAGCGGGACTCGGGGAAGCTCCTGCGGGTGAGCCCCTCCGGTGACGTTCGCGAGATCCAGACCCTCCCTGAGGGTGGCTCGGGCGAGGGCGGGCTCCTCGGCGTCGCCGTCTCCCCCGACTACGAGGATGACCGCTATATCTATGCCTACTACACGACGGAGATAGACAATCGCGTCGTAAGGTTCCGCCTGGGCGAGAAGCCGGAGCCCCTACTGACGGGCATCCCCGTCAACACGTATCACGACGGGGGTAGGATCAAGTTCGGCCCCGACGGCATGCTCTACGCGAGTACGGGCGACGCCGGAGAATCCGGGAACTCCCAGGACAGAGACTCTCTAGGGGGTAAGATCCTGCGGATAGAGCCCGACGGTTCCGTTCCGCCTGACAACCCCTTCCCCGGCAGCCCCGTCTACTCCTACGGCCACCGCAACGTGGAGGGGCTCGCCTGGGACGCAAGGGGAAGGCTCTACGCGAGCGAATTCGGCCAGAACACGTGGGATGAGGTCAACAGGATCGAAGCCGGAGAGAACTACGGCTGGCCCGCTGTCGAGGGCAGGGGCGGCGAGGATCAGGGGTACGTAGATCCCATCACAGTCTGGCCGACCTCGGAAGCATCCCCCAGCGGGGCGGAGATCCTGCTCGATGGCGCTATCCCGCAGTGGGAAGGCGACCTCTTCGTGACCGCCCTGCGGGGAGAGTGCCTCTGGCACCTGGCGCTGGACAGAAGGGGCGAGGTCGTAAGCAGGGAGAAGCTCCTCGACGGGGAGATCGGCCGCGTGCGGGACGTTGCCCAGGCTCCCGACGGATCCCTGTGGGTCTCGACCTCCAATTATGACTCCTACGGTACCCCGATCAGCGAGCAGGACGACCGTATCCTGCGCCTGGCGCCGGCGGGAGAATAGAATGAGTTCTGTGGAAGACACGCGTAGAACCACCCAGGACGCTTACCCTGCGGACCTCGCCCGCCTGGTTCGCGAGCGGTGGGACGAGGACAGGGTCGGCGCATTGCCCGACCAGGGCGAACTCGAGACCCTGATCTCCGCCTGCTACCAGGCCAGTCTGTTGCAAGAAGAGGAGCGCGCCGTCACGTTCAGGGTGATCCTCTGCGAACCTGACGTGCTGCCGCCGCGCGAAGGACCGCCGGGCGGGACGCACAGGCTGGAGTTCCCGAGGACGAGACCGTTCGACATGCAAGAGATAAGGAGGCTCTCCCCCGCCGTCGACTATTACCGCTCGCTCATAGGGATCGGCTTCGACGAGGAAGAGGGCCTCGGGATCTGGGGACTCGTCCACTCGGGACAGCGGTGGTTGAGGGGAGGACAGGGTGGCAGGGACGTCCCACCGCCCCTGCCGCAGGCCCTGGTCCTCCGCGTGCACGGCCCGGGACGCATAGCCATCGACGTCGGTTCGGAGTCCCTCTGCAAGCTCGAGGAAGGCAGGCTCTCGGATGCGTCGATGGACGTATTCGACTCCCGCTGGCTCCCCAACGCCTTCGCGCCGGTAAGGGGCGAGCTCGCGGAGATCCATGCCGGACTCCGCGATCAGGCACGGAAGAAGGGGGAGGTCTGGGCCCGCCTCGACAACGATCTCATCCGCGTGATCGGGCAACACACGATAAAACGTATCATCGCCGCGGTCAGGGACTCCCATCACGGGGGAACGGTCGTTATCGTCCCACCATACCTGGCCGACGATATCCTAGAGGGCCGCTACGTGTCCCTCAAATACAAGTTCATCGACGCGGAGCCGCGCCGACGCTTCCGCACGCTAATAGTCGACGTGATGAACGCCCTGGCCCGCTCTTACGCCGGTACGCCGGCCAGGGACCCCGTAGGCTGGGACGACTACGAGGCGAGCAGCGACAGAGAGTTGACCGGGCTCGACGAGGCCATCTTCGAGGTGGCCCACCTGATCGCCGGCCTCACCGCCGTAGACGGCGCCGTGGTAATGACCCAGCGCTTCGAGATGCTCGGCTTCGGTGGTGAGATCTCCGGCAAACTACCGGCCGTGCAGACCGTCGCCAGAGCCCTCGACGTCGAAGCGGACACCGCGGTCGATGAGCCGGCCGAAGGCGTGGGCACCCGCCACCGCTCCGCCTACCGGCTCTGCAAAGCGCTCCCCGACGCCATAGCCGTCGTCATTTCGCAGGACAGCAACGTACGCTTCGTCAAGTGCAAGGATGGTGCCGTTACGTATTGGGATCAGTCCTAGAGCGGTTTGCAGGATTGCAAACCGCGCATTTCAGCACGCCGCTTCGCGGCTTGTCAGCACTTCAGCATTTCAGCCAGAACAAAAAGCTGACAAGCTGAAATGCTGACGAGCCGCCGAGCGAAGCGAGACGGCGTGCTGACAAGCGGAGGCCGCAGGCCGTAGCGTGCTGACTTGCTGAGGCCGTAAGGCCGAACGTCAGGCGGATGCGGCCTCCACGGTAGCCGACATCGAGCCTTTGCAATGCGGGATAAGCGGGTCGGGGCCGAAGGCCTGGATCTGATCCCGCTTCAACTCGGCTTGCTCTAGGTTGGTTGTCGCCACGACGACTCGGCCCATATCGTCGACCTCCCGTGCCATCTCGTAGCCCTTCGCGAATGGATGCCCGAAAATACTCTTCAACATCAGGATCACGTACTCGTAACTATGATCGTTGTCGTCGTGCAACACCACGTTGTAAGGGGGCAACCCCTCCGTCTTCTGCTCTTCCTTCTCCGCCGGCCGGGCGATAGTATCCGTCATGGTCGAGTACGGTCTCAGCGACCCTTCCACTCCGGCTTACGCTTCTCCAGAAACGCGCACATGCCCTCCTGGGCGTCCGCGAAGGAGGCGTTGAAGGACATGACCTCTTTGGTGTAGGCGTAGGCCTGTTCGGTGGGCATCTCGAGCTGACGGTAGAACGCTTGTTTGCCGAGCCCCACGATAAGCGGGCTGGCCTCCGCTATCTTCTCGGCCAAGGAGCGTGTCTCGGCCTCGAGTTCCTCGGCCGAAACCACCCTGTTGACGAGGCCTTCCGCAAGGGCTTCGTCCGCCGGGACGAACTCGCCCGTAAGGAGCATCTCCATCGCCTTCTTCTGGCCGATGGCGCGAGAGAGGGCGACCATGGGGGTCGAACAGAACAGCCCGATGCGCACACCGGGCGTGGCGAACCGCGCCTCCTCGGAGGCCACCACGAGGTCACACGTAGCCGCGAGCTGGCATCCCGCGGCGGTAGCCGTGGCGTGGACCTGCGCGATCACGGGTTGTGGGATGGCCTGGATGGTCTCCATCAACTCGCAACAGACGTCGAAGAGGTGCCGGTAGAATCCGGGAACTTGCCCGATCATCTCCGAGAGGTCGTGCCCGGCGCAGAACGCGGGCCCCTCCCCCCGCAGGATGACCACTGAAACGTCCCCGCTCTCCCCGATCCCCTTGAAGCAAGAGATCAACTCCTTCATGTGGGCGAGCGAGAGCGCGTTGCGTTTGTTCGGACGGTTCATACTAACGTACGCGACAACGCCATCTTGCTCGAAAACAATGTGCTCGTAGGTCTTCTGGGCTTCGATCATGGCAACTCCTCTAATTCACCTGCTTTTCACGGCCGGCCCATTCCTTCTCGCGCAACACGAACTTCTGGACCTTGCCCGTCGAGGTCTTGGGTAGCTCGGTGAACTCGACGGCCTCGGGGGCTTTGAAGCGGGCGATGTGCTCCTTGCAGAAGTCTATTATCTCCTCTTCAGTAGCCTTCAGCCCCTTCTTGAGCACGACAAAAGCCTTGGGACGCTCGCCCCACTTCTCGTGGGGAACGGCGACGACGGCTGCCTCCATCACGGCCGGGTGGCGTGAGACGGCCTGCTCCACCTCGATGGTCGAGATGTTCTCGCCGCCCGAGACGATGATGTCCTTGTTGCGGTCCCTGATCTCCACGTACCCGTCGGGGTGCCACACCGCCACGTCGCCGGAGTGGTACCAGCCGCCCTCGAACGCTTCCTCGGTGGCCTCCTCGTTCTCGAAGTAACCCTTGGCGACCATGTTGCCGTGCATCACGATCTCACCCATCGTCTCCCCGTCGCGCTCGACGTCGTTCATGTTCTCGTCGACGACGCGCACGAGGTCTGCGGTCGTGTAGCCCTGGCCCTGCCTGGCCATGAGGCCGGCGCGCTCGTCCATCTCCAATTCCTCCCACTCGGGATGGACCCCGCTCGTCGTCATCGGGCCGTAGGTCTCGGTGAGGCCGTAGATGTGCATCGGCCGGATGTTCAGTTCGAGGAGACCGCCGAGCAGGGTGGGGGAGGGCGGGGCACCGGCGATGGCCGCGGTTACGCGCGTCTCCAATGGGTGTGCCGCTTCCTCGTTGACTATGCCGATCTGGACGGTCGGTGCCGCGCAGTAGTGGGTGATCCCCTCTTCCTCGAAGAGCTCCCAGATGCGCGGCGGCTCGACCCGCCTCAGGCACACGTGCGTCCCCGCGACGGCCGTAACGGCCCACGGGAACGTCCACCCGTTGCAGTGGAACATGGGGAGGGTCCACAAGTATCTGGTCTCGTAGCCCATCCCGATCTCGATGGCGTTTCCGAGCGCGCTCAGGTAAGCCCCCCGGTACGTATACATCACACCCTTCGGCCGACCTGTGGTACCCGAGGTGTAGTTGATAGAGATGGTCTCTTCTTCGTCCTCGAGTACGTCGGGTACCGGCTCCGGCGAGCCTTCGGCCAGATAATCCTCGTACGGGTCTCCCCGCTCCCCTGTATCGTCTATGCGAACGATCTCGACGCCCTCGACGTCGGCGAGCAACTCCTCCAGCTCGGCGTCCACGAAGGCCATCTTGGCGCCGGAGTGTTCGACTATGTAGGAGACCTCGTCCTTGCCGAGGCGGGTGTTGATGGCGACGAGCACGAGTCCGGCGGCGGGTACGGCGAAGTGGCCCTCCAGCATGGGCGGCGTGTTGGGGCACAGGAAGGCGACGCGGTCGCCCTTCTCTAGCCCGGCGTCGCGCAGCCGCGAGGACAGGCGGTTGACACGTTCTTCCAACTCTCTGTAGGAGTAACGCCGCCCGCCGTAGACGACGGCGGTCTTCTCGGGGAACATGTAGGCGCTGCGCCTGAGGAAGCTGACCGGTGTAAGCTCGCTGCGGTAGACCTTCTCGCTCACGGAATTCTCCTTTCGTCTCTCCCCGACAGAGTATATAGGTCCAAAGCGCCGTGCATGAGGCTTGTGAGCCTCATGCACGGCGCGCTAGTCAGCAATTCAGCCGGTCAGCACTTCAGCAAAGCAGCTGACCAGCTGAAATTCTGACTAGCTGACTGGCTGTTTGAGGCAAGCCCGCGCAGGGCAAAGCGTCTAATATCTACGCCTGTCGTCGCGTCCGAATAGAGGGAGACGAATGAACACCCGCGAGAGACACCGTCTGGACCGTCACAGGGTCCGCGTCGAGGAGCTGAAGTTGTGGCGCAACTCCAGAGAGAGCCGCATCGAGGAGTGGCGTTTCTCGGCCGACGGCGGGGAGGGTCAGAAGATAGGACTCGGAGATGCCTGGCCCGAGGACGCGCTGCCGGTGAGCTTCTCGGCGGAGGCGAGGATACCCGGGGACTGGTCCGGTTCTCCCGTCGAGCTGGAGCTCTGGCTCGGCGGCGAGGGGTTCGTCAGCCTCTCGACGGGGTTCAGCGGGGGCCTCAATCCCTTCCATCGCAGCTTCCCCGTGACGCAGGAGGCTGCGGGCGGGGAGACGGTCGGAATCGAGGCCGAGGTCGTGCCGCGGGGGATGTTCGGCTCTAACGTCGCCAGGCCACAGCTGAGCCGGTCTTCGCTCGTGATCCCCGAGAAGGAAGTGCGGGCGTTGGAGCGGGACCTCGGCCTCATCGTCGAGGTCTGCGAGCAGCTGGGGGATCACGAAGTCATACCGCACCTCCTCGACATCATCGATGCCGCGTTCGCGACCATGTTCTCCTCCTGGCCCTCGGGTAGCGAGGTCGCCCTCACGCGTTATCTCGAGGCCTACGCCGAGTCGACCGAAGGGGGACCGTGGAGCCTGCCGCCAGCCCCGAGGCCCGTCGAGCCTCTCTCCGAAGAGACGCGGAGCGCGGTGCGCGCAGCGCGGAAGATCGTGGCCTCCGGGCTCGATCTCCTCAAGACGGAGTATCCGCCGGTCGGGCGCCTCGCCCTGACGGGCCACGCGCATCTCGACCTCGCCTGGCTATGGCCCGTCTCGGAGACCCTGCGCAAGGGGCGCAGGACCTTCGCGAGCGTGCTCTCGCTCATGGAGCGCTACGACGATTTCGTCTTCAACCAGTCCTCGGCCCAGCTCTACAGCTGGATCGAAGCCGCTTCGCCCGAGATCTTCGAGCGGGTAAGAGAGCGGGTCGAGGAGGGGCGCTGGGAGCCGGTCGGTGGCTCGTGGGTGGAGTCTGACTGCCAGATTCCCTCCGGTGAGTCTCTGGTGCGCCAGATGCTCTACGGCCAGAGGTACTTCCAGGACAAGTTCGGCCACCGCTCGCGGGTGGCCTGGCTTCCCGATGCCTTCGGGTTCTCTCCGGCGCTGCCACAGCTCCTGAATGGCGCCGGAATGGAAGGTTTCTTCACCTACAAGCTCAACTGGAGCGAGACCAACGAGTTTCCGTACGACCTCTACGAGTGGGAGGGCATCGACGGGAGCACGGTCATAGCCCACGACTTCGAAAACCCCGGCCAGGACTACAACGGCAACATAACGCCACAGGACATCTACGGCACCTGGCGCAACTTCGAGGGCAAGCGCCACCACCCCGAGAGCCTCTTCTCCTTCGGGTGGGGCGACGGTGGCGGAGGGCCGAGCGAGCAGATGCTCGAGAACTACGCCCGCCTCAAGAGTTTCCCCGCGATGCCCCGCCTCCGCATGGCCCACGTCGATGCGTTCTTCGAGAGCCTCCCCAGAGAAGGGCTGCCAAGATGGACCGGCGAGCTCTACCTCGAATTGCACAGGGGCACCCTCACCACCCAGGCCAGGGTCAAGAAGCTCAACAGAGAGGCCGAGCATCGCCTCCTCGAGGCCGAAGCCCTGGCCACGCTGGCCGCGCTCCACGGCGGCGAATACCGGCGCGAAGAGCTCGAAACCGCCTGGAAGACACTACTCCTCAACCAGTTCCACGACATACTTCCAGGCACCTCGATAGGGGAGGTCTACGAGGTTACGGAAAAGGAGCTCGCGGACGTCGTAAGGACGGCGCGGAAGCTGCGCGACAGTGCTATAAGCCCCCCGCCTGACGCGCAGGCTTCGCCGGCGCTGCTCGTCGCCAACGCCTCGCTCCACCCGCGTCCTCTCTCCGTGGTGCTCGATACCGAGAACAGGCCGGATGGCGCCGCGGGCATGTCCGACGCCGATGGCAGGCCGTTGCCCACCCAGGAGACCGAGGACGGAGGGCTGCTCGTGCACGCCCAGGATCTCCGCGTGCCAGGACTCGGCTGGAGGTCACTGACTGCCCACCGGGAGTCAGTAGCGATCCGGCCCGAGACGTCGGAGGTCGGTGCTGAGGCCGCGGGCGGGAGGGCCGTTCTGGACAACGCTCTCTTGAGTGTGGAGGTAGGAGAGGACGGCACGCTCCACAGCGTCTACGACAGGGAGGTCGGGCGTGAAGTCCTGGCCGGACGCGCCAACCAGCTCTGGGCCTATACGGACAAGCCCCGCAACTGGGAGGCTTGGGACGTGGATGAGGGTTACGAGCAGGAGGGGGAGGAGATCTCCGGCGTCGAGAGCGTCGAGATCACAGAGGACGGCCCGCTCCGGGCCTCCGTGCGCGTGGTCAGAAGGTGGCGAGGCTCGACCATCGTGCAGACCTACAGGCTCCTCGCCGGCTCGCGGCGGCTGGACGTAGATTCCTACGTCGACTGGCACGAGAGGAGGGTCCTCCTCAGAACACTCTTCCCGCTCGCCGTCCACTCCCACGAGAGCACCTCCGAGACGATGTTCGGGGCACTCAGGCGGCCGACGCATCACAACACACCCTGGGACGCCACCCGTTTCGAGGTCTCGGCCCACCGCTTCTGCGATCTCTCGGAGCCCGGCTACGGCGTCGCCCTTCTCAACGACGGCAAGTACGGCCACAGCGCCAGGGGGAACGTACTAGGCATCAGCCTGCTCCGCAGCCCGCTCTACCCCGACCCGTTCGCCGACGAGGGCGAGCACAGCTTTACCTATTCGCTCTTTCCCCACCCGGGTGACTGGACCTCGTCCGGTGTCGCGCAGGAGGCCTTCGCGCTCAACGCGCCACTTTTCCCGGTCCTGTCGGAGGGGGGAGCACTACCGCAGAGGTTCTCCCTCGTGCAATCAGGGGGACTGGAGCTCGCGCTCGGCAGCCTCAAGCTGGCCGAGGAGGGGGAGGGTGTGATCCTGCGCCTCTACGAGCCCCACGGTGCCCGCGGTGAATGTACGTTGCGCTTCGCGCGCCCCGTCGATAAGGTGGAGCGCGTCAACCTCCTCGAAGAAGCACAAGCGCCGCTCGAGATCCATGTGGACTCCGTGCACCTCCAGGTGAGGCCCTTCGAGGTGGTTACGCTGCGTGTGGAGTGGGAAAAGGAGTAGGATAGACCGGGAAACCGAGGAAAGGGGCGAAGCATGGAACACCGGCGATTGGGACGTCTCGGGCGTGAAAATTCCGTGCTCATCTTGGGCGGGGCCGCCCTTGCGGAGGCCACCGAGGAGGATTCGGACAGGGCCATTCAGCAGGCGCTCGACGCCGGCGTAGACCACTTCGATACGGCCGCCGATTATGGCGATTCCGAGTTGCAATACGGGCGTTGGATGCCGGAGATCAGGGACCGCATCTTCCTCTCCACCAAGACGGGACTCCGCGAGAAGGATGCGGCCAGGCGCCAGATCCAGGACTCCCTCGAACGCCTGCGCGTGGACAACGTCGATCTGCTCCAACTCCATGCCATAGGCGACCTCGAAGACCTCGACCGCGCCACAGGCCCTGGAGGCTCCCTCGAGGCCGCCATCGAGGCGAAGGAAGAGGGTCTCATCGGCGGTATCGGCATAACGGGCCACGGCAACGAGGCCCCGGCGACCCACCTCGAGGCTCTCGGGCGCTACCCGTTCGATACGGTGCTCACGCCCTGGAACTACATACTCTCGACGGACGAGGGCTACCGCGCCGATTACGAGGCGCTCGTCGAGGAGATCCGGCGCCAGGACGCTGGGCTCATGATCATCAAGACCGTCTCGCGCCGCAACTGGCCCGAGGGCGGCGCGGAAGGACAGCGCTACACTACCTGGTACGAGCCCTTCGACCAGCAGGAGTACATCGACGCCGCCGTCTCCTGGGTTCTCTCTTTCGATGAGGTCACGGGCCTCGCGATGGCCGGGGATGTCACCATCATACCGATGATCCTGGAGACCGGAGGACAGAAGATGTCGCGCGAAGAAGCCGAACAAATACTCTCCCGGGCCCCCGACTACTCCTCGCCGTTTATCTCCATGCCGATCTAAACATCGGGTTTGCCGAGGCCGCTCCGAGGGGCGCGAGGACAACTTCAGGCGTCTACGCGTCGACGTCACCGACCTGCGCCAGGTCCACCGGCCCGATCCCGAAATAGACCTCGAGGAGACAGAGGCAGCCAACCCGGGCTCTTGCGATACCT
>JBKPNW010000062.1:0-4041 GCA_046732815.1 Actinomycetota bacterium | reverse complement strand
CTTCTCTCAGGCCGGGATCCTCGCCCCTACGCTGTTCTCAACGGGTCCCGGCTCCTCGCTTTGCCATTCGTTCATGGGGTTGTTTTCCGACGAAACTCTCTGGCCCATTCTGATGCCCTGGGCCCTCCTCCGCCCCAACTTGTCCCTCATAGATCCTGCCCACCGGGGCGGGGCGATGGGACGGCCAGAATTTCGCCCTAACGGAGTCCTAGGAAGTAGGGCTTCTCCGGGCTCGCCGTGTGAGCTAGGAGAACAAGTAAGGGTGTGCGCGCGATGGGGTTGATAAAGGGTGCCAACCTGGCCCTTCGATTCCTCTTGGAACTGTGCGTCCTGGGCGCCTTGGGCTATTGGGGCTTCAGGGCCGGAAACGCGACGATCGCTGCCGAGCGGCGTTCTTATGTACACGAAACACGCTACCCTGTACCCTCGCAGAGTCTTCGTTGACTAGGCCAGATCCTTCCTGCGGGAGGCCCGGGTCGGTGTCATCATGGATCATGGGCTGCGGATGATTGAGGCGCACCAGCGAGCGGAGCGCACGAGTGAGCCCTGTCTCGAGGATCGGCGGCCCCGCGACGGGACAGTGCAGTAGCCAAACCACGACCACACGGAGACGATCAAGATGAAGACGGCAACCTCTAGAGACGGTACCGGCATCGCTTACGACCAACTGGGCGGAGGACCGCCCGTCGTATTGGTCGGCGGCGCGCTGAACACCCGCTCGTTCGGCCCGAACGGAAGTCTGGCCGAGCTCCTGAGCGAGCGCTTCACCGTCATCAACTACGATCGCCGGGGCAGGGGCGACAGCGGCGACACAGCGCCTTACTCTGTCGAGCGCGAGATCGAAGACCTAGTTGCCCTCATCGAGGCGACCGGCGGATCGGCCCGTGTGTTCGGCATCTCCTCCGGCGCGGCCCTCGCCCTCGAGGCGGCGAACCGCGGCCTGGCAATAGAGAAGCTTGCGTTGTATGAGGCGCCTTTCGTAGTCGACGGCAGCCGCCCCCCTGTCCCGGACGACTACCTAGCGCGGCTGGAGGGGTTGGTAGCGTCGGGACGTCGCGGCGACGCGGTAAGGCTGTTCATGAGGGAGGGCGTGGGCCTCCCCCCTGTGTTCGTCGCCCTGATGCGGCTTATGCCGGCTTGGTCGAAGCTCAAGGCCGTAGCCCACACGCTGCCTTACGACGCCGCCATCGTGGACGACTACCAGAAGGGCAAGCCGTTACCGACCGAACGGTGGACCTCGGTCACGATGCCCACGCTCGTGGCGGTCGGCGGGAAGAGCCCCGACTGGATGCGACACGCGATGCGGGCCCTCGCGGACGTCCTTCCTGACGCGAGGCACGCTACCCTGGAAGGCCAGACGCACGTAGTGAAGGCAGAAGCCCTCGCTCCTGTGCTGGTCGAGTTCTTCGAAAGGGAGGCGAAGTGAACACGGGTGTCGAAGGAGAAGGCAATCGTGAGCCGGGCAAAGCGCGGCTCATCGACCTGGCCGACCCTGGATACGGCGACGACGCGAACGAGGTCCAGGGACACAACCATAACGCCACTGTCTCGATCATCGTGATAGATGCGCCGCCGGGGAGCGGGCCGAAACTCCACAGGCACCCTTACGAGGAAGTCTTCGTCATCCAGCAAGGCCGCGTCACGTTCACGGCAGGAGACGAGACGATAGAGGCGACGGGTGGCCAGGTCGTGGTGGTTCCTGCCGGCGTGGCGCACAAGTTCACGAACTCGGGGACAGGGCGGCTCCGTCAGGTGGACATGCACGCGAGCGAGCGGTTCGTCACCGAGTGGCTGGAGGTCTAACCCGGCCATCGCGAGCTACCGTTGTCCCGCGGCGCTGAAGCCAGCCGGCGGGATCCCCAGAGAGCCTTTCGGCTCTATGCGCCGAAGTGCTTGGAATGCACCTTCTCAGAAGTTCGTATCCTGCATCGTGCATAGCCCCGGATCTATAAAGCCAGACACCGCAAATAGTATCAATTCTATGTATTGTACTCGACACTACGTCTTGTGGTGCTGCTTAAACATGCGCGAAGTTGGATGCACCACAGCTTCACTGCGTAAGATAGTGGATGGGCACAGGAGGTGTGCGTTACTAAACGAGGAGTCCACCTCGTCCCCGGCATGGACGGCGGGTTCCGATCTGTCGTCAACGAGCGAGGCGGGCGAATCAACAGAGCTGTCAACTACCCTTCGGTAACTCGCACCAGGAGGAAGGAGTACGAGGCATGAGCTTGGGTTCCTACGGTAGGCTGGCCACAGAAGCCTACGACTCAGACAAGCCCATAGGACACTCCTTCGGGGACGTTGAGTTTTACCTCCAGAAGCTAAGATCCTGCACCGGCCCAGTCCTGGAACCTGCAGTCGGAACCGGCCGAGTGCTGATCCCTCTGCTGGAGGCCGGGATCGAGGTCGAAGGTGTGGACAACTCTCCTGAGATGCTGGCTATCTGCCGTGCCCGCTGTGCCGAAAGAGAACTTCAGCCGGTCCTTCAAGAGGGGCACATGGGCTCGCTTTCCCTGCCACAGAGGTACGAGGCAATCATCGTTCCCGCGGGCTCCTTTCTCCTGATCGAGAGGCGCGAAGAGTCGCTTGGCACCCTCAAGCGCTTCCGCGAGCATCTACTGCCTGGGGGACGCCTCATCCTGGACCTCGAGCTGCAAACAGATTTCAGGTTGGGCAACATCTCGACGGGGACTGTGGAGACGCCCCAGGGCGAGACGATCACAACGGAGGCTAAGGTTGTGGAGGTAAATTTCCTGGAGCAGTACTCCGTCTCACACCTGCGCTACGAGAAGTGGCGAGACGACGAACTCCTTCAGACCGAAATGCAGCGCATCGCGCTACGGTGGTACGGGCTCGACGAGTTCGAGCTGGTCCTAAAGAGCTTAGGGTTTTCGGAGGTGATGGTATCCGCTGACTACGAGTACGGTAAGAGACCAACACGCGCGGAGCAGAGTGGCGCTCTTGAGCGTCGCCGTGGCAGGCACCGCCTGGGCGGTCGTCAGGACAGGCACCAACGGCCCCGACAACCTCGTCGGTACCCTCGGAACCGACGAGCTCTACGGGCTGAGTGGGCGAGACACTCTCAACGGCCGGGCTGGAGATGACTACCTGGTCGGAGGCAGGGGTGATGACACCATCTACGGTGGTCCTGGTGAGGATGAGATCTACGGGGGCAACGGAGGAGACACCGTCTACGGCGGGGCCGACTCCGACTACATAGAGGGCGGGCTCGGACCCGACACCCTCTTCGGTGGCGATGGTAACGACACCGTAAACGGAGTAGATGGGATCGTGGGCAACGACTTCGTCTCAGGTGGTCCCGGTACAGACGATGAGTGCATAGCGGACTCGGCAGACGAGATCGACTTCGCAACCTGCGAGAACGTTTCAGTCCCATAGGCTAACGCACGCTAGCTAAGAAGGACGAAGGCTCCGGGGTTCATTACCCCCGGAGCCTTCCACTTTGTCCCTTTTCTGCAAGGGATCTCCTTCTCCTCTTGGGGTTCATCTGCAACCTCTTCCGCGACGCCAAGGTCGACGAAACAAGGGTAGCTCCACTGTTACCGATGGCGATCCTCTAGCCGACCTAGGATAGGTAGGTGCCCTCCCCGCCAATAGCGCCGGAGAAGGCACCATTGAGGCGGCAAGCAGTTAGATCCTCGACCGAGAGGCTGCAGCTTCACGGTTACGCACCCTACAGAGTACAAACGACTTCGGGTTGGGTTTCCGCGCACGGCTCTCGGAGGGACACACGCCCCACTTAGAAGCGACGAGAGCCTAAAGGCGGACAAGAAAACCTACGGGAGCGCCCGATGGCGCTCAGGCGGCAACTTCAAGGCCCTGGCGGCGCTTCTGGTCCTCCGGGGCCGGACGATGGGGCAGGCCGAACTTCGCCTACACTGCGTTCCAAAAATGCCGCTTAATATCCTATAACACGAATATACTGCAAATGGGTGATACACCGAGCCGATGGTGGTGTCAGTATGCCCCTGGTTGACAGTAGACCCTACAGCCAAAGCAGGAGAAGGGAAGGGGTAC
>JBKPNW010000061.1:0-9343 GCA_046732815.1 Actinomycetota bacterium | reverse complement strand
CGCTCCTTACGGCGCTCTTTCCCGCTGTCGGGCTCGGCGTCCTCGTCGGGACATTCGCGCGTGGGCCGGGCGGGGTAGGTTGGATCTTCGTCCTGCTCGTCTGCTCTTCGGTGGTGACGGCACTAGTCCAGCAGACCCTCCCGTGAGGCCCCAACGCGATCTACGGGATCGCGAGTTCCGACGTGCTTCGGAACCAAGGGGGAAGGAGCTGGGTCAGTAAGGCGGCGATCTACGCGCTTGCCTCGGCGGTGGCCGGTCTCGTCACGGGCGCGGCCCTTGGCACCGTGGGGGGCCTCCTCCCGCTCAACGCGCGCCTCGCGGTCGGAAGTATCCTGGCGATAGCGGCCATCGCCTTAGGCGGCCTCGAGCTCTCCGGCCGGCGCACACAACCCTGGCAATTCGACTGCGAAACGCCCCAGCGCTGGGTAGACAGGGGAGCGTGGAGATGGGCGACCAGGAACGGCCTGACGCTAGGATTCGGGGCCACGAGCCGGATCGGGTTCTGGCTTTGGTACGCGATCCCTCTGGGAGCCTTCCTCCTCGGTGATCCCGCAGCCGGCGCCGCCATCTACGGCACGTACGCGTTGGTCCGGGCCCTGGGGGCGCCAGCGATACTGCTAGGCATGATGCGGCTAAAAACGGACGTCTCGGACCGGCTGATCCAGGGGTACAGCTCAGCCCGAGTCCTGGCAGCAGGCCAGCTCGTCTTCCTCGGAGTAGCGACCGCTATCGTCGTCGGACTATAAGATGTGCCGACACGCCTCACCCGCCTGAAGATTGAGGCGAAGCCGCATCAGGTTTCAGAAAACAAGAGTCCACCCCTCGCGCTGCGCCTCCTCCTCGGTGTAGGATACCCCGTCGACCTTAAGAGCTCCATCGTCTAACAGGGTGATGGTGCCACCCTTGTTGCCCAACTGCACCGGGGGTTGAACCGGGACCGTCAGGGTGGCCCCCGCCGCGATCGTTCCGGTCAGGGATTGCTTGTTCTTCAGCCTGTCCGTGATCGTCCATCCGGCCAGCTCTACCGGCTCGGGCGAGGCGTTGAGCAGCGTGACTGTCTCGGGCTCGGGGGCAGGGCCGATTGGGTTCGCCAGCGCCCCCACTATGCGCACGACCCGATCGAGCGCCGCTCCCGGTTCGGTGATAGCGTGGCCGGTAACGTCGTCGGTATGCCAGGCCTGCGACTGGAACGCGAGGAAGACCGCCACCCACTGCTCGGTCTGGGGGAAGCGGAAGATTAGTGCACCATCCTGCCAGACTCCGTCGTCAGGCGCGAACTGCGGGTCGTTGCCCTGGTTCATGTGGATGTCATGGATACCGTTGCCAGGCAGAAAGCCGAAGATCTTGTCCCGCAGGCCCTCTTCCGGTCCCCAGGGCTCGCCGAAGGCGTACACCTCGGAGCCAGGCTGCACTCTTGCCCGATCGACGTAATACTCGACCCTGTCACTGAGATCGTTGTCCGGCCCGGGCAGGTCGTGGGGTAACGGCTGCAGGCGCTGCCGGTCGAAGAGATTGCCTCGGATAAAATCGAGGGCCAGGCTACCCGGGCCGCCCTGCAGCTCCGTGAAGCCTTGTAGTAATGCGGGAAGACCGGCGGTCACAGGATGCTGGAAGCGATCGTCGACGAGGAAGAGCAGTTCCGACGGGCTCGTCGCCGACTTGACATTGACGGCGACGCGGTAGCTTGTGTCCTCAGCACGGACGTGCACCTGGTAGTGCGGGGAGTCCGAGTCATCTTCGCGCCGCGCGTCGAGTATGCTGCCCTTGAGTACCCCGTAGCGTTTCAGTGGCAAAGCAAACCCTCCTTGACTAGCCCGGCGAGGTACGCCGTCTCAGCGCGATGGTCGAAAGTGCACCTTACCTGGCACTCCTCAGAGCCAGCAGCCGCCTCCAACTGAGGATAGTCATCGACGGTGCAAGGATGATGGCCGCCAACGCGATCGCCGCCTTTGGAGGGTCGAACGTCCTGGGGGAAAGCACTGTGTAGGTTATCGTTTCAGCCAAGATACCGACGGTGCCCCCTGCGCCTAGCGCAGCCAGCGCCGCAGCCCCAAGGGTTCCGGTCCTGCCACTGTGCGTGCTGAGCACCGCGAACAGTGCCTGCGCGACCATCATGGGGAGTCCGGGCGACAGCGCCGTGCCCGTGCCCTTGAAGAACTCTGCGGAGGCGTCTCTCCCGGCGTGGAGGCCTCCGACCCACTCGGCGGACAACCCTTCCTTGACGGCCACACGCGCGCCGATCGCTGAGTTCAGCAGCCACAGTCCGCACACCAAGAACAATAGCTTGTCCGGCCCTGGGGGCTCTCCGACAGGCTCGGAAGATTCAGCCTCCATAAACGTGTCCTGCTTCTCGGACATGGTCTCCTCCCTGGTGGGCCTTCCCCGGCGGTAGATGCTCAGGACATGAGCCTATCCCGAACTGGTCGGAAAGGCAAGACCGCTACATGCGGGTGAGGTGAAAATCGCGCCGAGCGGAGCGCGGTTTCGGGTAGCCCAGAACGTACGAAGTTCCAGCGTTTCCCTTCCGGGCGATTTGGTGATGACCTATTGAGCGCATCACCCTAGACTAGCGCCACTTCGATGGCGGGCTCCCCGTCGTCCACCCGACATCTTACGTCATTGGTCCACGAGACTCCCCCTCACCCCTACGTCCGGGACTAGTGACCTGCTGCCTGCCATTCCTTAATAGCCTCAAACGGGTGGATCAACATCACGATGTTCAAGGTGAGGTTATCCCTGATCAAGATCGCTAGCGCAACCTCCGTCAGCAAGAACAGCGCGAAGGTGCGTCGGAACCCGAGACGCTGTGCCATTACGAAACCGAGCCCGCAGACGAGAATGTCGCCGAGCGAGTTCACTATCGTGTCGCCGTGGTAACCGAGGGCTGCCGTCTCCTCGCGGTATCGCCTGATGACGAACTCTGAGTTCTCGACCACTTCCCACACCGCCTCGATCGTGACCGCGAGCCACAGTCGCCAGACTGTCGACAGCCTTGGGACGAGCAGCGTGAGCAATCCGCACAACAGGAAGCCGTGGAGCAGATGGGTGAAGCTGTACGGGTCCAAAAGATGCTGGGAGTTGTCCGAGCTCCAGGGGTCGCCCGACCATACTAGTAGGTAATCACAGGAACACCACCACAGACGTCCCT
Source organism: Actinomycetota bacterium (assembly GCA_046732815.1). GTDB lineage: Bacteria > Actinomycetota > Rubrobacteria > Rubrobacterales > Rubrobacteraceae > Rubrobacter_D. Next base: position 6,195 of record JBKPNW010000061.1, on the reverse strand, counting down.
GGCTGCGCAGTATCAATGCAGTACCAAGCAGGACCACGAGGATGGCGAACCAGGGCAAGCTTCTCTTCATCCCGCTCAGCAGCATATGTGATGTCCATCGGCGTCGCCAGGAGCTGCCCGCAGATTGTTTCGCCGGTCGTCTCCGGAAGGTGTACTCGAGCTATCATCAGAGCCCCATGGGCCACCTCCCTCTCCCCTACTCCTCGGCCAGGGCGCCGATGAGCTCGCGGCGGAACTCGGGGATGCCGGGGACCACGCGGCTCTATGGTTGACCGCCGACGGCTCGTCGCGCTTGGGGTCTAACCCTTTTGCACGGCGCCGTCAGTGGCAGCTGGTGGTACCGGAGTCGGTGAAGCTCTTGCCCTCCTCGCGTACGAACTGCCAATCGTAGCTGGTAGGGTGTAGGGTCAGCTTCAAGACGCCGTAGGTGTCTGTGTTATGCACCCGGCTGTTGGGCTTGGTGCTAACGATACTGTAGTGCGATCCACCCCCGGTACCCACCACGAACTCTCTTATGCCCCTCGCCGAGTCCGCCGCTCCGCGCGGAGTCTGGGGGGCGAAGCGCTCGTAGTCGTGGTCGTGGCCGTTCAGGACCACATCCGCGTTGGCCTCATACAGAGCATCCCACGTCGGTCTCATCTTGGTCTGGTTGCCATGCTCACCAGAACTGAAGAGGGGATGGTGGAAGTAGGCAAGCGTGCAACTCTTCGGGTTTGCCGCCAGGTCCTGCTCGAGCCAGGTTACCATCGGAGAGGTCGCCTTGCACCCTCCCACGTTCTCGCACATCGAGTTCAAAGAGATTATGTGCCACTCTCCCAGATCGTAGGAGTAGTAGCCCATGGATGAATCTCCTGCTGCCCCTTTGAAGTAGCCGAAATACCCCGTTGCTCCTGGCGTGTTGTACTCGTGGTTGCCTGGGGAGGGTCTGGTGCGCGCCTTGTGGCGTCCCCAGGTCGGATCGTAGCAGTTGGTAAACTCGGTCGCCGTGCCCGACTCGTAGGCGTTATCTCCCGTGGTATAGACGGTTCCCGGGATGCCGTCGAGGAGTTTGGCCGTGGCCTCTGCACCGGCAAGGTTAGAGCACCTGGCTATGTCCCCTGCTCCGACCAGTACAGGGTCGGTGCCGCTCGGGGGAGGCGGTGAGACCATCTTCGCCCATGACACCTTGGCCACCGCCGGGCCGACGTTCTCGTAGTACTCGACCTTGACCTCGTGCGCGCCCGCCGTCATGGTCTTGGTGGCGTTGTAGGTGGTGGCTGTCTGATCTTGCCACCGGTCGATCAGGAGCTGTCCGTCTACCCACAGGCGTATCCTGTCGTCGGCGGTCGCCGTGAACTCGTAGTCTGAGGACTCGAAGTCGAAGGTGCCGACCCACCGGGCGGTGAAGGAGTCTGCGTTGACCCGCCGGCCGGGAGATCCGGAACCCCAGTCGTTGTTGATGGTAGTCTCGCAGCGGGTGAGGACGGGCTGTGTATTGAAGGTCCTCAGCTCATTGCGATACTGCGCGAGGAACGCGCCCTTGTTACACGTCGTCGGCGTGGTGCCGCTACCGCCGTGTCCTGGTTTGTGGTTTGCTTCGGCCGAACGGCTAACGTAGAAGCCGAGTACAACCACTGCCAAGACGACGGCTATCGCCAGGGCTATCGCCCTGTTCGGTCCGTAGGCGAAAGAGCGCATTTCCATCCCCCTCCTGTTCGGTAGCCCGGCCGCCTCGCTCGAGTCGAGGCCCGTAAGCTTTGCGTGTCCGCCTCACGACGGAGTTGCCTTTATCGCAGCGCTATGGCCATGCGCCTTGCAAACTAAGGCACAGACCGTTGGCTGAGGCAACACCACCGCGAAGCAGCAAGCGAGCCGGCGAGGGGCTACCCGCTAAAGGCGGACGGCGCCTTCTGCAGACTTCGCATTGTCGGAGTTCTGAGTAGTTCGCTGCCTGGGCGCTTCACAAGCATTTAACGCAAAAATCATGGCGCTCGGTCGAAAGCCCCCTCTGTGTCCAGAGGGCGTAACCCAGCACTATCCAGGCAAGGTCAAGAAGCACCAACCCACCGCTTAGATGGCCCGACAAAAGGGTCATCAGGATAATGCCCGGAAAGCCGCCGATGGTGAGCAGCCATGCTCCCAGCCGGGGTGCCATCCTCGCTCGCAACGTGCCGATGCCATAAAGTGGCGAACCGATCATCAACAAGAGTATCCCTGGCACGCTAAACGCCAAAAAGGAGAAGTCGAGGTACGGAGTGTAGTACTCCCCGAAAACACCGATGGTGCCCACCACAGTCCCCGCTAGGGTTATGCGGAAGCCCCACTTCTCTAGCTGCCCTGCGCGGCTGGCTTGTTGTGCGTGGAGGGCTAGCACGCCTGCCAAAAACCCGAGAAGTACGAAGAGGGAGACCTTTCCGTAGGTAGTATAGACCGTAGCGGGCTGGGCAAACGTTAGGAGCGGCGCGAATGCATCGGCGAAGGGCTCGGCCCAGGCGGCAACCCGGGGTGAGTCCAAGGTCGGCGCACCAGCCTCCGTTGCGAAGTAGGCGGTAGCGTGGAAGGGGAAATACACAAGGCCCACAACCCCACCCATCAAGGCCGCCAGTCCGCCCCACCGTATAAGGTTCGAAGGCGCCACGGTTTCACCTCGCTAGATGTTCTCCTTGCAGACGAATGATGCCACCTGGTGATGCCCGGCGCATAGCCAGAGGGCTTATTCACCCGAGTGCTTGGAAGGGTTATTCTCCGAAGTTCGGCTTAGGGATGCGGAACGTTTCAGGGTAAGGAGGGTGATGTCGTCCTCCTGCTCCCAACCTTCCCCCACGAAGGAGTAGAGCTCCTCCATCAGGAAGTCCCCCACCAGCTTCTCTTCCTCAGCACTGTGCGCGGCGAGGAGTGCACGAAGTCGTGGGAAGCCGAACATCTCACCCTCGGGGTCGTGAGCCTCTACCAGCCCATCACTGTAGAGCAGGGCTGCCTCACCGACGTGCAGGGTTGTCTCCTTCTCCTCATAGCTCATCTTAGACATAAGCCCAAGGGGCATGCCCCTCGCCCTTAGTTCCTCTGCCTCACCGTTTCGGTGGAGGTAAGGAAGGTCGTGGCCTGCGTTGGCGTAGACCAGGTATCCGCTCTTGGGGTCGAGGATGGCGTAGAAGCAGGTGACGAACATATTGGTAGGGATGTTGGGAAAGAGCACCTCGTTGACTCCTTGGAGCATCTGTCCGGGCGAGGAATGGCTCTGAGCTGCGAGGCGCAGCATGCCGCAGGTGGTCGACATAACAAGCGCTGCCGGGACACCCTTGCCCGTGGCATCCCCCACCACAAGCCCCAGCCGATCCTCAGGGAGGAGGTGGAAGTCGTAGAAATCTCCTCCCACCTCCCTGGCGGGTTGGTAGTAGGGAGCTATCTGCCAACCCTCTAAGGTGGGCACTTCCTTGGGGAGCGAGGCTTGCTGAATGCTTCGTGCCACACTAAGGTCGTGTTCGACGCGCTCTCGCTTGCGCACCTCTTGCTCGAGATGCGCCTGGGCTACCTCCGCCGAACCGCTCCCCTCGCTCCACTCCTCGGTGATCTTGCCTCCCACGATGCGATGCATGGTCATAGCCGTCACCTCTACCTCCGTGCCCCTTGGCATTAGGCCGAAGTACTCCCCTCGATCGTGGATGCTGCGCCAGGTGATGCGGGTGACGACCTTCTCACCTCTGGCTAGCTGGTCCTCGATGATGCAGCGAACATCAGAGAGGGCAGCGAGTTGTTCGGCGACCTGCTGCTTGTAGCCCTCCCGACCAGGCTCTTGGTTGGCGAACGAGTTGTGATCGACGAAGTCAGGGGCGAGCAGCTCGTCTAAGGTGTCCAGGTCAGCGTTGGCCTGCGCCTCCATGAAGCGGCGTACCAGGGCCATGTTCTTCTCTTCCTCAGATGGCACCAGAGCGCCCTCCTCGCTGCCCACTAGCGTTTCTTCATCCCGGTTGACACTCTGCATGATGCCACCCGGTGGGGTTATGCGCATTGAGCGGAAGCTAATTCACCGAAGAGCGTGGAAGGAAAATTCTCAGAAGTTCGCAGGTACTGAGTTCTCGGAAGTAGTTCGCCGAGAAAGGTTCGAATATCACTCATCTGCGTGATGCGCCTGATGCCGATGTTTGCTAGCGTGGGCGGCGTTGGACGACTTTAGGCCGGGTCATCGCCCCGCCCTCTATGTGAAGGAGGTAGGCTAGAGCGATGTATATTGCTACGCGGCGCTACGATGGCGTGAGCGACGCCCAAAGGGTGAGAGAGCTAGTCCATGAGGGCTTCGTGCCCATCCTCAGCGAGATGCCGGGCTTCGTGGCTTTCTACTGGGTGGACGCCGGGGACGGTGTAGTGGCATCAACCAGCGTCTTCGAGCACAAGGACGCTGAGGAGCAGTCGAACGTTAAGGCACGAGAGTTCTTGGCGGAGCATCTAGCTCCCTTGATGCCGAACCCGCCCCAAATCACAGCCGGTGAGGTCGGCGCATACAAGGCGACGTCGTAGGCGAGATATACAGCGAGCGTTGGCAAGCGTGATCTAAGAGAGCCGGGGCTCCTGAGAATCCCGGCTTAGTGTTTGGCCTTATTCACCGGAGTGCGTGGAAGGTTAACTCTGCGAACTTCGCCCTTTAGGTATTCTACGAAGTATGCCAAGGATTCATCGGGGATTCATCGCTGCTTACTAGGATGGTGGCGTCAGCTGATTTAAGGCGGGGCTCGTCAGCCCCGCCCTATACGTGGGAAGAGGAGGCCCCATGTCGCTCTTAGGCAAAAGACTCATTCAGGATTGTGCTCATGAGTAGCCACGCGGTTAAGTACGCGGTGTGCGTTGTGTTCGCATGCGCAGCAGCAGCTGTGGCCCTTACCGCAAGCCTGCTGGTGGTAGCTGGACCGGGGGCAAAGCCGGCACGAGCGCAAACTGGAGCCCTGGAGGCAACCCTGGTCGGGGCTGGAGACATAGCCTCGTGCAACTACAACCGCGACTATGATACGGCGAAGGTGCTCGAGAGCACCATTACTGGCGCGAATGCACCGGTGACCGTCTTCACTCTCGGAGATAACGCCTACCCCGACGGCAACACCAATCAGTACAAGAACTGCTACGACCCAACGTGGGGAGGAAGCCATCTAGGAGCGCGCTCGGACATCGCGCTGAAGGTATTGAACCCCAATATGTGGACCATTACGCGCCCCGTCGTGGGTAACCATGAGTACCAAACCCAAGGCGCCTCCGCCTACTTCAACTACTTCGGCGCCGACAAGGCGGGGAAACCCGGCGAAGGCTACTACAGCTATGACCTCGGCAGCTGGCACGTCGTGGTCTTGAACAGCAACTGCGACAAGGTAGGCGGCTGCGGCCCATCTTCTCCTCAGGGGAAGTGGCTCAAGGACAATCTTACGCACAATGGTGCGGCGTGCACGTTGGCCGCATTCCATCACCCACTCTTCTCTTCTTCGACCGCCCAAACGAACATAGTGAGGCCATTCTGGAATACGCTCTACAACGAGGGCGCCGACGTGATCCTCAGTGGGCACGCCCATTACTACGAGCGCTTCGCCCCACAACGTCCTGACGGGAGCGCAAACTCGAACTACGGCATCCGCGAGTTCGTAGTCGGCACCGGGGGAGCAAGTCCTGACAACCCGATGCGTAAGGCGCGGGCGGCCAACAGCATAGTCGACAGTGAGAAGCCGGGAGCTCCGGGGACGACGTACTACGGAGTCCTCAAGCTCGACCTCCGTACGGGAGGCTACGATTGGGAATTTCGACCAAGAGCGGTAGATGCTGCATTCACTGACCCGGTCAGCGGTGAGCCGGGCAGCGATGAGTGCCATGGCAAGCCGCCTACAGGGGCCTAGTAAGGCGCTAGCGTCTGCAGGCCGCTCGAGATAGTTACGGGCCGGAGTGTCTCCTCGCTTCGGCCCTTCTTCTTGCCCTTATTCACCGAAGTGCGTGGGAGGGAAGTTCTCCGAACTTCGTCTTTGCCTAAGAAAGCGAAGTTCCGCGACCTTCATAACAGCCATGCTCATCTTCCTTTCGTCGATGGCGTTACGATTGTAGAGAGGCGTCTAGAAAGGGAGGAACATGTCCGACAACTACGAAGAATACCCCTGGTCCCGTAAGGGAGAAGCGTATGACGAGATGTTCAGCGAGGAGCCCTTCGAGGAGGAAGAAGAGCTTGACCCAGAAGAGGCCGAGCGGCGT
>JBKPNW010000060.1:0-6051 GCA_046732815.1 Actinomycetota bacterium | reverse complement strand
CGTACATCCTGTGTTGCCCTCGCTCGCGCTGGCGTTCAAGCGGATGGTTTCGACCATAGAGCGGGAGTCCGGGGTGGGGGGCATGAAGTGGTTTTTGCTCACCGTGCTCGGCCGGAGGGATGGGTTGAGCCAGGGCGAGTTCACGCAGGAGTACGAGATGGATCCTTCGCGCGTGACCCGCACGGCCCAGTCGCTCGAGGCTGACGGCCTGATCCGGCGTGAGCGGGATGCGGAGGACAACCGCGTGATGCGGATGTATCTGACAGAAGAGGGGCTCGAGGTATTGCGGAGACTACCCGAGATAAACGAGCAGTTGCGGCGCAGGGTTCACAGCGTTTTGAGTGAGGAAGAGTTCGAGGAGCTCAGGCGGATGCTCGGGCTCCTCGCCGAGGCGATGAAGGCGTAGAGTAGGAGATTTCCGAAGTGATGGAGCTTTTATCAGAGGGAGAGCACAGATGAGCGCGAACGTTTCAGAGGTGCGGCAGTCGGGGCGTAGGGAGACCGTGCTCGCGGTGGCCGGGTTGATGCTCGCGTTGTTTCTGGTGGCACTGGACCAGACCGTTGTAGGGACCGCGTTGCCCAAGATAATCGCCGACCTCAACGGGTTCGAGCATTACGCCTGGGTCACGACGGCATATCTGCTCGCCTCGACGGCCATGATCCCTGTTATCGGGAAGCTCGGGGATATTTACGGCAGGAAATGGTTCATCATTTCGGGGGTAGTCATCTTCCTGGCCGCCAGCGCGCTGTGCGGGGCCGCCTGGGGGATGACCGAGTTGATCCTCTTCCGGGGCTTGCAGGGGCTCGGGGCTGGCATGATCTTCTCCAACATCTTCACGAGCGTCGCTGATATCTTTCCCGATCCCGCGCGTCGGGCGAAGTACCAGGGCGTCTTCTTCAGCGTGTTCGCGCTCACCAGCGTCATCGGCCCGACGATGGGGGGTTGGATCACTGACAACCTCTCCTGGCGGTGGGTGTTCTACATCAATCTGCCCCTCGGCGTCTTCTCCCTCTTCGCCCTGCCCGTAGTACTCCACCAGAGCACCCGGCGGTTCGGGGTCAAGATAGACTACCTGGGCGCCGCTACCATAACCGCCTCGGTCGTCTCGCTGTTGCTCGCGCTCTCGTGGGTCGGTGAAGGCTACGACTGGGACGCCACCCGGGTCGTCATCGGGTTCGTGGTCGCCGGTATCCTCTTCGCCGCCTTCATACCCGTAGAGCTCAGGGCGAGCGAGCCTATAATTCCGCTCTCGCTGTTCAAGAGCAGAGTATTCGGCTCAGCCGCGCTACTGATGTTTATGGTCGGCATCGGGATGTTCGGGATCATCCTCTACACCCCGCTCTTCGTACAGGGGGTACTTGGCAAGACCGCCACGGGATCGGGCACCGTGCTCACCCCTCTGGTCCTCAGCATGACGGCCATGGGCGTAATCTGTGGTCAGCTCATCGCCCGCGTAAAGCGGATCAAACCGTTCATGATCGCCGGCTCGATAGTCATGACCTTCGGCGTCTACTTGCTGACGACGCTGGACGTGGACTCCACCCAGAGGACCGTGGCCCTGTACCTCATGGTTACGGGCCTCGGACTCGGGCCGCTCATGCCCTCGGCGACCCTCTCCGTCCAGAGCACGGTCGAGAAGAGGCTCCTCGGCGTCGCGACCTCGGCCACGCAGTTCATCCGTTCATTAGGCTCGACGGTCGGCACGGCGGTTATCGGCTCGCTCGTGACGTCGGGTTACGCCGACTACCTGAACGACAACGCCCCGCCCCAGGCCCCGGGCCGCCTCATAAAAGCCCTGAACGACCCGAACGCCCTGGTGAGCGAGCCGGCCCGCAATGCACTAGATCGTGTCGCTTCCGCCTTCCCCGGCGGGGAGCAACTCGTGGAGCAGATCCTGCAGGTCGCCCGCGACGGCCTCTCGAGTTCGCTCCACGACGGCTTCGTCTTCACCCTGATCGCCGTCTCGGGGGCCATCGTCGCCGCCCTCTTCATGAAGAACATCCGTCTCGGAGATCAGGGACAGGCCGCCGCTCCTGTCGCGGACCTCGAACACGACAAGCTGGTTACGGGTATTACCCTCGAGTACCTCGCCAGGCGCATCGAGGGCGCCAACGGCGACTCGCCGAACCTCATCTCCGCCGCATCCAAACTCGTCCCCGATGCCGAGGGCTCGGAGAAGGAGCGGGCCAGGGTCGCGGTCGATCGGGTACTCCGGCCTCTGGCGCTGGAGGCTCTCGGTTCAAACGTCGAGCGCAACGGCGCGAACGGCCCCTCGGAAAACGGTGGTGCTCCTGATGGCAAGAGCCAGACGGAGGAGCGCGTGCGCCCGCTTGAGGGTCGGGCAGGTAACCCGGAAAGGAGCGAGCAACAATGACGAAGTACGTTATAGGCGCGACGGGAGCCCTGCTCGGAGCCCTGGCCGGGGTGTGGCTGATGCTCGCCCCCTTCGCCCTCGCCTACCAGGGTTCGGGGGCGGACTGGGCGGATCCCACCTACGTGGACTTCTGGACCGGTCTACCGCTCCTGGTCGTCTCCGTGGCTGGCTTGATCCTTTATGCCTCCGGGCTCGTCGAGGAGTTGCGCCGCCGCGGCATCATGCGTCGTCCGTACGCCGCTCCCGCCGAGCAACCACAAGCCCAGGGCTCGCCCCAGGGCAACGCTTCGGGCCCCGATAACAACATGGAGCAAATCCTGTTACCCCTGGTAACCGCGATGCTCAAGGATATGCAGGAGCGCGACCGCGAGCGCGACGATACTCGTCAAGGGACCCCCAATAGCGTGCAACAAGCGCACGGCACAGGCGAGGAAGGGAGCGTGAGGAGGTAATGGCGCCACAGGCAAGGATCGGACTAATCGTCACCGTCGTTGGTTTCTTCGCCGGGATATGGCTCTTTTTGGCCCCCTTCATCGTCGAGTACCAGAAGGTCGGGCAGGATTGGATCGACGCCACCAAGAACGACCTCTGGACAGGGGGCGCCCTCATCGCCATCTCGGTACTCACGCTGATACTCTTCGGCGCCTTCGCCCTACGCGACGCGGCTCGCGCCGCCGAGCAAGAGAGCGCCGCCGAAGCGGAGGAGAGCTAGTAGCATATCTAAGGTTGCGCTACTCCTCGCTTCACCGATAGCCATAGACCCGCTATTTGGTAAACTCCCGTCCGTCGCTTACGGAGAGGTGTCCGAGTTGGCCGAAGGAGCGCGATTGGAAATCGCGTAGGCGGTGTTAAGTCGTCTCGTGGGTTCGAATCCCACCCTCTCCGCTTTTTCCTCTGTTTGCAGGTAAAACGTGAAAACTCGGGAGGCGAGAAGAGAGGTTCCGAATTAGCTCGAGACCTCATTCACTGCCAAGCGTACTGCAACCGAGATTCAGCCTGGGAGCCTGTTTGCTAAAGGTGAGGGTAGGGAAAGTCTCGTACGCTCTCTCCTATGAGGAAGCCGTCCGAAGTTGACGAACCTGATCGTCTGGCAGGAGTCCGACCCTGGCCATAACGCCCTCCACGCAGCTTTCACCCACTGGGAGGCGGTAGCGATCCGCCCTGCTGGCGCCTCCCATTTACCTCACGCTCATCCGTGTCGATCCCTCCTCGTAGCACCCGCAAGCGCAAAGCAGGGCGTAGTGACTCTATTCGCTCGATGGGCGTCCGTACGCACCTCAGCGCATATTTATGCGGCCACACGACATGTCGTGGGCGAGGCACAGTCACTCACCGGTCTGAGAGCGCTCACCATTCATCCCACTGGACGGGGTTATGCAGGATGCTGCATACCTACTTCCATGAGAAGGCACATTTTGTCAAGGCCGACGTGGCGGCTAGATCGCGGCCGAGCGTAACGGGTTGCGCCCTTCGCGCTATACTTCCATCCGCACTCTTGGCGAGCCAACTCTCGGTGACTCGGTGCATTATGGGATCCGTCTTTTCGGGTTAGTCGAAGGCGCTGCAATCTTCGCATCGGTCTCTCCTCGGGATAGGGTGGGCCAAGTTCGCAAATGCGCAGTCGCCTTATGCTAGAGATCCGAAGCGATCGGACAGAGGCCGTCCTTCGTGCCACTTTAGGGTCGTCGCCGTCGTGCCAGGCTCTCGCCTCCCCTTCTTTGGCCTCTTCCCTGCTTCGCCTTCCTACTCCCTCTCTAAGCCGCCTCCTCTCGTCGTTCGCGACGATGGGTGTTGCGCAGTGGTTCGTAGACTTCTCCGCTCACCCACAAACTGTGCAAGAGCACACAGAGCTTCCTCGCGACGGCCACCGCCGCTCTCTTCTTCGCGTTCTTGCCTCCCCGAGAGGCTATCTTCTCTCCGTGACGCCTGAGGTCCGAATCCGAGCCGAAAGGACCCAGCACGAAGTGGGCACTTGAGACCAGGAGCTTCCTCAGCATCTCGTCGCCCTCCTTGGAGATGCGTTTCTGAGGATCCCTCTCTCCCGACTGATCCCTGGCGGGGACGAGTCCCAGGTAAGCACCCACGCTGCGGCTCTTTTCGAAGCGGGAGGTATCCTCTACGGTAAGCACGAAGCAAAGCGCCGTGAGCGGCCCGATCCCCTCGACCTGGCGCAAGAGCCGCGTTTCCGGGTAATGCTCTTCGGAGAGGGTTTCTAGCCGCCGCTCGTACTCGCGGATACGCTCCGTCAGCGAGCCTATCTGCTCGAGTATGGGTTCCAGGGCCGGTCGAAGCGCGTCGGGGATGTGCACCGGGGCCCTCTTGTGGAAGGTCCTGGCCGGGCACTTGGGCAACCTTCCTCCGAAAGACTTGACCGCTCCCCTGACGTGGTTCACCAGCTGCGTGCGGCAACCCACCAACGCCTGGCGGGAGCGGATTACCGCCAGGTGGGCCTGGGAGCCCTCACCCCTGTGCTTGAGCGGGTAAAGCAGCTTCGGATCGAGGCGCGCAAGGCGGGCCAGGTTCTCGGCGTCTACTTCGTCCGTTTTTTGCTTGTTAGCGTAGATGAGCCTCAGCTTGCGGGCGTTGGCAACCAGGACCTCGTGGCCTAACTCCTCCAAGAGCCGGCTAACCCAGGGCGAGTGGGTGCCCGTCTCTATGGCGATGCGCATGGGCTGCTCGGAGACGAAGCGTCTCCTGAGGGCTTCGGGGGTGGTGCGCAGCCTACCATCCTCGATGACCTCGCCACTCTGTTGGTCGATGAGGCACAGGTAGGAGTGCTTGTCGCCGAGGTCCAACCCGGCCGTCATCCGTGGCTGCTGTTTGCTACCATCCATGGTGGGCCGATCCTCCTTCCATATTGGGCGTAAGAGCCCGTCGAACGCTTGCAGACCTAAGGGTACTGCGTACGGGGGGGTCGGCCTTCTCATCTCATCTTCTTAGAACTCCGTTAAGACGAAATTCGCGGAAGGCACCTTCCACACACTCGGGCGAACGAGGACAAGAAGAAAGCCGGGCCGCCTAGGAGGGGGGGTAAACAAGTCAGCCCGGCTTGGCAGGGAATAGTAACACTCCTACTAACCCCCGCGTATACCGCAAACCAGTGATTTTTCGCAGGCTAAGAAATACGCAACCCGACGTCCCCCTCCTAAGTCACGTCGGGTTGCGCACCAGCCGGGGGTCCTCAAAGAGCAGGAGCTCCGGTCTCGGGCCCATGCTCTCACGGAATGAGCCAGACGCAATACACAATTCGGGCCAATCCCCCGCCCCGATAGGGCCAGGTGCTCCAGATGGGGAATGCCCATATCGTCTGGTATTAGGCGCCCGCACAAGGATCGGGACCGAGGAGGGCTTAGGGCATCAGGCGGACCCGATGCCCTAAGCCTAATACTAAATCCATTAACTCAGGTTTGCACGAATAGAGGAGCGGGTAGGGAGCTTACCATGGCCTCCCTGAGGGAGACCCAAAGAGGGCGAGGTTTCCGACTCCGTCGCCTCCCTACCCTCTCGAACGATTTGTAGCATGCGTGAGGGTGGGGGCGCATCCCCCAAATGAGCTATTTATCACAACTTTCTTCGTGAACTTCTTAGAACTCCGTAAGTGAGAAGTTCGCAGAATTGAATTCACCTTCCACGCAATAGGGTGAATAGTGCTAAGCAGAGGGGCCGGGCCTCGTAT
>JBKPNW010000059.1:0-4357 GCA_046732815.1 Actinomycetota bacterium | reverse complement strand
GAGGTAGGCTACGTCAACGCCCATGCCACGGCCACCCCGACCGGAGACGGGCCGGAGACGAAGGCGATAGCGAGGCAGGTGCCGCACGCCCTGGTCTCCGGGACGAAGTCGATGACGGGCCACTCCTTCGGGGCCGTCGGCGCCACGGAAGGCATCATGTGCGCCCTGGCCGTAAAGCACAAGGTCGTCCCACCGACGATCAACCTCGAAAATCTGGCCGAAGATTGCGAAGAACTCAACTACGTCGGAAGCGAGCCCATCGAAGCCCCCGACCTGAGAGCCGCCATCTCCAACTCGATGGGATTCGGCGGGCACAATGTCGTGATCGCGTTTACAAGTGTAGAATAGAGAACGAGATGTCTATAAGAGACCTCATAGCGATCCTGCCAGAACCCTTGCGGCAGCGCTCGTTGACCCACCCGAGCGTCGCCGACCCTTACGAATCGAACGGCCGGCTCGAGTTCCTCGGGGACTCCGTCTTGAATAGCCGGGTCGCCGAGCTGGTCTTCCACGGCTATCCGGAGCTTCTGGAAGGAGACCTCACGCGCATCAGGGCCCACCTGGTGCGCAAGTCGTTCCTCGCCACGGTAGGCAGGAGCGAGGGCATCGAGGAGATGATCGAGAGCTCCGTGATAAACGACTCGGTGATCGCCGACACCGTCGAGGCGATCATCGGGGGGGCCTACCTCATAGACAGGAACCTGGTCTTGAGGACGCTGGATGAGATCTTCAACCCCGCGGAGGTCGACACCGACGAACTACGCGACTGGAAGACGCTCCTGCAGGAGACCCTGCAGGCGGATGGCCTCAGGCCGACGTACCGGGTAATCTCCAAGCAAGGACCGGCCCACAGGCCAAGCTTCACCTCCAGGGTCTCCGTGGACGGAAAAGAAGTCGCCACCGGCGAAGGCAGCTCCATAAAGGATAGCGAGCAGACCGCTGCCAGAACAGCGCTGGAGATTCTGGGCATTCGTCCCGTCCCGCGCTCCACCGTCGAGGTGCACGTAGGCGCTTAGCCCGGCTTCGCCTGGCTGCTTTCAGCTTTCAGCCGCTCGCTGAGCGCTAGTTTGCTGCACTTTTCCGCGTGCTTTTCGTGTGAAAGTCTCGTAAAATGCAAGGCCAGTGCTTTCGGCGATCTATATCAAGGGCTTCAAGACCTTCGCCCGGCCGGTCAGGATGCCGCTCGAAGGGGGCATTACGTCGATCGTCGGGCCCAACGGTTCGGGGAAGAGCAACATCACCGACGCTGTGCTATTCGCGATCGGGGAGCAGAGCCCTGGGGTATTGCGGGCCGGGGCCATGAGCGAGTTGATCTTCGCCGGCTCGGAGACGCTTTCGGGCGCGAGCGCCGCCGAGGTCACCCTCGTGCTCGACAACGAAGCAGGCCGGATCTCGCTCCCCTACGGGGAGGTTTCGATCTCACGCCGCATCTCGCGTGGTGGGGAGACGGAATACAAGATCAACGGCTCCCGCGCCCGCCTCGCGGACGTACGCGCCGTCGCTAGTGAGGCAGGACTGGGACGCCACAGCATCCTGCGTCAAGGTGCGGTAGATGCGATAGTCGCCGGGGGGGCGGCCGCATGCCGGCTCGCGCTGGAAGAGGCTGCCGGGCTCGGCGTCTACAGGAGGCGGCGCGTCGCGGCCAGCCGCCGCCTGGAGAGGGCCGACGCACAACTCGAGCAGAGCCGGCAGCTCGAGGCCGAGCTCGAGGGCCAGTTGCGCAGGATAGAGCGGGAGGCTGAAGCCGCCCGCGCCTACAGGGAGATCGAATCGCGCTTTCGCGAACTCTCGCTGGCGCACCTCTATCGGATCGCAACGAGGGAGTTGGACGGCCTCAGGGGTGGGCTGGACGAGTCCAGGGCGTACGTTGCCGAGCTGGCCGCTGGCGAGCGGGACGTTCGTGAAGAAGAGGCGGGAATCGAAAGTCGCCTTTTGCACATCGAGGAAGAGCTCCACAAGACAGAGATGCAACTCGAAGGCCTCGAGGACGGCACCGAGGACTTGCGGGTCGAGGCTCTGCGCGCGGATAGGGCCTTGTTGAGGCTGGAGGCTGGCCGCGGACGCGAAGGAGAGACGAAGCTCGCCGTGTCCCGTCTGGAGGACGAGTTGCGACGGGTCTCGCAGACCATGGAGACCCTCGAAGGACAGGCCAGGGACCTCGAGGCCGGGGGTATCTGGAGGCTAGAAGAGTCGGACTGCCTCCAGAAAGTCCTCACGCGGTCCCGCGAGGAGAGCGCGTCCGCCGAACGAGAGAGGGCCAGGCTGGCCGGGGAGTTGGAGGTACTGCACACGCGCCTGGCGACGCTCGGGTCCCGGGGTGAGCGACGCGTGATCTCCGAGGAGGGCCTCGCGCGCCTTGCGGACGTGATCTCGGCCCTCGAGGAGGCAGGGAATGGGGAGCCGACAGCGCATCTTCGCCGGTTGCGCGAGCAGGCGGGCGGCATGCTCGCACGGGTAGATGGGCTCGCGGAGGAGCTTAGCCGCCGGCGCGGGGCTCTGGCCGCCGCCCTCGGGAGGGCAGAATCCAGGGTCCGCTCGCTAGGAGAGACCGCTCCGGGGGGCGTCAGCACGCGGCTCTACGAGGTAATTCGGGCGTGTCCTGGCTACGAGGTCGCCGTCGAGGCGGCGCTCGGTGAGTATGGCGCCGGGGTGCTCGCCGAGAACCTGGATGAGGGAATGAAGCTACTCTCGGACGTCGAGCCTGTGGCCGTCCGCCTCGACGCAAGGGCCATGGAAGGCAACGGAGCCCTGCCCGGAAAGCCCCTGATCGAATGCGTAGAGGTTCTCGATGCGCGCTACGATGAAGCGGTACGGCGTCTCTTGACGGGGATCTTCGTCGTCGAGCGTCCCGATGACGGAGCGAACGCCAACGGCTACGTCGCCGTTACGAGGGACGGCCTGCGTCTCACGAGGACCGGCGTGAGCCTGCGTCCAGGCACTGGCAACTTCGCGCGGGAGGCGCGGCTCGCCGCCTGGATGGAACACCTGGAGGCGCTGAAGAACGGACCCGGCGGAACCCTCTACGATCTGAGGGAGACCGTTTCGGGTATCTCGGATCGCCTGGAGCGGGTGGTAGGGACCATAGACGGGGTCACGGAACTCGCCGACCGCACCGCGCGGGCTCGGGCCCTGATCTCACGCGAAGCCACCCACCGCAGGACCGCGGGCGAGAGTGCCAGGAGATCGTTCCTCGAGCGGGAGAGTACCAGAGAAGCCCTCTCCGGCGAGGCTTCCCGAATGGAGGACGAGCTTGCCCAAGCCGAAACGACCGCCGGCCGCGTAGAGGAGGAGCTGATCGCGGTCACCGCCGCAGCGGAGAAGGCCTCCGCTGCCGCTGCCGACTCGGACAGGAGGTTGTCCGAGCTGCGCGCCACACTCGCCTCGGGCGCGAGCCGCAGGGAGGCGCTATCACGCCGGCTGGAGCGGTCTGCGGGGTCGTGGAGGGACGGAAGGGGCAACCCTGAAGCGCTCGCTGCCAGGACGGCGAGCGCGGCAACGGAGCTGATAACGATTGTTCGTTCGCGCAGAAACGGCTTGCGCCGCCTCAGGGGAGAGGCAGCCGAGGAGCACCGCAATGTCTCCACCGAACGTGCGACGCTCTCCCGCAGGACCGTGGATCTCGCCGGCAAGCTCGCGACCGCCCGCGCGCGGGCAGAACGTCTGGCCGAAGAGGTGAAAAGGGCCGAGTCCGCGGCGGCCGAGGCCGACGAGGAGATACAGGCTGAGTGGGGTGCGACCCTGGACATGGCACGCCAGGAGGCCGAAAAGCACGACGAGTCGACGGATCTAGAGCGCCACACCCTCGCCCGCAGGCTCAAACGCGTTGGGGACGTAAACCTCCTCGCCCTCTCCCAGGAAGAGGGGCTGCGCGAGCGCCACGAGTTCGTCTCGGCCCAGAGGGCCGACGCCGAGGCCGCCGCAGACGAACTCGATCGCATCATACAGTCCGTGGATGGGGAGATTGAGTCGCGTTTCTCGGAGACCTTCGGTCGGGTGCGGGATGCGTTCGGGGAGATGGTGCCGCGGATGCTCGAGGGGTCTTCCGGGGTACTGGAGCTCTCCGAGGAGGGAGTAGAGATCGGATTGCGCCTGGGCAGAAAAGGCTGGCGGCCCTTGCGCGTTCTCTCCGGGGGCGAACGGGCTTTGCTTGCGCTGTCGTTCCTGTTCAGCATTTTCTTGAGCCGGCCCGGGGGCGATTCTGGGGCGTTCTGCGTGCTTGATGAGGCCGAAGCGGCGCTCGACGACCTCAACCTGGCACGTTTTCTCACTGTGGTAGACTCTCACCGGGCCAACGGCCAGTACCTGCTGGTCACCCACCAAAAACGAACGATGGCCGCGGCGGACGTGCTCTACGGGG
>JBKPNW010000058.1:0-15866 GCA_046732815.1 Actinomycetota bacterium | reverse complement strand
CGCGTGGACAGGGTAGAATGGAGAGACATGAAGAGGGCGTCGCTTTACATAAGGGTATCGACGGACAAGCAGGCGGAAAAATACGGCCCCGCATACCAGGAATCGGAACTTAGGGACTGGGCGGACGCGAACGGCTACCGCGTGGTGGAGGTGGTCTATGATGCGGCATACGGCCGAAGCGAACTGAACCGCCCCGGCCTGGACCGCATCCTAGAACTCGCGAGGGAAGGCCGGGTAGATGCCGTCATAGCGTGGAAGCGCGACCGCTACGGGGAACTGGCGATCAGGGCCATAATCGAATACCAGCTAAGGGCCTACGACGTTGAGCTGCTGGCGATGGACGATTCCAGCGCGGACACCGACGATATCATGGACGCGCTTACGGGCATAGAACGGCGCAAGATCGTGGAACGCACCAAGGCCGGGAGGATGGCCAAGGCCCGTCAGGGCAAGGTACTCATCGGCAAGCACGTCAACTACGGCTTCAGGGCCAACGCCGAAAGGGACGGCTACGAGGTGGACGAAAAAACGGCGCCCGTCCTGCGGCGGATCTTCGCCGAGGTGGCGGCCGGCAAGCCCATGAACGCCGTGTCCGACCGGCTAAACCGCGAAGGCGTCCCAGGCCCCGGCGGCGGGCGTTGGTACAGGCCGACCATCCGCCAGCTCATCCTAGACGACGTGTATAAGGGCGTTTGGTACTACAACCGCCGCAAGGTGAAGAGGTGGCGCGACGAGACGGGACGCAGGCGCACTAAAACGACCCTCAAGCCGAAGGAAGAGTGGCTGGCCGTCGAGGTCCCCCGCATAGTGGACGACGCCCTGGTGGAAGCGGCGAGGGCGGCCATAAAGGACAACGTTAGGCCCTCCAAGATGGGCGATAAGGTCTGGGAGCTGACGGGCGGGATAATGCGCTGCGGCACGTGCGGGAAGGCTATGGTCGCCAGATCCAACCGCGCCCGTCCCGGCGGACCGCAGCGCCATTACTACGTGTGCACGACCTACCGCCCGCAGGATAAGGAAGGGATGTGCGGCCACAGACGCTACCACCGGGCCGAAAAGGTAGAAAAGAAGGCCGCCGAGATGATTGCCGAGTTTACGGGGGACATCGATCGGCTCACGGCGTTCGTGATGGAACGGTTAGAGACCGAGCGCCAAAGGCTGTTCTCCCTGGACCCGGAATCGGAAACCAAAGCGCTCTCTGATAGGCTTGCGAAGCTGGCAACCAAGCTGGAGCGAAACAAAGAGATGTACGCAGAGGGCGAGCTGGAGATGGACGAACTCAAGTCGAGGCAGGCCGATTTAAGAGACCAGCAGCAGGCCCTCAAAGCCGAACTAGAGAAGATCGCCAACCGCAAGGAGCACATGGCAGAACTCTACGCGTCTGCGTCGGTGGTCCTGTCCATGAACGCCAGCAGGCTGTCCCGCCTGGTAACCGCCCCGCCCGAATTCCGTCGCGACGTCTACCGCCGGCTTGGCCTGAAGTTCAGGCTATCCGAAGACGGGCTGCTGGAAGTGGACGGGCACCCGGACCGGAACTGGCTGCCCGAGTTTGACGAGCTAGCCAACGCGGACTACGACAAGCTATACGTCCGGGAGTATGACGAGCTATACCAAGCGGCCCTTGCCAAGGTAGGCCCGGCCTATCTCGATGAGTTGCTCAACCCGGACAATGACGAGTCGTACAACGGAGGCAACACCACGGAGTATATTCTCCCTACGGCTCCAACGGCAGAGCCAGAAATATAGCACGCCCCGGCTAGACGAGGAGGTACGTTTTGGACGACTTTCACTACGAGGGGGGCGGACTCCGCTGTGAGGACGTGCCGCTCTCCGAGATAGCCGCGGCGGCGGGCACCCCCACCTACGTCTACAGCTACGCCGCCCTCCAGAGGGCCTACACCGAGCTCGACGACGCCTTTGCGGACCTGGATCACCTGGTCTGCTACGCCGTCAAGGCTAACGGGAACCTCGCGGTGTTGCGGACGCTCGCTTCTTTCGGGGCCGGCGCGGATATCGTCTCCGGCGGGGAGCTCTACAGGGTGATGAGGGCCGGGTTCGACCCGAAGAAGGTGGTCTTCGCCGGGGTCGGGAAGACCGGGCAAGAGCTCATGTCGGGGCTCGGGGAGCGCATCTTGCTCTTCAACGTCGAGTCGGCCTCCGAGCTGGACCACCTCGACCGCCTCTGCGCCCGCTTCGGCAAGCGGGCCCGTGTGGCGTTGCGCGTCAACCCCGACGTCGACGCCGGGACCCACGACCACGTCGCCACCGGCAGAGGTCGCGACAAGTTCGGCATCCCCGTGGACGAGGCGCTGGCGTTGGCCGAGAGAGTTGAGGACTACAGGTGCATCGACCTGATCGGGGTCCACCAGCACATAGGGTCCCAGATCACCAAGCTCACCCCCTACACCGAGTCAGTAGAACGCTCGGCCGGCCTCGTCGACGAGCTGAAGACCCGCGGCTTCGACATCCGCTACTTCAACATCGGCGGCGGCCTCGGCATCCCCTACAAGGACGAGGAGACCCCGACCCCGAGGGAGCTCGTGGACGCCATAAGGCCCATGCTCGAGGCGACGGGGACGAAGATCCTGTGCGAGATGGGCCGTTACATCGCCGGCTGCGCCGGGGTACTCCTGACCAGCGTCGTCTACCGCAAGAAGAGCGGCGAGAAGAGCTTTATCGTCGCCGATGCCGGGATGAACGACCTCCTTCGCCCGAGCCTCTACGACGCCCACCACGAGGTCCTCTCCGTAAACGAGGACGGCTCCGTCGCGAACGCCGACCTCGTCGGGCCCGTCTGCGAGTCCGGCGACTACCTCGCCCGCGACCGCGAGTTGCCCGACGCCTCCGAGGGCGACGTGCTCGCCATCATGGACGCCGGCGCCTACGGTTTCGCGATGGCCTCCAACTACAACTCCCGCCCCAGGCCCGCAGAAGTCATGGTCAAGGGGGATAGCTGGGCCGTCGTGCGCGAACGCGAGCACAACGCCGACCTCGTGAAGGGAGAGCTGGTCCCGGCGTTCTTGTAGGCATCAAGCTACAGGTTTGCGTGGTCGGTGACTCATGTTAATGGGCGAGAAGGTTACGCTGCGCTCTGTGGAGCGCGAGGAGTGGCGTAGCAAAGGGTCAATCCTTTTTCGAACCGCTGTAGTTCTGTCGACGGTTGGTAAGAAGGGGGGAGAGACCGGGGCTTCGCTGCGCGAGGCGGGCGTCTACGGAGAGATCCTTCGCCACGGGGCTGAGCAGGATCACCACCGAGAGGAGGGCCACGACCACGTTTATGGTGAGGAACTCGGGAGCGCCGAGGCCGGTCCCCAGCCTCACACCCCCTTGGGATAGCAGGATCACGGCGCTCAACCCGACGCTCCCGATCGCGGCGAGGTTGGTGAGCACACCGAGTATGAGGGCGATGCCCAGCGTCAGCTCTCCAGCGCGCATGAGTTGGGCGAAGAGCTCGGCGTTCGGTACCACATAGCCCCGCATAAAGTCCTGGAAGAACGGCGGAGCCTGCGAGACGAAGCCCCCAGCCTGCAAGCTGGCCGCAAACTGGCTGGGGAAACTCGGGTTGAGCAGCTTCTCCAACCCACCATTGAGCCATACAGCCCCCACAAGGACACGCACCCACACCATTCCGTTCACGTTCCTTACTCCTCTCAGCGGTTTTTGGAAGGTACCTTCCAAAAACCGCGCTGGTCAGCTAGTCAGCATTTCAGCTAGTCAGCTTTCTGTTGGCTGAAGCCTGACTGGCCGCTAGCCTGCCGTCCGTAAGGCGCGCCCCACGGATGGCGGCTGCCACGCTCTCCAATCTATCTTACATACGCGCCGAAACGAATTTAGGATCTAGCTGAAGTGCTGACTAGCTGAAATGCTGAAAAATCCAAACCCGGACACTCTGCGTATATCAAGAGGACCCCTGGCGACAACGAGGAGGAAGGCTTGGAGAAGTTATCGCGCGAGAGGTTTATCCGGCTCGGCACCGCTCTGGGAGTGGGCGCCGCCTGTGCCTCGCTGGTCGCCTGCGGAGGAGGCGCCGCCAGCTCCGGCGGAGGTTCTGGCGGTGGGAAGTCCGGTGGCGGGAACTCGGGTGGCGATAGCTCCAGCGGTGGATCGCAGGCATCTTCCTCGTCCGGCAAAGCAAGTGGCGGCAGCAAGTCTGGCGGCAAGTCCGGTGGCGGGAAGTCGGGTGGTGGCAAACAGAGAGCCTCCGGCGGCGGAACCAAAGTGGGTGGGCCGGCTATCGCGAGCACGTCCGAGGTCGCGCCGGGTGACGCCGCCAGGTTCAAGGATTCGGGAAATCCTGCCATCCTGGTTCACCTGGACAGCGGTGATTTTGTGGCGTACTCGGCGATCTGCACGCACCAGGGCTGCACGGTAGCCTACCAGGGCGGCCAGCTCGCCTGCCCTTGCCACGGCTCGGTCTTCGACCCTGCCAGTGGCGGCGCGGTAGTTACAGGTCCGGCCACCAGGCCGCTCCCCGAGATTCCGGTGAAGGTCCAGGGCGGCGAGGTCGTCAGAGCCTGAAAGCTAAAGTAGAATGCCCCCATGGACAGGGGCGAGGAGACAGTAGGGCTCAACGCGGCTGCGGTCGTCCTTAGCGTTCCGCCTGAGACGGTCAGGCGCTTCGCGCAAGAGGGGCGGCTTCGCTCCGAGGGCGGTGACGAAGGAGGATACGCCTTCCTTCTCGACGACGTACTCGGGCTCGCGCGCGAGCTTGGCGCCGAAAGCGCGGAAGAGGAGATCTTCGAGGGTGAGGTGATGGGAGAGGAGCCTGCCGGCAACTCCAGGCTCCCCGCCGTGCCTTTCGAGCGCTACGAGCGCCTCCTGCAGCAGGGACAGGACTACAAGACCCGCCTCGAAGAGCGGACCCGTCAGATAGATGAGATCCGCCAGGAGCGCGACGCCGCGAGAATGGAGATCGACCGCCTCTGGTCCGAGATCGAACGCCTCAACCTCGTCGAGTTCCAGCGCGAACTGCAGGAGAAGACGATCTCGACCCTCGAGGAGGAGAAAGCGACCCTGCAATCGGAGCGCGAGCGTCTCCTCAAGGAACAGCTGGACCTCACCGAAGAGAAATCGGCCCTCTCCGAAGATAGGGTCCGCCTGGAAGCCGAGCTCAACGCCCTCAAGAACCGCGGCTTCTGGTCACGCCTCTTCGGCGGCTAGGAGAGCGATGACCCTGGCGATAGAGACAGAGAAGCTCACCAAGGCTTACGGTCGCAAGGCGCGGGGCATAGAGGAGGTGGATCTCGCCGTCGAGGAGGGTGAGGTCTTCGGCTTCCTCGGGCCCAACGGGGCCGGCAAGACCACGACCGTAAGGACGCTCCTCGGGTTCTTGCGTCCGACGGGCGGGCGTGGCGAGGTCTTCGGCCTCGACATCAGGAGAGACAGCGTGCAGATAAGGGCCAGGGTCGGCAACCTGCCGGGAGAGTTCGCCCTGGAGGACAAGATGACCGGGGAGGGGCTTCTCAAGTACTTCGCGAGGTTGCGGGGCGTCAGGGACCTGGGCTACGCGCACGAGCTCTCCGAGCGGCTGGGGGCCGAGTTGCACCGTCCGATGCGCAGGCTCTCGCGGGGGAACAAGCAGAAGATCGGGCTCGTTCAGGCCATGTTCCACCGGCCGCCGCTTTTGATGCTCGACGAGCCTACGGGCGGGCTCGACCCGCTCGTGCAGGAGGAGTTTCTCGACATCATCGAGGAGGTCAAGGCCGAGGGAAGGACGGTCTTCTTCTCCTCGCACAACCTCGCCGAAGTCGAGCGGGTGTGCGACCGGGTCGGGATCATCCGCGGCGGCAGGCTCGCCGCGGTCGAGACGACGGAGACGCTCGTAGACAAGTCTTTCCGGCACGTCGTCCTTACGTTCGCAGAAGACGTCGACAAGGGGGCCTTCGAGGCGCTCTCCGGCGTCAGGGACATCAGGGGTGACGGGAAGAGGATCTCCTTCACCCTCTACGACGACCTCGACGAGATGGTCAAGCTGGCGGCCGGGCATACCCTGGTGAACATGGAGTTCGAGCGGCCCAGCCTCGAGGAGGTCTTCCTCACATACTACGAGCGGGAGAACGGAGATGAGCGATGAGCGTGAGCCTGAATGGGGGCGAGAAGGAGAGGCATACCGCAAGGCCCGTGGGGACGCTGCTCGCGCTCGTCTCGCACACGGTCAGGATGCAACTGCGGAGCGTGATCATCTGGGGAGCCGCCCTCGGACTCTACAGCGCGGCGATGGTCGCCTCGTTCACGGCCATCGAGGGGAGCGCGGCCAAGCTGAACCAGCTTATGGAGGCCTACCCGAAGGGGATGCTCGAGGCTTTCGGCGTAACGGACCTCGGCGATCCCGCCAACTACCTCCACTCGCAGGTCTTCGGGCTCGCGCCGCTCGCGCTTTCATTCTTCCCGATCCTCGCGCTCGCTAGCGCCATAGCGGGGGCCGAGGAGCGCGGCACCATAGACGTCCTGCTCGGCAACCCCCTTCCTCGCTGGCAGCTCGTCGCGGGCAACTTCTTCGCCGCGGCCATCTCGCTACTGGGGATCTGCGCCCTCGTCGGCCTGCTCACCTGGGGCACGGCGGCGCTCGTAGACGTGGAACTCTCCGCGCGGGAGGTGGCCGATGCCGTCCTCAACATGTGGCCCATCTGCATCGTGTTCGGCGCCCTGGCGCTACTATGCTCGGCATTGTTCCATCGCAGAAGCCTCGCCATCGCCATCCCGGCCTTCCTGCTCTTCGGCATGTACCTGATGGACACCATAGGCAGGGCCTCGGAAGACCTCGAGGACTGGCGCCCCTACTCCGTCTTCAAGTACTACGGTTCGGCCATCGAGAACGGCATAGACTGGACACACTTCGGCGGCATCATCCTCATAGCACTCGTGCTCACGCTCCTCGCCGCCCTCGTCTTCAGGCGAAGGGATATATATACATAGCTAGTCAGCATGCTCCAGGCTTCGGTTTCCACTTGTCAGCACGCTTCGGGCCTTACAGGCCCTCGCTTGTCAGCAACTCAGCTTCTTCCTCTCCGTCCTCGCCTTGCCGCACATGAGGAACCGCTGCTTACGGCGGCAGGTCCTACGCTCCTGGCTAGGCTTGGAGACGACTGGCTGAAATGCTGAGAGCCGCCGAGCGAAGCGAGGCGGCGTGCTGACAAGCGAAGGCTAAAAGCCTGAGCGTGCTGACAAGCCGCGAAGCGGCGTGCTGAAATGCTAAAGTTCATGCGTCATGGGACGTGCGGACACGAAGGCACTCTTGAACAGGGCGCGGGGGCTGGCGATATTGCGGGGCGTCCTGGACTCGGCCGTAGCGCGGGACTTCCTGGATCTCCTGGGATTGTTGGACGAGGAACGTCCTGACGCCGGCGCGGTCGCGCGAGTCTTCGGTCGGTTGTGGGAGGGGCTCGCCTTCGAGGACGAGGGTCTGCACCCCGATGCCTGGCAGTCTTACCTCGTGGGGAGGGTCCTCGACGATGAGAACCCCTTCAGTCTGGGGGCCGAGAGGGGGGAGGTCAGGGCCTCCGCGCTGGCGCAAACTCGGCGGGATCTTCGCACGCTGCAAGAGATGTTCGCGCTGGACGCTGCGGTGTTGCTGGGCCTGGTCGAGTCCGCCGTGCCCGCTCTGTCGGGCACCTGGGTACCATGGACGAACGTCGAACCGGCGGAGGATTCTCCGCGTCGCACGATCGCGCGCAAGCTGTCCGCGGCGGAGGATTGGGGAGCCTGCGCGGAGCTTCTGGCCGGCCACTACGCCAGACAGGGTGCTGGACCCTTCGGGCGCCACAGGGCTTTTCACTGGAGGGAAGGGCGACTCCGGGTAGTCTCCCGCCCTGACCCCGTGAGCCTCGACGAGCTGGTCGCCTACGAGCGAGAGCGGGAGCCCCTGATCAGGAACACAGAGCGTTTCCTCGCCGGTCTGCCGGCCCACCACGCGCTGCTCTACGGCCTGCCGGGGACGGGAAAATCCTCCACCGTCAAGGCCATCATGAACGAATACGCGGGCGAGGGACTGCGGCTGATCGAGGTGAAAAAAGAGGACTTGGGCGGGCTGCCGAAGGTGCTCGAGATCCTGCGTGGACGTGGACCGCGTTTCGTCCTCTTCGTCGACGACCTCTCCTTCGAGGAACACGAGGTCGAGTACAAGGCCCTCAAGGCGCTCCTCGAAGGCAGCGTCGAAGAACCATCCGAGAACGTCAGGCTCTACGCGACCTCCAACCGCAGGAACCTGATCAGGGAGACCTTCTCCGAACGTGGCGACGGCTCGGCGGCCGACGACGTGCACGCCCGCGACACCATGCAGGAGAAGCTCTCCCTGGCGGCCCGCTTCGGGTTGCGCCTGACCTTTCCCCCTCCCGACCAGGAACGCTACCTGGAGATCGTGGCCGGACTCGCCGGAGAACGCGGCCTCGACGTTCCCGCCGAACACCTGCGGGAACGTGCCCTCCTGTGGGACCGCTGGCACGCCGGACGTTCGGGACGCACCGCCCGGCAATTCGTGGACGAGCTCGAAGCCGAATTAGCTAGTCAGCATTTCAGCTAGTCAGCACGCTCAGGCTTTTAGCCTTCGCTAGTCAGCCAGTCAGCACGCCGCCGGCTCCGCCGGACGGCTTGTCAGCAAAACAAGAAGCTGAAATGCTGACAAGCGAGGGCCAAAGGCCCGAAGCGTGCTGACATGCTGACTAGCTTAGAAGACCCCAGGGGGGTCTTCGTTCAGTACCAGCCAGTAACGCCTGAGCAGTTCGATGGCCGTGACGAACTGCTCGAAGTTTACGGGCTTGCGGACGTAGCTGTTGGCACCGAATCCGTAGCCATCGAGCATGTCGCGCCGCTCTCTGGAGGACGACAGGATGACCACGGGCAAGCGTCGGGTGCGTTCGTCGGACCTGAGGCGTTTGAGTACCTCGAGCCCGCCCACTCTAGGCAGTTTGAGATCCAGGAGGATCAGCTGCGGCACGGCGGCGGGGTCCCTCCCCGCATGAGGACCGCTCGCGAACAGGTAATCGAGGGCCTCGACCCCATCGTGGGCGACCACGACCTCGTTCTTGACGCCCGTCTTCCTGAGCGCCCGCACGGTGAGCAGCTCGTCATCGGGGTTGTCCTCGACGAGGAGAATGACCTTGCGGCTCATCTCGCCTCGGGCCGGTCGGCCGAAGGCCCGCTCGCCCTGGTCCTCTCGGATGCTCTGGTGGGCCGAGGTGGCATCACGCTTCGGACTCAGGCTTTGCTCGGCGTTCAGCGCTTCAGACCACACCTCGTGGGCCCTCTATCCTGTCCGCGATGAACGGGTAGCGGTACTCTACGCCCTGGCTCACCTGGTAGGCCGCGTAGCAACCGTGGACCAGGGGCACGATACCGAGCACGAACGCGAGCGGGACCAGTACGAAGGCGGCCAAGCCGAGCGTTACTATCGAGAGGACTACGGTAATGAGGGCGTAAACGATGAAGATGACGATCCAGGCGATCTGGTACCAGAGCGCCTGCAACGAGTGGAAGCGCACCTTCTGGGAACGGTCCTTGTAGAGCAACCACACGAGCAGTGCCCCGAAAGGCATGAGGCCAACGAGCGCAACGAGCACGCTCAGGTGGGCGATCACGGACCACGTCCGCTCGTCCTGCGCGCTCATCGCAGTGGCCGAGTCTTGTGGCGGGACATCCGAAACCCGTTCCCGCTCACCGCCGAGGTTGGGTTCTTGCTCCATCTTCTCTCCTTCCGGTCTCCCTGTTTGCCCGCATACAGACGCACGTCCACTGCCATGATAACCTCGAGAGCAGTACCGGCGTATCCCCCAAATGGGTGATTTTCTGGTGTTTTGTACTCAGGAGGCTATTTGCCCCGGCACCAGGACGTCAATAGAATACGGGCTAGATGTGATGTGGATTACACAAACCGTCGCGACGGCGGAGAAGGGGCCTGAGGTTGTCCTGCAGTTCGCGCGTAGTAGCATAGGTTTCGGTCCTAAATGAGCGTGCCGCTACGGGTCTTGCTCGTCGAGGACTCAGAGGACGACGCCCTGCTCTTGATCATGAGTCTGCGCAGGGGCGGATACGATCCCACCTGGGAGCGGGTCGACACCGCGGCGACCATGGAGGCCGCGCTCGACGCGCGCGTTTGGGATCTCGTCATCTCCGACCATGGCATGCCGGCCTTCAACTCGTCGGCGGCGCTCGCGTTGCTCAGGCGCAAGGGCTTTGTGGACCTGCCCTTCATCATCGTGAGCGGCCAGATCGGTGAGGACGCGGCCGTAGCGGCCATGAAAGCCGGGGCCCACGACTACCTCATGAAGGACAACCTCGCCAGGCTCAACAGCGCCATCGAGCGGGAGCTCAGGGAGGCCGACGTACGCCGCGAGCGTCGGCGGGCCGAGGAAAAATACCGTTCGATCTTCGAGAACGCCGTCGAGGGTATCTTCCAGTCCACGGTCGACGGGCAGTTCGTGACGGCGAACCCGGCGATGGCCAGGATGTTGGGCTACGAGTCTCCCGAAGAGCTGCTCGGGGCCATCTCCGATATCAGGGACCAACTCTACGTGGAGCCAGAGCGCAGGGGCGACTTCTATAAGCTCGCTCTGCGGGACGGTTTCGTTAGCGGCTTCGAGGTACGGATGATCCGTAAGGATGGAAATCTCGTGTGGGCCTCGGCCAACGCCCGCGCCATCTACGACGCCGACGGGAGCATCTTGGGTTACGAGGGAACTGTGGAGGACATCACCGAGCGCAAGCGGGCCGAGGAGGCGTTGCGTGAGATCAGGGAGGCCGAGCGCCGCCGCATAGCCCGCGAGCTGCACGACGTCGTCCTGCAGGACCTCACGTACGCCCTCCAATCGATGCAGGTTCTCAGAAGAAGGATGCCCGAGGACGCCGACCGCGCGGAAGAGACGGGACGCCAGGTGGAGGCGCTGAAGAGGGCCGTCGGAGGCCTGCGCGACGCCATCTACGACCTGCGGCTCGAGAGCGTCAGAGAGCGTCCCCTGGTCCGCGCCGTCGAGTCGATCGTCGAGCTGAACCGCCAGATCGGCGGCGGGTGCGAGTTCGAGCTCGTCGTGGACGAAGGGTTCCCCACCACCATCTCGGGGCCCGCCGGTGTCGAGTTGGTCCGCGTCGTCCAGGAAGCACTGGCCAACGTCAGGCGCCACTCGGGCGCCGGGCACGCCTCTGTCACCCTCGGAATGGTAAACGGCGAGGTCCTGGTGGAGATCGAGGACGACGGCAGGGGGTTCGGGCCCGACACGTCTCCCGGGATGGGGCTCACGGGGATGCGCGAACGGGTCCTCGCGCTCGGAGGGGAGCTCGAGGTTGAGGGCAGGGAGGGCGTGGGAACCCGCGTGTTTCTAAGGGTGGGGCTGGCCGTCCTCGCGGGCGGGGAGGCCGGAGAGCTCTCCAGCACCTGAGAGTAGGCGGCATCGAGGCCGCCAAAGCTGGTATATTGTTTTCGTTCGTGGGATTACAAGAGGTCCGCGAAGGGGGGCAAGTGCAGCGAATCCTGCTCGTAGAGGACCACGCTTCGTTCCGTCAGACGCTCGCGTCCGTTTTCGATCAGGAGCCCGGGTTCGAGGTGGTCCTCCAGGCGGGGACGCTCGCCGAGGCACGCGGGGAGATAGACGGCTTGCAGGCCGATCTCGGGGTTATAGACCTCAGCCTGCCGGACGGAGAGGGCACCGAGCTGATCGGAGAGCTGCGCGAAGCCAACCCCGATTTCGCGGCGCTCGTCCTGACCGCGAGCCTCGATAGGGCCGAGCACGCCAGGGCCGTCGAGGCCGGAGCGGCCGGCGTCCTGCATAAATCGGCCGACGTCGACGCCATACTCGACGCCACGCGGCGCCTCGGCGAAGGCGAGACCCTGCTCTCCGAGGACGAGTTGATCGCGCTGCTGCGCCTCGCCGGACAGAACCGCGAGGAAGAGGTAGAAGCGCGCGCGAGCATCGAGCAGATCACACCCCGCGAAAGAGAAGTCCTGCAGATGCTCGCCGAGGGCCTCTCGAACAAGGAGATCGCGGCCAAACTGCACATGAGCGTGGATACCGAACGCACCCACATGATGAACATACTGAACAAGATGGGCGTGCACTCGCGGATCCAGGCCCTGGTCTTCGCCACCCGTTACGGCCTGGTCGAGATCCGGTAGGCGCTCTCCGGCAAGTTCCTTGCCGGAAAGCGCGCACTTCAGCTTGTCAGCAAGCCGCCAGGCTTCGCCAGGCGGCTTGTCAGCACTTCAGCATTTCGGCTTTCTCATCACCGTCATTCCCGCGAAAGCGGGAATCCACGACGTGCACTGGCTCTGCGGTTTCGAGCATAAGCGATCTACGTCTCTACTATCGACCTCGCAGCAACAGCTCGCCGTCGCAGATGTATTCGGCGGGGCCTTTTATGTATACGGGGGTGTCTTCGCCGGACCAATCTATCTCTACTCTGCCGCCGTCCAGGTGTACTCTGAGGGGACTCCGGGCGAGGGCCTGAGCTATCGCTGCGACCGCGACGGCGCACGAGCCCGAGCCCGAGGCGAGTGTTTCGCCGGCGCCGCGCTCCCAGACCCTCATCCTGACGTCGCGTTCGCCCCACGCGAAGGCGAACTCCACGTTCGTCTTCTCGGGGAAGGTGGGATCTTCTTCGATGGGTGGTCCCAGGGTGGGGAGATCCAGCTCCTCGAGTGCGGTCTCGCTCCTCAGGAAGGCTACCGCGTGCGGGTTGCCCATCGAGACGCGTAGCAGGCGGAAGCCGCCGACTTCCACCCTGGTGTCTAAACGTGGCGGCCCCATGTCGACCCGTGAGGAGCCGTCGTCGAAGAGGAGAACCTTCTTGACCCCAGCGCCCGTGGCTATGGTCAGGGCTTCGCCCTCGACCATAGCGTGGTCCTTCGCGTAGCGGGCCAGGCAACGCAGGCCGTTGCCGCACATCTCGGAGGAGGAGCCGTCGGAGTTCAGGTAGACCATCTCGAGGTCGGCAGTCTCCGAGGGAGCGGGGATGAGGATCCCGTCGGCCCCGACGCCGAAGTGCCTGTCGCAGGCCCCTCTGGCGAGATCGGGCAGGTCCTTCCCCTCGATCTCATCAGGGTCGAAGATGAGGAAATCGTTGCCGCAGCCTTGCATCTTCGTGAAATGCATAAAGACGATTCTACCGGACGAAGGGTGCGTGTTGGCGGGAAAAATACCATTGGGAACGCTGAGGTCTGCCCGTATATTTCCCCCGTGAAAGCGAACCGCGCAAAGTACCGTCGCCGCAGGCTGGGAGCGTTGCTCGTCGCCGCCACCCTGACCGGGGCTCTCTACGCAGGTAGCGTGGCCGGGGCCGAGCCTCGGCCCACTCACTACACCGTCACGCCCGGAGATACGCTCTGGGGGATAGCGATAGAGCACACCGCGCTCTGGGAGGACCCGAGGCCGAAGGTGGAGGCCATCCGCGAGGCGAACGATCTCTCGGGGTATGAGATCTACCCGGGCATGAGCCTGAAACTGCCACCTACCGTATAAACGCCCCGACCCGCTGGCGTGGTATCCTCGAAGGGTCATCGCAGGATTGCCTCGAAGCAGGGGAGAGAACGTGGAAGACCGTGGCGAAACATGCCTGGCAGAGGAGGTCGAACGCTTGCGGCGGTTCGGCTTCTCTGATGGGGAGATAGCGGGAAGGCTGGGCGTCGACTCGAGCTGGGTCGAGACCCTCGTCTCACCGGGGGAGGACGAACCCGTTCCCGAGCCGGAAGACTGACACGTAATCTGGTAGATCGGTTGTGTCTGGAGGGGCGGAGCGTCTCTGCCGCGTCGTGGATCCCCGCTTTCGCGGGAATGACCGGGGGCCTCTCGCCCGTCTACTCTTCCGCGCGGCCTCCGAGGTGTTTGGCCAGGAAGCGTTCCGCGGCCGCGTAGAATTTCAGGCGGTTCTCGGGGCGGGCGAAGCCGTGGCCTTCGTCCTCGAAGAGGAGGTATTCGTAGTCTATGCCTTTCTCCTCCATGGCGGCGACTATCTGCTCCGATTCGGCCTGTTTTACGCGGGGGTCGTTTGCGCCCTGGGCGATGAGCATCGGTATCTTGATACGGTCGACGAAGAAGAGGGGGGAGCGGGACCTCAGGAACTCTTCTTCGGAGTCGGGGTTGCCGACCCGTTCGTGGAAGGTCGAGAGTAGTGGCTTCCAGTAAGGCGGGATGCTGTTTATGAGGGTGATCAGGCTCGAAGGACCCACGATATCGACGGCGCACCGGAAGAGGTCCGGCGTGAACGTGGCCCCGGCGAGCGCGGCGAACCCGCCGTAGGAGCCGCCGTAGATGGCGACCCGCTCGGGGTCGGCAACGCCGCTCTCGACGGCCCACCCGACGGCGTCGACGAGGTCGTCGTGCATCCTGCCGCCCCACTCTTTGTTGCCAGCGTTCAAGAACGCCTTGCCGTACCCCGTCGAGCCCCTGTAGTTCACCTGCAGGCACGCGTATCCCCGGTTGGCGAACCACTGCGCTTCGGGATCGTAGCCCCACCCGTCCCGCGCCCAGGGGCCACCGTGTACGTTCAGCACCATGGGTGGGGGTCCTGCGGAGCCCGGCGGTAGGGTCAGGTAGCCCTCTATGGTGAGGCCGTCGCGGGAGGTGAAGGAGACGGGCTCCATCCTGGCCAGGGTGTACTGTGCGAGGGCGGGCCGGGCGTCGAACAGATGCTCGCCCCGCCTGCTGTTGCGGTCGTAGGCGTAGTAGGAGGCGCCGCCTTCGTCGGCGGTAAAGGCGACGAGCCAGTTCTGATCGGCCCTGTCGCGGCTCGTCACGCCGAAGTCCCCGCGGCCCAGGCTTTCGATTACCGCGAAGTCTTCCCTGATGGCGTCGTCGAGCACGACCCACTCGGTTCTCGCGCGCTCGACGGCGGCGGCCTGGGCCTCGTGGGTCTCCGGATGCGTAACCACCTGCCCGACGTCGTAGCGCGGGTCCTCGACCAGGGTCCGGGTCGCGCCATCTTCGAGGTCGAGCAGGACCAGGCGGGAGGCGTTGGCCCCGCGCGAATCCACGAGGTACAACCTCTCGCCGTCCTCGGTAAAGCCGACGGGGGCGCTCGAGAGCGCGTCCTCCTTACCCCAGCCGAGGATCTTTCGCCACTGCGTGTCTTCGTCGCGCAGGAGCAGGTCGAAGCCGCCCTCCGGCGTGGCCGCCATCGCCCCGCGCACCCTGAGGTGGGGATCGACGACCCAGCGGACGGCGTTGCCGGGGTTACTGGCGACAAGGTCGAGGTCGCCGGTCGAGAGGGTGAGGCGGTAGATGTCGTGGAGCTCCGGGTTCTCCCTGTTCAGCGCGACGAGCAGCGCATCGGGAAAGTGACGGTTCTTGTCCACGATCTGGGCCTGCACTTCGTCGAAGGGGGTCAGGTCGCGGTCCTCTTTCGTGGACGCATCCACGGCGTGCACGCGCCAGTTCTCGTCCCCGCCCTCGTCCTGGAGGTAGACGATATGGGTGTTGTCCTCGGCCCAGGAGTACATCCTGATGCCGCGCTCCTTATCGTCGGTCACGGGCTCGAATTCGTCGCCGCCGGTGGTGCTTCCCACAGGACCGACCCAGACGTTCATGACGCCGTCTTTCGGGGCGAGGTAGGCCAGGC
Source organism: Actinomycetota bacterium (assembly GCA_046732815.1). Lineage (GTDB taxonomy): Bacteria > Actinomycetota > Rubrobacteria > Rubrobacterales > Rubrobacteraceae > Rubrobacter_D. The sequence continues at coordinate 329 of JBKPNW010000058.1, read as the reverse complement.
GTTCCCCGTCGGGGGAGAGACGCGGCGCCATCCGCTCGGGGTTGCCGAAGAGGACTTCGCGTGGGATCAGGGATACGTTGGAAGCGTCGGTCATACGTTCCTTTCATAGCTGGTTGGGAAGGGCAGGCACTTCCAAACCCGCGCATTTCAGCATGTCAGCTAGTCAGCATTTCAGCATTTCAGCTTATTGTATTCTGCTGACTAGCTGAAATGCTCGCCGTGCATGAGGCTCTCAGAGCCTCATGCACGGCGTGTCAGAGGGCGTGGAGCACATCGGCCATGGAGTACAGGCCACGTTGCGCGTTCGCGACGAACCCGGCGGCCCGGAG